>JBBRQA010000038.1:0-21546 GCA_038227085.1 Burkholderiales bacterium | reverse complement strand
GCGCTGGCCGAGATGATGTCGCCGGACTTCGGCCAGGCGCAGGCCGACGCGCGCAAGGCGCAAGCCGATCTCGCGCTCGTCACCCAGGCGCTCGACCGGCAGAAGGAGTTGCACGACCACGGCGTCGCGAGCGCCAAGGACCTGCAGCAAGCCACCGCGGACCTCGCGCGCGCGCGCGCCGAATCCGACCGCGCCGTGGGCCGCCTGAGCGCCTACGGCCACGGCATCGGCACCGGCAACCAGTTCATGCTCAAGAGCCCGACCGCGGGCACGGTGGTGGAGCGCAACCTGAACCCCGGCCAGGAGCTGCGTCCCGACCAGCCCGGCAACCCCCTCTTCGTGATCACCGATCCCACGCGTCTGTGGGTGATCGTGGATGCGAGCGAGTCGGACCTCGGATTTCTCAAGGTAGGCACGCCGCTCGTGATCACCAGCAACCAGTTTCCCGACGACGCGTTCGCCGGCACGCTCACGCAGCTCTCCGACTTCGTCGACCCCGTGTCGCGTACTCTCAAGGTGCGCGGCACGGTGCCCAATCCCGAGCACACGCTGAAAGGCGAGATGTTCGTCTCGGCGCGCCTCGTGGTTCCGAAGGGCGACGTGCCGACGGTGAGCGCCAAGGCGGTGTACCTCTCGGGCGTGCGCAACTACGTGTTCGTGCGCGAGGCGAACACGTTCACGCGCCGCTCGGTGCGCGTGGGACGCGAGCTCGACGGGCGCATGCCGGTTCTTTCGGGCCTGAAGGAAGGCGAGCAGGTGGTGGTCGCGGGCAACCTCTTCCTCGACCAGATCCTCGCCTCGGCGCGCGCGGGCGAGGAAGCGGCGAAGAAATGATTCGGCGCATCGTCTCCTACTCCCTGCACCAGCCGCTTTTCGTCTTTCTCGGCACGCTCATCTTCGCGGTCGCCGGCGTCATCGCATTCCAGCAGCTTCCGGTAGAGGCGTTTCCCGACGTCTCCGACACGCAGGTGAACATCATCGCGCTCTACCCCGGGCGCGCGGCCGAGGAGGTCGAGCGACAGGTGACGATCCCGATCGAGACCGCGATGAGCTCGGTGCCGAACGTGGTGCGCGCCTTCTCGCACACGCAGTTCGGGCTGTCCTTCATGATCCTCACCTTCAACGAGAAGCCCAACGACCAGCTGGTGCGCCAGCAGGTGCTCGAGCGGCTGCGCGGCGTCGACGTGCCGCAGGGGGTGGAGCCGGAGATCGCACCGCTCGCCACCGCGATCGGCGAGATCTTCCGCTTCCGCCTGCGCGGCGACCACCTCTCCCCGCAGGACCTGCGCACGTTGCAGGACTGGGTCGTCGAGAAGCAGCTGCGCCTCGTGCCCGGTGTCGCCGACGTCGTGACCATGGGCGGCACGATGAAGCAGTACGAGGTGAATCCCGACCTCGCCCGGATGCGCGACTACAAGGTCACGCTCGCGCAGCTCTTTACGGCTCTCTCGCGCGCCAACGGCAACGCGGGCGGTGGCGCGGTGACCCAGGGGAGGCAGCAATTCCTGGTGAGGAGCCTCGGGAGTTTCCGCACCTCGGCGGACATCGCGCAGGTGGTGGTCGCGGAGAACAAGGGCACGCCGGTGCTGGTGAAGGACCTCGCCGACGTGCGCGTGGGCTCGGCGCCCGCGCAGGGGTTGGTGGGCCAGGACGAGGCCGACGACATCGTGAACGGCATCGTGATCATGCGCAAGGGCGAGAATCCTTCGCGCGTACTCGAGGGAGTCAAGGGGAAGATCGCGTACGTCAATGCGCAGGTACTTCCCAAGGGCGTCGAGATCGTGGCGTACTACGACCGCTCGTGGCTCATCGCCAAGACGCTCGGCACCGTGTTCACCAACCTCACCGAGGGCGCGATGCTGGTGATGCTGGTGCTGTTCGTCTTCCTCGGCAACCTGCGCGCCGCCCTCATCGTCGCCCTGGTGATCCCGCTGTCGCTGATGGCCACGTTCCTCGGCCTTACGCTGGTCGGCATCCCCGCCAACCTCCTGTCGCTGGGCGCGATGGACTTCGGCATCATCGTCGACGGCGCGGTGATCGTCGTGGAGAACATCGTGCGCCGGCTCGGAAACATGCCGAAGGAGCAGCTCGCCAACCCGCGCGCGCGCTACACCGAGGTGGTCGAGGCGGCCGTCGAGGTGGGAAGGCCCACGGTGTTCTCGATGATCATCATCATCGCGGCGCACATCCCGATCTTCACGCTGCAGCGCCACGAGGGCCGCATCTTTTCCCCGATGGCGTGGACGGTGACCTCCGCGCTGGTCGGCTCCCTGGTGCTGTCGCTTACGCTCGTGCCGCTCCTCTGCGCGAAGCTCCTGAAGAAAAACGTCGCGCACGGCGACAACCGGCTGGTGGAGTGGCTGAAGGCGCGCTACGAGCCGTTGCTGAGGAAAGGCATCGCGAGGCCGCGTCTCATCATGGTCCTCGCGGTCGCGATGCTGCTCGTGACGCTCGGACTCGCGACCCGGCTCGGCAGCGAGTTCCTGCCCGAGCTGAACGAGGGCACCATCTGGGTGAACCTGACACTGCCCGCATCGGTGTCGCCTGCCGAGGCACAGGAGCAGCTGCGCGCGGTGCGCCGTGCGCTGCATACGGTGCCGGAAGTGCGCACGGTGATCTCCAAGGTCGGCCGCCCGGACGACGGCACCGATCCCAAGATTTTCAACTCCGCCGAGCTCTTCGTCGATTTCGTTCCCGAGTCGGAATGGCGCCGCGGCAAGAACAAGGACGATCTCATTCGCGAAATGGACAGCGCCGTTTCGGAGATCCCGGGGATGGAGCCCTCGTTCTCGCAGCCGATTCGCGACAACGTGCTGGAGAGCATTTCCCAGGTCGACGGCCAGATCGTGATCAAGGTGCGCGGCGAGGACCTCGACCTCATCAATGCCGAAGCGCGCCAGATCCTCGCGAAGATCGCGACGGTGCCCGGCGTGGTGCGCTCCTTCATCGACCGCGACGGTTCGCTGCCGCAGTTCCTGGTCGACATCGATCGCGCCGCGGCGGCGCGTTACGGCATCAACGTGGGCGACGTGCACGACCTCATCGAGACGGCGCTCGCCGGCAAGACCACTTCCGAGTTGTGGGAGGGCGAGAAGCACTTCAGCGTGGTGGTGCGCCTGAAGCCTGGCGAGCGCGGGCTGGGCGAGCTCGGCAAGCTGCTGGTCGCGGCGCCCAACGGCGCGCAGGTGCCGCTCGCGCAGATCGCCCGTTTCCGCTCCGTGTCGGGTGCGATGAACATCGCGCGCGAGAACGGCCGGCGAGTGGTCTCCATCGGCGTGTTCATACGCGACCGCGATATGGGCAGCGTGGTGAAGGATATGCAGGCGCGCGTGAATGAGGGCGTGAAGCTCTCCGAAGGCGACGAAGTCACCTGGTCCGGAGAATTCGAGAACCAGGAGCGCGCCATGAAGCGGCTGTCGTGGATCGTGCCGCTGTCGATCGCACTCATATTCCTGCTCCTCTTCGACGCGTTCGGCTCGTTCAAGAGCGCGCTCCTCATCATCGCCAACATCCCGTTCGCCATGATCGGCGGCATCGTCGCGCTCTACGTGACCGGCATTCCGCTTTCGGTCTCGGCGGCCATCGGCTTCATCGCGCTCTTCGGCCAGGCGGTGCTGAACGGCGTCGTGATGGTCACCTATTTCAACCAGCTCCAGATGGACGGCCTGGAGATCGGCGAGGCGGTGGTGCAGGGCTCGCTGGTGCGGCTGCGCACGGTGCTCATGACCGCGCTCCTCGCGATGCTGGGGCTCCTGCCGATGGCTCTGTCGCATGCGATCGGCGCGGAGACCCAGCGTCCACTGGCCATCGTGGTGATCGGCGGGCTGATCTCGGCGACCCTCCTCACGCTGTTCGTGCTGCCGACGCTGTATTGCTCCGTGGCGCGCCGCGCAGAATCGGAGAAATCGAAGGAGGCCTTCGAATGATATCGAGCCGCATCGTTGCCACCGTCGCCCCTATTCTCGCGGGGATCTCGCTCTGCGCGCTCGCGCAGGCGCAGGTGCTCTACGCCGTGAGCGTGCGGACGTACTCCGATCCCTCGTACCGGGGTATCGAGGGGAGCCTCTACCGCGTGGACCCGGAGACGGCCGCGAGCACCTTGATGGCGCCGCTGCGGCTCGACGGGCGCGCCAGCATCGGCCTCGACGGGCTCGCGATCGAGCCTCGCAGCGCCGAATTCTTCGGCATCACCGCGCCCAACAGCGCGCTGATCCCGCATTCGCTGGTCCACGTCGATCCCCGCAGTGGAGACGTGACGCTGGTGGGCGACATGGGCGTCAACGGCTCCGACCTGTCGTTCGACGACGACGGCACGCTCTACGTCTGGATTCCGGAAACGAGCCAGGCGGGAAAGGTCGACCTGAAGACCGGCGCGGTCACGAAGCTCGGAGCGCCCCGCGCTCGCAGCGCGGCGAAGGGCGGCTTCGACATCCTGCAGGGCAAGGCGCGAATCGCCTCGACGGGCGGCAAGGGAAGCCTCGATACGATCGACCTGCATACCGGCGCGGTGATCTCGAGCCTGGCGTTGTGGGGTGCGCGCTATCCGGAGCTGATCAATGGCCTCGCCGGCTCTCCGCCCGGAATTCTCTATGCCGTCAACACCAACGGCGCGGCGCCCGCGCTCGCGGACCTCGTGCGCATCGACCAGGCTACCGGGCAGGTCACGACGATCGGCGCGCTGCCGAACGACACGGATGCGCTGACCTTCGGGCCGCCGGTGGGAGGCGAAAAGAGCTGGGACCTGACGATGTGGCGCCTGCTCTCGCTCGCGGCGCTGGCGGCTTTTGCCGCGGGCGCCGCCATCGCCGCCTTCGTGATGCGGCGGCGGCGCTAGGCGCGCTATTTGGCGGCGGCGCGCTCGCGCGTGCGCATCGTCTCGATCCAGGACGACGGGATCGCGATGTTGAAATTGGCGCCAAAGGCGTGCGGGGTGGTCGCGATGCCGACGATCCTGCCGTACGTGTCGAACACCGCGCCGCCGCTGCCTCCGGACGCGATCGGCACGGAGATCTCGATCACCTTGCCCTGCGGCGACGGGCGCAACACCTTGACGGTGCCCTCGGTGAGCGCGAAGTCGCCCTTGGCGTTCACGCCGAGGGCGAAGATCTTGTCGCCGGGCCGCGGCTCGCCGGGCGCGATGGCGAGCGGGCGTGCGTTGAGGCCGGTGATCGCGAGCTTGCACAGGTCGAGCATCTCGTCGGTGACCGTGAGGTTCGCGGAATTGGAGTCCGGGCCGACACGCACCACGAGCTGCGAGCCGCCCGGGATGCCGTGGCATGTCGTGATCATCGTGCCCGGCTCGGTGGCGAGAGCCATGCCGAGCGGCACCGCGCGCCCCGACATCTCGTAGCTCATCACGCGCCCTACGGACAGGAGGGCGGCGGGAAGGATCTGCTCGGGCCCCAGGGGCTTGGGCGGCGGCGGCGGCGCGGGCTGGGGCGCGACGGCCACGGGCTCGGCGGGCTTGGGCGCCTCCGGGTGCGGGCGCAGTGCGAAGAAGATCGCGACCAGCAGCACGCCGGCTACTGCAATGGCGGGCACGAGATACTTCGGCCGTGGCCTGACTTCCTCCTCGCCGCCTTCCAGGACCAGATCCGGCTCCTGCTGTTCCGCGGCGGCGGCCTTCTCGGCGGCGGTGACCAGGGAGGCGTCGTAGGCTGCGCGGCGCTCTCGATTGGAGAGGATCTCGTGCGCCTGGTGCACGAACGACTGCGCGCCCGGATCCGGGGGCACGGCGCGCTGCAACTCCGCCGTGCGCCGCTGATACGCGAGGCCGATGTCGAGGGAGTTGACGTCCCGGGGAACGCCCAGGATCTCGTAGAGGTTCTTCTTTTGGCCGGCCATGGACGCCATCATCGTGCTTAGCGCCGCACTAAGCAATAATCGCGAGATGAAATCATTTCTCGCGCTTTTCCTGGCCTGCATGCTCGGCGCGTGCGCCACGCCCTTCGACCTGCAGGGGCACCGCGGCGCGCGCGGGCTGGCGCCCGAGAATACGTTGCCCGCGTTCGCGAAGGGACTCGCCATCGGCGTGACGACGCTCGAGCTCGATGCCGCCATCACCCGCGACGGCGTGGTAGTGATCTCCCACGATCCGCGCGTGAGCTCCGACCTCGCGCGTGGGCCCGACGGCAAGTGGCTCGCAGCGCGCGGGCCCGCGATCCACGACCTCACGTATGCCGAGCTCTCCGCCTACGACGTGGGGCGGCTCAATCCGGCGAGCAACTATGCGAACGGCTTTCCCGATCAGGTCGCGGTGGACGGCACGCGCATTCCGCGATTGGCGGACCTCTTCGCGATGGTGGAGAAGTCCGGCAACCGCAGCGTGCTCTTCGACATCGAGACCAAGGTGTCGCCGCTCGCTCCCGAGGAGACGCTGCCGTTCGCGCCCTTCACGCGCGCGCTGATCGCGGAGATTCGCAAGGCCGGGATGCAGCACCGGTCGACCATCCAGTCGTTCGACTGGCGCACGCTGGCCCTGGTGCAGAAGGAAGCGCGCGAGATGCCCACCGTCTACCTCACCGCGCGGCAGAAATTCCTCGACAACGTGTGCACCGGGGCAGGGGCCGGATCCCCCGATACGAAGCCTGCCGATTGCGGGGAGTCTCCCTGGACCGCGGGCCTCCAGCTGCGCGACCATGGCTCTGTGCCGAAGATGGTGAAAGCCGCCGGTGGCGCGATCTGGTCGCCCTTCCACCGCGACCTCGACGCCGCGACGCTCGCCGAAGCGCACGCGCTCGGCCTCAAGGTCGTCGCCTGGACCGTCAATGACGTGGCCTCGATCAAGCGCCTCCTCGACCTCGGCGTCGACGGCATCATCAGCGACCGCCCCGACCTCGTGCGCGCCGAGCTTCCAAAAAGTCGTGTCAGGTACAACTTGATAAGTGGTGTCAGGTACGACATTTCAGATCCCAGCCCCGGAATGTAAAAGTCGTACCTGACACCGTTTTTCTAGCCGAAGACGAAGCTTTCCATGCCGAGCGAGCCGTAGGCGAAGCCGAGCTCGAGGCGGCGGGCGGGGAGGCTGCCGGCGCCGAGGGCGACGAAGAAGGGCTCGAGGTGCTCGTCGGTCGGGGTGGCTACGCACGGCGCCGGGGGCGCTCGCGCGGTAGTCGAGGGGCTCGTCGATCGCGCCTGCCACTGGATCTCGCGCAGGTTATGCACGATCCCGCCGGAGGCGAGGATCAACACGCCGTAGTCGCGCAGCGACGCGAGGCCCTTGCCGAGCTCGTGGTGATGCTTCGCCACGCCGCGATTGCACCGAGAGCTGTGTCACCGGGATGTCGGCAGCCGGATACATCCATTTGAGCGGCACCCACGCGCTATGGTCGAGGCCGCGCGCCGCAACGGTCCCGCAAGCGAGGCCCGCAGCGTCTTGGAGGCGGTGCTCACCATCGGCATGTCCGTATCCCAGTGCGCGGAGACGGCGAGGATTTCGCGCGGGCGCGGCAGCTCGGCGGCGAGCTTCGCCCATGCGCGCGTCTCGTCCGTCTCTTCCACCGCGAGGGTCGGCGCGTCGTGCGAAAGAAAAAACGTGGGAAGTTTCATGGCCCCTCCACTTGCCGGCGTCCGCGGCGCTCGTCGACGAACGCGAGGATCGCCAGCGCGATCACGAAGAACGCCCCGGTGAGCAGGATCGCGAGACGGTGGTTGCCGCCGGTGACCCAGGTGACCACCCCGTACGTGAGCGGCCCGAGGATCGCGGCCAGTCGTATGGCAACACCCCACAATCCGAAAAATTCCGCGCTGCGCCCGGCCGGCGAGAGGAAAGCGACCAGGGCGCGGCCCGCCGACTGGCTCGAGCCCATGCACAGCCCCGCGAGGTTCGCGGCCACCCAGAACATCGCCGCCGTCTGGGAAAAATACGCGACCACTGTCATCGCGATCCAACCTACGATCGTGACGCGCAGCGCCCAGACTTTCCCGATGCGATCCTGCGCGTAGCCGAAGCCGAACGCGCCGATCGCCGCGGTGACGTTCACCACCAGCACCAGCATGATGGTGTCCTTGGTCTTGAAGCCCATCACCTGCTCGGCGTAGATGGCGGCGAGCGCGATCACGGTCGCCACGCCCGCCTGGTAGAAGACGCCGCAGGCGAACACCAGGAGGAGATCGCGGTAGCGCCCGGCGGAGCGCGCGGTCTCGAGGAGGCGCGCCATCGCCGCGCGCGCGCCGGGAACGCTCGCCGGCTCCCCGCGCTCGCGCAGCCACAGGAAGGTGGGCAGCGCCGCGAGCGCGTAGACCACCGCGGTGATCACCATCGTGCCGGCCACCGCGTCTGCCGAGGTCGAACCGCGCGACTCCGCGGTCATGACCCAGGCGAGCGAGATGCCGAGCGCGAGGATGCCGCCGAAGTAGCCGAGGCTCCATCCCCAGCCCGACACTTTGCCGAGAGCTTCCGGCTTGGCGAGCTCGGGCAGGAAGGCCGCCACCAGGTTTTCGCCCATCGAGTACGCGACGTTCGAGACGATGATGAAGATCACCGCCCACGCGACGGCTCCGGGGCCTGACCACGCGAGCGCCACGGTGCCGGCGATACAGATGACGGTGGAGAAGGCGAGGAGCCGCTTCTTCGCGGCGTGCGCATCGGCCCATGCGCCCAGCAACGGGCCGATCACCATCACTATCGCGTACGACACGGAGAGGGCGGCCGTCCATGCGAAGGTCGCCCAGTCGGCGTTGGCCGCAATCACCGAGACGAAGTACGCGTTGAAGACCGCGGTGAGGACGACGGTCGTGTAGCCAGAGTTGGCGAAGTCGTACATCGCCCACGCGAACACCTCGCGGCGCTGGACTCCGGGGTTGAGCGCCGTCGCGCCGGGGGCCTTGTCCAATCAAGGCCTCCACGGCTTCATGGTCGCGAGCGCGGCCTGCGCTTCCTCGAGCGTGCGGTCGCGGTTCATCTGCAGGTCGGTGAGGGTTAACGGCACGGGACGATCGGGGATCACGCCTTCTCCTTCGATGCGCTTGTTGTTGGCCATCACGAAGCCGACCTCGCTGTACGCGAGCTCCGCGCCGCCGGGAATGCGCGCGTAGCCGAGGAATCCGAGGAGGCAGCCGCAGCTGGGTTCGCCCATCACGGTCGCGCGGCCCGCGGCCTGCATGGTCGCCGCGAAGAGCTCGCTGCCGGAGGCGCTCCCGGCGTTCACGAGGATCACCACCGGGCCCTTGTACGCGTCCCTGTCGCCCTCGATCTCGCGCTTGAGCTTGATGATCTCGACAGTGCCCATGAGGAAGGCGATCGGCTTTCCGGTGCGCGTGATCGAGTGGCCGATCGCGGTACGCGTCGGGAAGAAGCGCTCGAGCATCTGGTTGACGGCCTGCACGGCACCGCCCGGGTTGCCGCGCAGGTCGATGATGATGCCGGGCGTGTCCTTCAGCTCGCCCAGCGCGGCGATCGCGCGGTTGGTGAGGGAAAGTGACCACTGGCCGAAGCGCACGTAGCCGAAGCCCGAAGGCAACACGCGATGGGTTTCGCCGGGCCGCACCTGGATCTTGCGGCGCATGAGGGTGGCGTCGAAGCGCGTGCTGTCGGCGCGCTCGAAGGTGAACGACTCGCGAGTGCCCAGGTCTCCCGAGACGATCTTGCGCATCGCGCGCATGTGGCGCGCGCGCTCGGTGGAGTCGAGGCGCGTTTCCAGCTTGAGCTTCTCGTAGGCGCTCATCGCCGGCTCGCCGCCGATGGTGGCGAGGGTCATGCCGGGGCGAACGCCCGCCCACCACGCGTCGGAGTCGGGATTGACGGTCGAGACCGCGAGCTTGCCCGCTACCGGCACGAAGAGAAAGCCGAGCGTGATGGCCTCGTCGTTCTTGCGCAGCTCGACGCGCTTGGGCGATTCCACGCGCGTGTGCGCATCCTTGAGCTCGCCCGTCATGCCGTCCAGCGCGTCCCAGAACGCTTCGTCATCCCTGGCGGCGAGCGCGAGGGGCCGATAGCGCTCCTTCACCGCGTTCCAGTCGACGCCGTTCAGCTTCGCGTCGTAGTAATGCTGGTCGATCGTCTGCCACACGAAATCGAACGCGATCTCGCGTTCCTCCGGCCGAAGTGTCGCGCCCTTCGGCGGCACCACCACCTGCGTCGGCAGCGACGTCGCCTCCCCGATCTGCCGCCCGATCATGTTGTGCGGGTCGATAAGCGCGCAGCCCGCCACGAAAAGTGGTGTCAGGTACAACTTGAGAAGTGGTGTCAGGTACGACATGAAAAGTCGTGTCAGGTACGTCTTTCGGCGTCCTCCGGAAGCCGGGTGACACGTTGATCCCATATGGCTCGATCTCCTCGTCAATTCGTTCCCGGCTACCCCTCCCATGTCACGCATCGGGGGAATAACCGCCAGCGCATCTTCCATTGTGAGGCAGATTACCGGTTCCTTTGGCGGTGCATCAAAGAGGCGACGGATCATTACCAGGTCGCGGTGAATGCCTATGTGTTCATGAGCAACCACTTGCACATGCTATTGACCCCATCCGAACCTACTTCGATCGCTAAGGCGATGCATTCCGCCTCCCGCCGCTACGCGGGCTATTTCAATCACCGCTACGAGCGAACCGGGACGCTGTGGGAGGGGCGATTCCACGCGTCGCTGGTGGCCACCGACCGGTACCTCATCACTTGCCATCGCTACATCGACCTGAATCCGGTGCGTGCCGGGCTTGCCGCGGCTCCGGAGCAATACGCCTGGTCGAGCCATCGCTTCTACAGTCTGGGGGAGGCCAATCCGCTGGTCGTTCCCCATCCCGCCATCGGCGTTCTTGGGCGCGACGAATCATCGGTTCGCAAGGCGTATCAAGCTCTCGTCTCGGTGCCTTTGGACGAGGCGGAGCTGCAGGCAATCCGGAAGGCTTGCCGGTCGGGCCGTGCCATCGGCGCTCACGCGCCGCGCAAGGGCCACCTTTTCAGTAAAGTTGTACCTGACACGACTTCATTAAGTCGTACCTGACACCACTTTATTTGGTTTCGACGGGGCACGCGACGGCGCGCAGCAAAGTGTTGGCGTACTCGCGCTGGAGGAGGGCAAGCCGGGCGACGGTCTCGGTGTCGGGCTCGCGCACAATCATCACGATCTCGCGCAGCTCCTTGATGAAGGGGCCCACCTCGGCGCCCTTCACTCCCTTCGCCTCGAGGGAGGTGAGGAAGCGGCGCGCGGCCTCCTCAGTGGAGAACACGCCGAGCGAGATCGCATTGTCGGGGCGGATCGACATGTCGCTCACGCCCTGGCGGCGCAGCTGTGCCATGCTCACCTCGGCGCTGCGCCGGTCACTGGCGGGGGGGACGAAGACCCAGTGGCGCGTGATCTCCTCGATGCGGCGCTCGACCATGCGATTGCCGAGCTTCAGGGCGCCGAAGGCCTCGCGCGCCTTGGGGAAGTCGGCGGCGGCGATCCCGGAGAATTCCACGCAGGCGGCCCCGGAGAGGCTTTGCACGGTCTTGCGCGTCTCCTCGGCGGTGCGCGCGGCGACCGTGGGCGGCGTCACCGCCACGATACGCACCTCGTCGCGATTGCGCTCGCGCGTGGAAAAGTCGGTGCGCTCGGCGGCAGCGGAGAGCCACAGGTGGACGCCCAGACCGAGCGTGGCCAGCAGCAGCAGGAAGAAGAGGAAGCGAGACACGTTCAGGCGTTGCGGGCGATCAGGGCCAAGCCGTCGAGCACCAGGTTTTCGTGAAGGATGGTGGTGAGTGAAAGGGACCCGGCGATCTCGGCCGCCGCGCCCCCGGAAAGAATGATACGGCCCGGCGGCGAGCCGCGCGCGGCCATGACATGCGCCATGCGCTCTATCGCCCCCGCGGCGGCCTGGATCGCCCCGCTGGTGATCGCGTCGGGCGTGCTCTCGGGGAAGTCCCTCGGCGTGCCCTCTGTGAGGCGCAGACCTGCCGTGCCGCGATCCAGCGAATGGCGCATCAAGGCGGGACCGGGGACGATGAGGCCGCCGAGAAAGCGTCCGTCCGCGGTGAGGGCGTCGATGGTGAGCGCGGTCCCTGCGTTGACCACCAGCTTGTCGCCCGCCTCTGCCAGGTGATGCGCCGCGATGAGCGCCGCCCAGCGGTCGGTGCCGAGCTGCGCCGGATCGCGATAACCATTTTCCACTCCGGCCTGCCGTCGCTCGGATTGGATGAACGCGACCTGGATTCCGCCGCGGGCGCATGCCGCCGCGATATCCGCCCGCACCTCCGGCCCGGCGACGTTCGAGGCTATCGCCTTGTCGGCGGGGAAGCTCGAGCGCAGCGCGTCATGAATGGTGGCCGAATCGCGCGTAGCGATCGCGCCGAGCGACTTCCAATCCCGGCCGTCGTGCATCCCCCACTTGATGCGGGTGTTGCCAGCGTCGATGGCGAGAATCATGGCGCCCCAAAAAGTGGTGTCAGGTGCGAATCCTTAAGTTGTACCTGACACCACTTATTTTCCACGGAGGGAGATCTCGGCGGAGGAGAGGTTGACGACGCGGCCGTCGGGGGTGGTGACGACGAGCGCGCCGTCGGGAGCCACGTCGGTCACCTGGGCATCGAAGGCCGCGTCGCGGCCGGGGAGTACGCGCACGCGCCGGCCCTGGTAGGCGTGCATGGAGCGCCAGGAATCGCGCGAAGAGGCGAAGCCGTTGCGGTCGAATTCCTCGAGGGATGCGGCGAGCGTGCCGAGCAGGCGCGCGAGAAGCTCGCTGCGGGAGGTGAGCGCGGGCGAGCACTGCGCGACGTCGGTCACCGGCTGGTCGATGAGATCGAGCACGCGCTCGCCGAGCCGGTAGTTCACACCGACGCCAATCACCGCGACGCTCGGCCCCTGCATCTCGCCGCTGGTCTCGACCAGGATCCCGGCGAGCTTGCGAAAGTCCACGACCACGTCGTTGGGCCACTTCACCTGCACGCGTTCCGCGCCGCTCTCGGTGAGCGCGCGCGCCACCGCTTCGCCCACCGCGAGCGACACCCCGCCGAGATGCCCGGCGCCGCGCTCGAAGCGCCACAGCAGCGAGAAGGTCAGGGAGCCGCCGAGGCTGGAAACCCACGAGCGCCCGCGCCGCCCGCGCCCCGCGCGTTGCCACTCCGCGGCGAGGCATGTCCCCGAAGCCGCGCCTTCCTGCGCGAGCTGCAGCAAGCGCGTGCTGGTCGACTCGATCTCATCGACGACCTGCAGCGTCACGCCCGCATCCATCGCCTTCAATCGCGAAGCGATCAACCCAGCATCGAGAAACTCGAGCGGCTCGGCGAGCTTGTAGCCTTTCCCGGGAATGCTGAAGAGCTCCACGCCCAGGTCGGGAGCGCGCTTCAGCGCCTCGGACAATGTGGCGCGCGAGCGATTCAGCGACCGCGCGATATCCTCTCCCGAGTGGAAATGCCCGTCGGCGAGCCTGCGCAGTGCGAGGAAGGTCAAGGCGCTCATTTGCGCGCGCGGCTCTCGCGCCGCACCTCGAAGGCCTCGCGCCGGTACGCCACGTCGGCGATGATGGCGTCGAGCAGCAATTCGACCCGCCGCGAAAGCTTGCTCGCCTTGCGGTAGTCGGCCGCGGCGATGAAGTCGGCGCGGCCCGCGTCGAGCAGCTTCACGCAGGTGGCGCGTTGGCTCTCCTTCTTGGGATCGAACACCGCCACCGTATGCCCGCCGCTCTTCTTGGTGAGCGCCATCGACGGCACGTCCGTCATGCCGTCGCCCACGTAGATCATGTTGGCGAACGGGATCGGCCGCTCCGCTTCGGGCATGTGCTCGTTGATCGACTGGGTGACGAGCTCGAGCCCCTTGTTGATGCGGAACAGGAATTGCGTCTTCAGCGTGTCGGTCACCAGCAGTTTGGGGAAGGTTGCGACACCATGGTGGTTGAAGTGATACTCGGACGCGTAGATGCGCTTGAAGTGTTTCCGAATGGAGACACCGTCGAGGATTTCCTTCTGCCCCGCGGAGATGAGGTAATGCTGCAGCTTCACCGCGCCCTTGCTGCGCTTCTTCACGTAGCCGTTCATGCGCGCGAACCAGGTAGCCACCCCGGGGAAATACTCGATCGCGGACGCCATCGCCGCGAAGTCCTCGCGCTTCACGTCGACCTTCGCGCGATCGAGCGCCTCGATGATGTGGCGCATGTAGACCAGCATCGGGTCGCTCTCGGTGCCGCGCGCCTCGGCGTTCACCATCGCCCAGAATGCCGCGGGCTCGACGCCGATCTTGGGCAGCACGGTATATTCCTGCATCGGCTGCGGCGAGAGCGTGCCGTCGAAGTCATAGACGAGCGCGATGGTGTTCTGGAAGAAACTTTTGCTCACGGTCGATGCCCAAAGCGGGTTCGCGCCATTCTACTGTGTCCATGAGCCTGAGCTTCCTTCCGTCGCTGCCGTTCCAGCTGAGCTTCCCGCTGATGTTCGGCGTGTTGCTGGTCGCGGGCATGGTGGGCGGCGAGATGGCGAGGAGCGTGAAGCTGCCGCGCGTCATCGGCTACGTGCTGGTGGGATTCGCGATGGCGCCGCTCGCGCAGCTGATCGGCCTCGACCTCCTCCTCGACGATGCGCGCATCTTCGTGGACCTCGCGTTGGGCCTGGTGCTCTTCGATCTCGGGCGGCGCATGGACCTGCAGTGGATGAAGCGCGACTGGACGCTCGCCGCCGCGGGTCTCGCCGAAAGCCTCCTCACCTTCGCCGCGGTGTTCGCGACGCTGCTGGTGTTCGATTTCCCGCCGGTGCAGTCCGGCATCGCCGCGTCGATCGCGATGGCGACCTCGCCCGCGGTGGTGATGCTGATCGTGCAGGACACCAAGGCTGAGGGCCAGGTCACCGAACGCGCGCTGAATCTCGTCGCGTTGAACAGCCTCCTCGCCTCCATCATCACCACGATCCTCCTCGCCACGGCGCACATCGAGGCACGCATGGATGTGGAGACGGCGCTGCTGCATCCCGCGTATCTCTTCCTGGGCTCGCTCATGCTGGGCGCGGCGGTGGCGGGCTTCGCGCGTTGGGCCGCGCGGAGCGTGGACAAGACCAAGGACCTGCACTTCACGCTCATCGCCGGCATCGTCGTGGCCGCGGTCGGCCTCGCGACGATGCTGAAGCTCTCGGTGATCCTGTCGCTGCTCGCCTTCGGCCTCTTCACGCGCAACGATGCGCGCAACTACGACCTGCTCAACGTGAACCTCGCGCCCGCGAGCCGGCTCCTGTACATCGTGCTTTTCGTGATCACGGGCGCGAGCCTGCCGCTGGGCGCGCTCGCGCTGGGCGGCACAGTGGGCCTCGCGGTCGCCGGCGCGCGCATGCTCGGAAAGCTCGTGGCGGTTCTCGCCATAGCGCCCATCGGCGGGCTGCGGCCGAAGCAGGCGGTGGGCCTCGCGTGCGCTCTGATGCCGATGTCGACGCTCGCCCTCATGCTGCATCACGACGTGGCGCGCCAATTCCCCGCGTTCGGCGCGAACCTGAGCGCGGTCTTCCTCTCGGCTTTGATCGTGATGGAGATCGCCGGTCCAATCCTCGCGCAGTGGGGCTTCAGGCTCGCCGGGGAGACCGCGCCCCTCAAGGATGCCGGCTTCGCCACCGACCGGCACGCGGCGCGCGCGCCGGGCGCGTAACGGCCGATGCCGCTCGATTTCAAATCGTCCGAGCCGCTCACCATGGGCATCGAGCTGGAGCTCATGGTGCTGAACCGGCACGACTACAACCTGGTGCGCGGCGCGCCCGACCTCCTCGCGCGCCTGGACAAGATGGAGCTGGAAGGCGAGGTGAAGCCCGAGATCACCGAGAGCATGATCGAGATCAACTCGGCGGTGAACAGGCGCTACGACGAGCTGCTCGCGGAGTTGAGGCGCGTGCGCGACGCGATCGTCGTCGCCGCGGACCGGCTCAACGTCGCCGTCGCGGGCGGCGGCTCGCACCCGTTCCACAAGTGGGCCGAGCGGCGCATCTTCCCGACCGAGCGGTTCCAGCGCGTCTCGACCCTGTACGGCTACCTCGCCAAGCAGTTCACGGTGTTCGGCCAGCACATCCACATCGGCGTGGCGAACGGCGACGACGCGGTGTACCTCACGCATCGCCTCGCGCCGTACATCCCGCACTTCATCGCGCTTTCCGCGTCGTCTCCCTACTCGCAGGGGGAGGACACGTCGTTCGAGACCTCGCGCCTGCACGCGGTGTCGTCCTTCCCGCTCTCGGGCCAGATGCCGGCGGTGCGCACGTGGGAGGAATTCAACGCCTACTTCGACGAGATGCAGGGCTACGGCATCGTCGCGAGCATGAAGGATTTCTACTGGGACATCCGGCCCAAGCCCGAGTACGGCACGGTGGAGATCCGCATTTGCGACACGCCCCTCACCGTGGAGCTCGCCGCGCAGCTCGCGGCCTATGCGCAGACCCTCGCCGCGGATCTGCTCGCCAACCGACGCGACGACGACTCGCGCGCGGTGTATCGCGTGTACGGCTACAACCGATTCCAGGCGTGTCGCTTCGGCTTCGACGGGGAGCTGGTCGATCCCCTCGCGCACACGCATGCGCGCCTCGCCGACGACCTGCTCGCGACGCTCGAGAGGCTCGAGTCCGCGGCGACGCGGCTCGGCACGGCATTGCCGCTGATGTCGCTCGCGGCACTCGCCGCGCGCGCGCAGAACGACAGCCGGTGGCTGCGCGAGCGCCTCCAGCAAACGCGCTCGTTCCCGGACGTCGTGCGGATGCAGGCGGAGCGCTGGCGGGAGTAGAGACTCACATGTTTCGCATCGCCTCGCTCCTCGTCACGCTCGCGGCGTCGCCGGCATCCGCCACGGACCGCCTCGTCACCATCGACACGCGGCCCGGCGTGCGCGTGGGCTACTGGCTGATGGAGCGTCCCGGCGCGGCCGGGACGGTGGTGCTGCTCCCCGGCGGAGCGGGCGGCATCGGCATGGCCAACGGCGTCCCCACCTCGGCGAATTTCCTGGTGAGGAGCCGCGATCTCTTCGCCGCCGCGGGCTACAACGTCGCGATCGTCGGCAAGCCAAGCGACCGCGTGGAGCTCGATCCCAACTTCCGCGCCGGCGTCGATCACGTCACGGACCTGCGCATGGTCGTCGAGCGGGTGCGCAATGACCTCGGCAAGCCGGTGTGGCTGGTCGGCACCAGCCTGGGCACGATCTCCGCGGCGGCGGGAGCGATCGGGATCGATCCCGCCCAGCTTGCCGGCGTCGTGCTCACCTCCAGCGTCACCAGCGGCAGCCGCACGTCGCCGGTGCGGGTCGGCGGCCTCGATCTGGCCGCGATCCAGGTCCCGGTGCTGGTCGTGCACCACAAGCTCGACGCGTGTCCCTCGTGCAGCGCGCGCGAGGCGCCGCGCATCCTGCAAGGGCTTACGCGCGCGCCCGCGAAGAAGCTCGTCATCCTCGAAGGCGGCGGCTCGGCACACGGCGATCCATGCGGGCCGCTGCACTATCACGGCTACATCGGCATGGAGCAGGAGGCCCTCGACGTGATCACCGGCTGGATGCGCAATCCCCTCCAGGAGCGGCCTTGAAAATAAGTGGTGTCAGGTACGACTTTTCAAGTTGTACCTGACACCACTTTTCTAAAGGACCTTGCCAGGATTCATCAGACCGTGGGGGTCGAGGGCGTTCTTGATGGCGCGCATCATCTCGAGCTCGAGCGGGCTCTTGTAGAGGCGGATCTCCTCGCGCTTGAGGACGCCCAGGCCGTGCTCGGCGCTGATCGAGCCGCCCAGGGAGTTCACGACCTCGTAGACGACGTGGTTGACGTCGGTCGCCTGCGCGAAGAACGCCCTGGCGTCCTGGCGCTCGGACTTGGAGCAGTTGTAGTGGATGTTGCCGTCGCCCACGTGGCCGAACGCGACGACGCGAATATCGGGGTAGCGCGCCGCGAGGGCCGCGCCGGCGCTCGCGATGAACTCCGCGACGCTGCTCACCGGTACCGAGACGTCGTGCTTGATCGAGAGACCGTCCAGCTTCTGCGCTTCCGTGATGTCCTCGCGGATCTGCCAGAGCGCGTCGCGCTGCGTCTCGCTGGCCGCGATCATGGCGTCGGGGACGAGGCCCGCCTCGGCGCCGGCGCCGAGGGCTTCTTCCATCACGCCGCGGATCGCGTCGCCCGCGGCACTGTCGGAAAGCTCCACCAGCACGTACCACGGATGGCACGACGCAAGGGGGTCGCGCGTCGCGGGCATGTGCTTCAGCACGAGGTCGACGCAGACGCGCGAGATGAGCTCGTATCCGGTAATGCGCTCTCCGCACGTCTCGCGCAGATTGGAGAGGAGCGCGACCGCGGTGGCGGGACTCTCGACCGCGACGAACGCGGTAGCGCGGCTGCGCGGCCGCGCAAAGAGCTTCATCACCGCGGCGGTGATGATGCCGAGCGTGCCTTCCGCGCCGACGAAGAGATGCTTCAGGTCGTAGCCGGTGTTGTCCTTGCGCAGTCCCCGCAGGCCATGCCACACGCGGCCATCCGGGAGCACGACCTCGAGCCCCAACACCAGCTCGCGCGTGTTGCCATAGCGCAGCACCGCGGTGCCGCCGGCGTTGGTGGAAAGGTTGCCGCCGATCTCGCAGCTTCCCTGCGCGCCAAGCGAGAGCGGAAAGAAGCGCCCGTGCTCGTGGGCCAGGTCCTGCAGCGACTCGAGCACGCAGCCCGCCTCCACGGTCATGGTGTTGTTGCCGGTGTCGACGTTGCGCACGCGGTTCATGCGCGAGAGGTTGATGACCACCTGCGTGCCGGAATCGTCGGGCACGGAGCCGCCGCACAGGCTGGTATTGCCGCCCTGGGGGACCATCGGGATCTTGCGCTGCGCGAGGAGCGTCACGACGCGCGAGACTTCGTCCGTGCTCGCGGGCTTCACCACCGCGGCGGCGTGGCCGTGATACTGGTCGCGCCAGTCGGTCTCGAAGGGCTTGCGCTCGTGCTCCCCGGTGACGATGCCGCGCTCGCCCACGATCGCGGCGAGGCGCTCGGTGAGGTCGGCGGGGGAGCGGTCGTTCATGTGCGGATTCTCGAAAGGAGCCTGGTGGTCGAGCGGTCGTGCTGGAATGCGATCGAGTGGACCTTGCCGCCCCACCCCGCGACCTCCTTCGCACCGACGATCTGGTCGACCTTCCAGTCGCCGCCCTTCACGAGGTGCTCCGGGCGGCACGCGAGGATGCGTTCGATCGGCGTGTCCTCCTCGAACCACGTGACCACCGCCACGCTCTCCAGCGCCGCGATCACCGCGAGCCGGTCCTCGAGCGCATTGATCGGGCGGTCGTCCCCTTTGCCCAGGCGCCGCGCCGACGCGTCGGAGTTGAGCGCCACCACGAGCGAGGCCCCCAGCGCGCGCGCCTGCGCGAGATAGGTCACATGCCCCCGGTGCAGGATGTCGAAGACGCCGTTGGTGAAGACGAGCGGGCGCGGCAGCACCGCCGCGCGGGCGGCGAGCTTTGCGGGATCGCAGATCTTGGCTTCGAAAGAGGGCGTCATGGGAAAGTGGTGTCAGGTACGACTTGTTCGGAAAGTGGTGTCAGGTACGACTCATGAAGTTGTACCTGACACCACCTTCCAGCCATTTTCCCAGTTTTTAGTCGTTGACGGCGGCGATGACTTTGTTGCGCCCCGATTGCTTGGCGGTATAGAGGGCGCGATCGGCCTGCTGGAGGGTATGGGTCCAGTCCTGTCCGTGGGGAGGCATCGAGGCCACGCCCGCTGAAACGGTGAGGGGGCCGATGGCCTTGCCTTCGAATTCGATCTCGAGGGACTCGAGCGCGGCGCGGATCGCTTCGGCGCGGTTGCGCGCGATCAGGAGCGTGGCGCCCGGCAGGATCACCGCGAACTCCTCTCCGCCGAAGCGGCATGCGATATCGCTGTTGCGGGTGGCCGCTCGCAGGAGCTCGCCGGTGCGCTCGAGGACAAAGTCGCCCGCGTCGTGGCCGAAGGTGTCGTTCAGGTGCTTGAAGTGGTCGATGTCGATCACGATCACGCCGACGCTCTCGCCCAGGCGGCGCGCGCGCGGCAGCTCGCGGCGCATGGTCTCCTCGAGGTCGCGGCGGTTGTAGAGGCCGGTCAACGGATCGCGCATCGACAAGGCATGCGCGCGGTTCCACGCGCTCACCAGCGCGATGGTGAGGAAGAAGAGCACGACGCTGGTGAAGACCCCGGCGGCGAGCACGCCCCACGAGCGCGAGCGCTGCAGCATCGCGTCGAACTCGGGGCGCGAGACGAACTGGATGGTCCACATCCGCCCCGGCATCTGGAACGAGGCCTGGCGCGAGAATGCGGGCGCGGCCTCGGTGGGGGTAACGCGCCACGCGGTGCGCGTGTCGATAAGCTCGGTCGCGGGACGTGGTGAGGGCTCGTCGAATACCTGCATGTCGAGCACCTGCAGCACGCCCTCGTCGAGGATGCCGCGCATGAGGTCGTGCATGCGGAACGGGCTGAACACGAATCCGGTGAGCGCGGCGCCGCGCTCGTCGCGATTGGCGGTGCGCACTTGCCTGGTGAAGACCGGCACGTACATGATGAAACCCGGTTGCTGCTGCGACTGCGTGCCGCTGAACGCGTCGCCAGCGATGACCACCTTGCCGGAGATCGCGACCTCGGAGTTGTCGCGCGCGCGCTCCATGGCGGCGCGCCGCGTGGGCTCGGAGAACATGTCGAAGCCGAGCACGCGCGCGTTGCGACCGACGAAAGGCTCGTTGAATACGATCGGGTACGCGTCGCCGTGCTCCAGCGCGGGGCGGATCTCGTAATCGATAAGCCCGAGCGCGCGCAGGTGCTTGATGTGCGCCTCGCGCTCCGCGGGCGTGACGCGCTCGGCGTATCCGATCGATTGGATGCCGGGGAAGCGCTCCTCGAGTCCGAGGTGCGCGATGAAATCGCGCCACTCCTCGCGCGAGACGGAAGGCGACGACGCGATCCGCGCGGCGCCGGAGCGCAGGATCTGCTCGTAGGCGAGCAGGCGCGAGCGGATCGTCGCCTCCGCGGTCTCGGTGCGGCGCTCGAACTGCGCGCGGGCGTCTTCGTAGCGGTTACGCTCGAGACCGATCCAGCCGGCCGCCGTCAACGCGAGGGCGGCGGACAGCGCCACCCACGGGATGGGCGAGCGCAACGCCTCGCCTGCACCTTCCCAACGCACCCGCATGGTCTCCCTTTGCACAATCTTGTCGTGCAGGGATTGTGTCCAAGGGGCCAGGATCTCGAAGTGAGTTGTGTCACTCCGTGAAATACAGCTGTAATCGGTCCGATACCGAACGTAGCCTTCGGGCCGACGAACGGCGCGCTTACTTGCCGATGTATTCGAACACCTTCACGACGCGGTTCACGCCGCTCGTGGTGCGCGCGATCTCGACCGCGGCGTCGCCTTCCGGGGGGGTGACCAGGCCCATGAGGTAGACCACGCCCGCCTCGGTGATCACCTTCACGTGCTGGGGCGAGAACTTGCCGTTGTTCACCATGCGCGCCTTCACGTTCGAGGTGATGAGGGCGTCGTTGCCGCGCGAGGCGATGGAGGAGGCGCCCGCCACCTGCAGCTCGTTGGTGACCTCCTTCACGTTTTCGATGGAGCGCACCGTGTCCTCGATGCGCTTCTTCCCTTGCTCGTCGGGCGCCTCGCCGGTGAGGAGCACGCGGCGGTTGAAGCTGGTGGC
>JBBRQA010000037.1:0-21946 GCA_038227085.1 Burkholderiales bacterium | reverse complement strand
TGGCCGGCGGCGACGCGATCGCCCACCTTCGCGAGCATGCGCGTCACGCGGCCCGCGAAGGGCGGGAAGACGCGCACAGTGCGCTCCTCGTCCCAGGTCAGGCGCGCGGGCAGCACCAGCGTGCGCTCGATGGGTGCCTCGACCTTCTCCACGGCGAGGCGCGTGAGCGCGGGACTGTCCTTGGCAAACGTGATCGCCGCGCCCTGCACCGCGGGATGCGCTTCAGGCACCGCGGCCTCCTTGGCGCCGCAGCTGGTAAGCAGGAGCAGAGCCGCCAGCACGCAGATCGCGAAGATCAACGCGTAGAGCGCCTCGATGGACGACTGGCTCTTCATCATCATTCCTCGGTCGTTTCCGTGGCGGCCTCGCGGCGCGCCCAGGCCTTCGCCGCGTCGGCGCGCGCCTGCACTTCATCGAGCTCGACCGCCTTCAGCGAGCGGCGCGCGTCGAGGAGGTCGAGCACGCCGGTGGCCCCGCGCGCATAGGCGAATTCAGCCGCGGCCCCGACATCGCGCGCCACGGGGCGCACTTCCGTCTCGACCCTCGCGAGGCGCTGGAGCGCAGCGAGCCAGTCGGCCTCGGAAAGGCGCGCCTCCGCGTCGGCCTGCGCCTCCGCCCGCGCGAGAACCGCCTGTGCCGAGTCGAAGTCGGCAAGAGCGCGCGCGGCCTCGCCCTCGTTCGCATGGCGCACGTGCAGCGGAATGGAGACAGTAAGACCGTACGAGATCCCGGTGCCCTGGACGTTCGTTTCGGAAACCGGCCAGCGATCGGCCTGCACACCCACGGTCACGTCGCGCGTGGCGATGCGCCGGGCGAGCTCGCGGCCCGCCTGCGCCGCCTGCACGCGATGGCGCGCCGCCGCGACGTCCGAGCGCACGCTCGCGGCCTTGCGCAGCGTCGGCTCGTTGTCGGGCCACGCGACCTCGACCACCAGCGAGCGCGCACTCGACTCGGCGCCGATCAGCCTGGCGAGCTCGAGCCGCGCACGGTCGCGTTCGGCTTCCGCTTGCAGGGCGTCGTTCGCGGCGCGCGCGGCATCAAGGCGAAAGCGATTGGCTTCGGCGCGCGCCACCTCGCCCGCGTCGAAGCGCCGCTTCGCTGCCGACGCGGATTCCGCCGCGAGAGCCTTGAAGTCGATCTGCAAACGCACCTTCTCCTGCGCCGCGGCGAGCTCGAAGTAGGCGGTGCGCATCGCGAGGCGCTGCACGCGCAACTGCTCGGCGATGTCGGCGCGCGCCGCGGCGTAGAGCTCCTCGGCCTGCGCGCGGCGCAGCGCGGGCTTGCCGCCGCGCTCGATCAGCTGCTCGATGCGAAGCGAGCTGTCGAAGGTCTTGTCGCGCAACGGCCCGGCGCCCAGGCCCACGTGCGGGTTCACGTTGGAGGCGCCGAGGGTGAGCGTGGGATTGGGGCCCTGCGCTGCGACGCGCCTGTCGGCGGCGACGCCGATGGCGGCGAGCTCCGCGGCGCGCACGTCGCGATTGCAGCGTGGAAAGCGTTCCTCCGCCGCGCTGAGCGAAAGCGGCTCACGCGGAAGCGATGCGCAGTCCCCAAAAGCCGCGTGGGCGGAGCAAGCCCACGCGGCAAGCGCGATGGCCATCGCGAGCCCTAGAAAGATGCATCTCATGCGCGGCGGAGAAACGGAAACGGAAGCGAACTATGCTCCGTCAAGCTTGCATGAATCTGAGTCTCGCAACGCCGGTATCATGGGGCATGCGAGTCCTCATCGTGGAAGACGACCCTCTCCTCGCCAACGGCCTCACCGAGACGTTGCGCCGCGAAGGTTATGTGGTGGACGCGGTCGACAACGCCACCGCCGCCGACGCGGCGCTGCGCGTGAGCGAGGTCGACCTGGTGATCCTCGACATCGGCCTGCCGCGCATCGACGGCTTCACCTGGCTGAAGAAATTCCGCGCGCGCGGCGGCGAGCAGGCGGTGCTGGTCCTCACCGCTCGCGACGCGGTGCACGACCGGGTGCAGGGCCTCACGCTCGGCGCCGACGACTATCTCGCCAAGCCGTTCGCGCCCGAGGAGCTGACCGCGCGCGTCGCGGCCCTGGCGCGCCGCGGGCGCGCGGTCAAGGCGCGCCTCATCGAGCACGGCCCGCTCACCATCGACCTCGCGAGGAAGCGGGCGCTGGTCAACGGCGTTCCGCTCGACCTCTCTCAGCGCGAGCACGCGATCCTCGAGTACCTGTTCTCCAACATCGAGGCGATCGTCGCCAAGGACAAGATCGCCGGCGCGGTCGCGTCCTGGGACGACCACATGTCGGCGAACGCGATCGAGGTGCACATCTCGCGGCTCCGCGCGAAGCTGGAGCCTTCCGGCATCCGCATCCGGACCATCCGCGGCCTGGGCTACCTGGTCGAAGCCTGGAGCGATGCAAAGTCTTAGGCGGCGGCTGGTCGCGTGGCTGCTGCCGCCGCTCGTCGTGGTGGGAGCCGTCGCCGGGGGCGGCGCCTACGTCTTCCTCGAGCGCCGGCTCACTGCCGCCTACGACCTCGACCTGGCGGATATCGCGCGCGCCATCGTCCCGTACCTGCGCGTGCGCGGCGGCGAGATCATCCTCGGCTTCAATCCGGAAGCCGAGGCGATCCTGCGAGCCGACAGCACGGACCAGATCCACTACGCGGTGAAAGGCGCTTCCGGACACGTGGTCGCGGGTGAATGGAGCCTGCCCAGCGCGCCCTTCACGCCGACCACGCAGCCGCGCTTCTGGGACGATGTCCACCAGGGAGAGCGCATCCGCGCGGTGGCGATCGCCGCGCGCGTCGAAGGCATCCCGGTGCAGATCGTCGCCACCGAGACGCGAAAGAAGCGCGACGCGGCCGAGCGCGACGCTGCGCTTTCCGCGATCATTCCCACCACGCTCCTGTCATCGGCCGCGGTGCTCGCGGTTCTGCTCGGCGTGCGCCGCGGCCTGGGTCCGGTGGAAGCCTTGCGCAAGCAGGTGCAGTCGCGCTCGCACATGGACCTGAGGCCCGTGGACGAAGGCGGCGTGGTCGAAGAGCTGGCCCCGCTGGTGCGCGAGCTGAACGGCATGTTGAAGCGGCTCGAGAGCGCGCAGGGCGTGCAGGCGCGCTTCATCGCGAACGCGGCGCATCAACTGCGCACGCCGATCGCGGGGCTCACCACGCAGCTCGAGCTCGCGGCGAGCGGCGATCCCGCCGCCAGCGCCCCGCACGTCGCCCACGCGCGCGAGGGGGCGCTGCGCCTGGCGCGGCTCGCGCAGCAGATCCTCTCGCTCGCCTCCGCCGACCCGGTATCGAACCCCGCTGTGCCGCAGCAATCGTGCGATCTCGCAGACATCGTGCGCGACCACGCAGGACCGTGGCTGCGCGCGGTCACCCCCCGCGGCGTGGAGATGGAATTCGCCCTCGAGCCCGCGCCCATCCTGGGCAACGTGGTGCTGGTGGGGGAGCTCGCGTCGAACCTGGTCGACAACGCGGCGCGCTACGGCGCGAAGCTCGTCAGGGTGGCGACAGCGCGCACCGACGGGCGCTCGCTCCTCGAGGTGAGCGACGACGGCCCCGGCATCCCGGTGGACCAGCGCGTGCTCATCTTCGAGCGCTTCCGCCGCCTCGACAACGAGTCCACCGAAGGCAGCGGCCTTGGGCTTGCCATCGTGAAGGAGATCGCCCAGCGCCACGGCGCGGAGATCGTGGTGACAGATGGCGATGCAGGCGTCGGCACGCGCGTCTCGATCTCGTTTCCCTCGAAAGCGCCCATCGCATAGAATCGGCGGATGCGCCGCACCGCTGCCTTCGCCACGCTCGCTCTCGCGGGCGCTCTCGCGCCCGAGGCGAGGGCCGCGCGGCCGATGGTCACCGACGACGCGCGCATCGTCGATCCCAAGGCCTGCCAGGTGGAAAGCTGGGTGCGCCGCAATCGTGATTCCACCGAGATGTGGGCCCTGCCGGCGTGCAATCCCACCGGCCAGTTCGAATTGACTTTCGGCGGCGCGCGTATCGAGGAGCATGGCGAGAACGCGTTCACCGACAATGTGGTGCAGGCGAAGACGATCCTGAAGCCCCTCGAGAGCAATGGCTGGGGGGTCGGGCTCGCGGTGGGCGCCGCGCGGCACCTCAAGCGCGAGAGCGCCAACGGCTGGCCGGGGGATGCGTATTTCTACGTGCCGGTGAGCGTTTCCTTCGCCGATGACGCGTGGGTGGTGCACGTGAACGCGGGCGCGGTGAACCGCCGCGACCTGGGACAGACGCTCGTCACTTGGGGCCTGGGCAACGAGATCAGGCTGCGCGACGATCTCTACTTCATTCCGGAGATTTTCCGCTCCGAGCGCGGCAGGCCGTTCTACCAGGTCGGCTTTCGCTATTGGGTGGTGAAGGACCG
This sequence comes from Burkholderiales bacterium, assembly GCA_038227085.1. Taxonomy (GTDB): domain Bacteria; phylum Pseudomonadota; class Gammaproteobacteria; order Burkholderiales; family Usitatibacteraceae; genus Usitatibacter. The sequence continues at coordinate 17,599 of JBBRQA010000037.1, read as the reverse complement.
CCTGCAGATAGACGCGACCTACGGCAACCGCGCGGTATCGGATACGGCGCAGCGCTGGTTCTCGATCGGGCTCAGGGTTCTCTCGCCGCCGTTCCTTCCGTGAGGCGGCACGCGTGGGTCCTGGTGTGTGCGCTCGCGACGGTGCCGGGATGCAGCCGCGACAAGGATCCCTACGCCGACTGGAAAGCGCCGCAGTTCCTCGACGAGGGCGAGAGGCTGCTGCGCGCCAACGACCTTTCCGGCGCGAACAACTTCCTCCGGCGCGGGATCGCCAAGGCCGAGAAGGCCGGCGCGCGCCCCGAGCAGACGCGCATCTTCGTGTCGCGCATGCTCTATATCTACGCGGCGCAGGGCAATATCGCCGAGGTGGAGAAGATCTTCGCGCAGACGGGCGGCGCCGCGGCCCCGCGGTCGATGGACGCGCGCATGGGACTGCAGCTGGCGATCCTGCTGAAGCGCGCGGGGCGCGAAGCCGATGCGCGCGCGCTCGCCGAGAAGCTCGCGCTGCGTCTAGACGCAAAGCCCGCGGATCCCGAGGAGATCGCGTTCTACGCCGCCGGCTGGATCGTGATCGACCTCCTGCGCTCCGCTAACGTCGAGCTCACGCGCGCGAAAGAAGCTTCGGACGCCTTCGTCGCCACTCTCACCACCATCGCCGGGACCCTGGTCGCCCCCCACCAGCCGATGCTGCCTGGATTGCGCCCCTGGATCATGCGTTACGTCGATCACCTCTACGACAGCGAGCGCACCCTGGTCGCCCAGCAAGTCGCCGACATCGTCGAGCGCATCGACGAGTCCGCCGGCACCACCGAGGACAAGAGCGCCTGCCTGCTCCTCGATCGCAACTTCCCCACCCTCGGCTGCCTCGCCGCCTGGCCGACGAAATAACTGGTGTCAGGTACAAATTCTCGAGTCGTACCTGACACCATTTATTTATTCTTCAAGGGTGGAGCTGATGCGGTGGATGGCGATGTCGGCGCCGTTGAATTCGTCCTCGGGATCGAGGCGGATGCCGACGGTGGCCTTGAGCGCGCCGTAGATCGCGAAGCCGCCGACGAACGCGATGGTGATGCCGAGCGCCGTTCCCGCGAGCTGGCTCATGAACGAGACGCCGCCCATGCCGCCCAGGGCCCTTGCCCCGAAGATCCCGCACGCGAGGCCACCCCACGTCCCGCACAGTCCATGCAGCGGCCAGACTCCGAGGACGTCGTCGATCTTCCAGCGGTTCTGCGTGAAATTGAACATGGCGACGAAGAGACCGCCGGCGACGAGGCCCGTGGCGAGGGCACCCAGCGGATGCATGACGTCGGAGCCCGCGCAGATCGCGACCAGGCCGGCGAGCGGGCCGTTGTGCACAAAGCCCGGATCGTTGCGCCCTACGATGAGTCCTGCGATGGTGCCGCCCGCCATCGCCATCAGGGAATTCATCGCGACCAGCCCCGAGATCTTGTCGATGGTCTGCGCGCTCATCACGTTGAACCCGAACCAGCCGACCGAGAGAATCCAGGCGCCGAGCGCGAGGAAGGGGATGTTGGATGGCGGGAAGGCGTGCACCCTGCCGTCCTTGGTGTAGCGCCCCATGCGCGCGCCCAGCAGCAGCACCGCCGCGAGCGCCACCCACCCGCCCACCGCGTGCACCACCACCGAGCCCGCGAAATCGTGGAACTCCGCGCCGAACGTGGCCATCAACCATCCTTGGATGCCAAGCCCCTGGTTCCACGCGATGCGTTCGAAGAAGGGATAGAGAAATCCCACCAGGAGGAAGGTCGCCGCGATCTGGGCATTGAATTTGAATCGCTCCGCAATGCCCCCCGAGACGATCGCCGGAATCGCCGCCGCGAAGGTGAGGAGGAAGAAGAATTTCACCATCTCGTAGCCGCTCTTCTGAGCGAGCGTCTCCGCCCCGGCGAAGAAATTGACGCCGTACGCCACCGTGTATCCGATGAAGAAATACGCGACCGTGGACACCGAGAAATCCACGAGGATCTTCATCAACGCGTTGACCTGGTTCTTGCGCCGCACGGTACCGAGCTCGAGGAACGCGAACCCCGCGTGCATGGCCAGCACGAGAACGGCGCCCAGCAATATGAACAGGACGTCCGACGACGTCTTGAGTGCTTCCATGGCCCCCTCCAGAGTGTCTTGTTTTTTAGCCGCGGCTGCTGAAGCAGGCTACCAAAAATGCGGTGTCAGGTACAACTTAGAAAGTCGTACCTGACACCATTTATTGCTCGAGCGGGGCGCACGTCCGCGAGCTACTGGATGAAGCGGCCCAGGTTCTCGCGCAGGAACGCCTTGGCGATCTGTACCTGCTCGTCGTCGAGGAGCGCGTAGAGCTTCTTCCACTCGCCTCCCGCCTCCCTGAAGAGGGGCTTCGTCTGCTCGACCAGATCCTCGTTGGCCTGCGCAAACGCGCGGAAGTCAGGCGCCGGCTTGGCGAGCTCCGCGGCGAGGCGGTCCTTGAGCTGCAACGCGGCGATCCCCACCATGAGGAGCGCCCGCTTGCTCGATCCCACCGTGATGTCGAACTGCTCCTTCTGCTCGGGGCGGATCTTGAGGCGCTTCTCGAGCGCGTCGAAATTCGGCATCGCCGAGGAGGCGCCGAACGAAAGCACGAGCAGGAGCGCGGGGAGGAAGAAGCGAATGCGCGAAGCGAACATGGCGATCAGAACGGTTGCCGGACGAGCCCCATCGTACCGTTCTTGCCGTCGATGAGGTAGTCGAAAGTCGCGCCCTCGATGCCAAATCTGTAGCGAAAGGCGCCCACGTCGATTACCTGCAACGCGCTGGCATCGTAGGCGCGACCCACCCACGGCGAGCCGGTGGTGCGATAGATGTGACCCTCGTAGGTATTCGCGTCGCTCCAGTATCCCGCCGGCATCACGAACCACGTCGGCGCGCCGGCCGCGTCGTACGTGAACCACACGCTGAAGAGCGATCGATCCTGCTTCAGCACCGCGATGCCCCAGCCGTTCTGCGCGACGCCGCCCCACCACATGTCCCCTACGTCGACGGACGGAGTGGGATCGGAGACGCCGAACTCCTCGCGCTGGATGTTGCGAAGCCCGGATACGCCATCGATGGTGTACGCGAGCGAAGCCGTGCTCGCGTCGAGGAAAGTGAGCGTCACGTTGCCCACTGGTGCGCCCGGCACGAACTTGCCCGCGTCGTACGCGGAGTACGGCGCGCCATGGGGCACGTAGACGGCGCCGCGGAAGGACGTGTGCGCAACATCCCATGTGCCACCCGGCATCACGTACCAGATGGGCTTGCCCGCCGCGTCATAGGCGTAGATCACCGAGAAGAGCGTGGCGGCGTGCTGCACGACGCTCATCCCCCACCCGTTCTCCTCGTGCCCCGCCCACCACATGTCCTGGAGCGGGTTGGCCGGCGTGGCGATCGTGATGCGCTGCGTCTTGTTGCGAAACGAGAGCTCGATGTCGAAGTCGCCCAGGCGACCGTCGGGAGTAACGGTGAATTCCGCCGTGCCGCTGGAGCCCGTGCTCCTGGTGCTCGTGGAGAGCGAGGCGGATGCCGTCCCCGCGATCACTCGCGCGCCGACGTCCAGGTTGTAAAGGTTGTACGAGCCGGTCTGCACCTGAGCGAGCAGGGTGAATGGCCGGCCGGGTCGCGGATCGGCGGGATTGAGTGTGCCGACCACGCGCGTCACCGAAGGCAGATAGGTGTGCACGTCGAACTTCGCATTGACGCCCGCGGCCGCGTAGAGCGTGCAGGTGATACCGGGCGGATTCATCGCGGTGAACGTGGCCGAGGCCGTGCCCGTCGCATCGGCATGCGTGTCGAAGAAGAAGCCGCCGCCCGGGAACGTGCCGCATGCGTCGTTGGAGAAACGCACGGCCTCGCCCGCCGCCGGAGCGCCGAGGGCATCGAAGAAGCGCACGGTGAAGACCTGCGACTCGCCGCCCGCAACGCTCATCGCCTGGGGCGTGACGAGCTGGACGGAGGTGGCGGATATCGCGAGCCCGGGCGCCAGGACGAGGGAAAGCGGGAGGAGAAGTCGAGAAATCATATAGAAGACATTTTAATCCCCGGATTGCCTGTTCCCCGGCGCGACCGGTTACAGCGGAAACCCGATCCCGGATTCAGAGTATGGTCGAGAGACTAAGGGGAAGGTGGGGCGCTAGCCAACGTGCGATAGCAAACAGCCGGACCGGCGAACCGGCGAACCGGCGAACCGGCGAACCGGCGGGAAACTATCCGCCATTTCACAACAACCATCGCCTTCCCGTTCGAGACCCACGATGCTGACCACTGAACCTCGCCTGGATACGCTCGAACGCGTGCGTGCGTCGACGCGCGGCCTCCACGATCGCCTCGAGGCTCGGCTCCCGCTACTGTCGCCGACCCTCGCGCTGCCCGAATACAGGCGCCTGCTCGCCGCCTTCCACGGGTTCTACCAGCCTCTCGAGGCGCGGCTCGATCCGATCGCCTCGCGCATCGCGAGCCTCGATTGGCCCCAGCGCCGGAAGACGCATCTCCTCGAAGCTGACCTCGCGGTGCTGGGCACCGCAACCGACGCCGTGAACTTCCTGCCGGCATGCACCCGATTGCCCTCCGCCTCGGACGAGGCCGGGACGCTCGGCTGCCTGTACGTGCTCGAGGGCGCGACCCTGGGCGGGCAGGTCTCGTTGCGAGCACTGCACAGGACCCTGGGCATCGATGGCGCGAGCGGCGCCGCTTTCTTCTCGAGCTACGGGGACGAGGTGGGGCCTCGTTGGCGCCGCTTCCTCGCGTGCCTGGCGACGCTCGAACGCGCCGACGAGATCGATACGGCCGCGCGCGTCGCGGCGCAGACCTTCCAGTCGCTTGAATCGTGGCTCGCCGAACGCGGGGTGCTCTCATGACGCTGCCGCGCGCGGCCACCGCCGACGAGCTCGCCCAGTGCGCGACCGAGCCTATCCACATTCCCGGCGCGATACAGCCGCACGGATGCCTGCTCGCGTTCGACGCCGCGAGCCTGCGCCTGCGCCACGTCAGCCGCAACGCCGCAGCGTTTCTTGGGGACGCGCCCGAGAACCTGCTGGGCCGTGCCGCGAATGAATTTCTTCCCGCGGCGGTGGCCGATGCGTTGCGCCGGGCCGCGAGGCTCGACGCGGCGGCGGAGAAGAGCGACATCGAATTCGAGGGCAAGCCCGGCGGCCTCGAGGGCGTGCTCCATGTGTACCACGGGATGGTGATCCTCGAGCTCGAGCGGGCGCAGCCGTCGCACGAAGATCGGGGGGCCGCGCTGGGCAACGCGATGCGGCGAATCGCGGCCGCAAGCGACCTCGCTTCGCTGTCCGATGCCGCCGCGAGGGCCGTTCGCGAGCTGACCGGCTTCGATCGCGCGCTGGTCTACCGATTCGACCGCGACGGCGGCGAGGTGATCGCGGAAGCCGCGCACGCGGACATGGAGCCCTACCTCGGCCTTCACTTCCCCGAGTCGGACATTCCCCGCCAGGCGCGCGAGCTGTATCGCGTCAACTGGATTCGCGTCATTCCCGACGCGGGATATCAGGCGGTCCCCCTCGTCCCCGCCTTGCGCGAGGACACGCAAGCGCCGCTCGACCTGAGCCATGCGACGCTGCGCAGCGTCTCGCCGGTTCACCTCGAATACCTGGTGAACATGGGCGTTCAAGCCTCGATGAGCGTCTCGCTCGTGGTCGAGGGGCGACTGTGGGGTCTGGTGAGCTGCGGCCATCGCACGCCGCGCGAGGTGCCGGCGAGATTGCGAGCTGCGTGCGAGAGCCTGGGGCGGATCGTGTCGCTGCAGATCGGCGCGCTCGAATCGCTGGACCTCGAACGCATGCGGGCCCGCAATCTCGACGCGATGAACGCTCTCGAAGGAGCGATGCGGAAGGCGACGGGGTCGGTGCTCGCCGCGCTGGAATTCGAGCCGGCGCGCCTTCTCGAGATCGCGCAGGCTTCGGGCGCGGCGATCGTGGTGGAAGGCGAAGAGCCGCGGCGCGTGGGCGTCACGCCCGAGCCCGACCTCCTCACCAAGCTCGCGCTATGGGTGGGCGGCGCGGCGGGTCCCACCGGAGTCTTCGAGACCCGCGAGCTCGGCAGCGCGATCCCCCAGTGGAAAACGGCGGACATCGCGAGCGGCATGCTCGCCATCGTGCTTCCGACCCCGCAGCGGCCCTGCGTGCTGTGGTTTCGTCCGGAGGTGGTGCATACCGTGCGCTGGGGCGGCGAACCCGCCAAGACCTTGCAGACGCAGTCCGCCGGCGGCGCGCCGCGCATCCATCCGCGCCATTCCTTCGAGCTTTGGAAGGAGGTGGTGCGCGGCCGCTCGCTCGAATGGGGCAGGGCCGAGGTCCGGGCAGCGCAGGAGCTGCGCCGCCTCGCGATCGAGATCGACCTCGCGCACCAGGTTCGCAAGGAGCAAGCCGCCGTGCGCGCTCGGGACGACCTCGTGGCGGTGGTCTCGCACGACCTGCGCACGCCGATGTCCGTGGTTGGCATGCAGGCGGCGATCATCCAGAGGCTCACGGCCAGCGAGAGCAGCGAGGCTTCGATCCGCCTGCGGGCCAGCGCGCAGATCATCCAGCGCTCGAGCGATCGCATGGTCGCGCTGCTGCGCGACCTTCTCGACCTCGGAAGAATCGAGGCGGGAAGGTTCGAAGTGGAGGCGAGCCCCCACGCGGTGGCGGATCTCCTGAACGACGCTTGCGAGCTCCTTCGCCCGGTGGCGGATGCGAAACGCATCCAGCTGTTCGCGGACCCGGCGCCGCCCTTGACCGTGTGGGCGGACACCGAACGCATATTCCAGGTCCTCGCCAACCTGATCGGGAACTCGATCAAGTTCTGCGCGGAGGGCTGCGAAGTGCGACTCGGCGCGCACCTCGTGGACCGGATGTGCGAGATCTTCGTCACTGACGGCGGGCCGGGGATCAGCGAGAACGCGCTGCCCCACGTATTCGACCGCTACTGGCAGGCACGCGACGACGGCGCGAGCGGGGCGGGCCTCGGCCTCTACATCTGCAAGGGAATCGTGGAGGCGCATGGCGGCACGATTCGCGTCGACAGCGCGATCGGCGAGGGCAGCACGTTCCGTTTCACGCTTCCGCTTCATGAGGAGCCGCGAAACTACGCCCACCTCGCCGCTTGATCAAATTCATGCGTAGACGGGTTGCGCTCAACCAGAGCGCGGACCGGCATGCGGAACGCCTGCATGAGGTCATGAAAGTGCCCGCGCTAACCTCGCATGTTGCACCCCCGAGTAAGCATCACGCGCGGACTAGCAACATTAAGTGCTTCATCTACGAGTGCGTTGACCGCCGCACGCATGGCGGCCATGGCCCGATCGGAGCGATCAGAATGCCTCTCTCACCAGCGGCATGGTCCCCGTGTGCCCGTCGACGGTGTAGTCGAATGTCGCTGCATCGCCATTGAACCGAATGCGGAAGGTGCCGGCCGCGAAGACCTGCAGCTTCGTGGGATCGTAGTCGTGCCCGATCCATGGCGAGCCGGTGGTGCGGTAAACGTGCCCCTCGTAGGTGTCGCTCGCAGTCCATGCGCCATCGGGCATCACGTACCAGGCTGCGGCGCCGCTCGCGTCATACGTGTACCAGATGGGGAAGAGCGTGGAGCCTTGCTGGACGATCGTGATGCCCCACCCGCTCTGCCCCACGCCGCCCCACCACAGGTCGGAGTGATCCGGCGACGTCGCCCCGCCCGAAGCGAAGATCTCTCGCGTGATGAGCTTGCGGCCCGAGGTCCCATCGATCGTGTAGTCGAGGACCGCGTGATCGTTGTCCTGGAGGGTGAGGGTCATGCTGCCCTTCGCGTTGCCCACCACGACGCGCGCGGCGTCGTAGGCGAAGAAGGGGGCGCCGCTCGGCGTGTAGAGCGATCCCGTGTAAATCCGGTTGGTCGCATCCCACGCCCCGCCGGGCATCACCAGCCACGTCGGCTTGCCGCTCGCGTCATAGATGTAGAGCGCGCCGAACAGCGTGTCGCGATGCTGCACCAGACTCAAGCCCCAGCCGTTGCCGGGCGGGCCGGCCCACCACCTGTCCTGGACGCTTCGGATCGGCGCGGGGCCTTGCGATGGCAACTGCGTCACCGGGACGCGGACCACTGCGGATGGTGCATTGGCGACGATCTCGTACGAGCCGGGTACCGCGTTCGCGCGCAAGTTCAGGGTCGCGCGATTGGCCGAATCCACTTCAATGCCGCCAGGCATGGAGACGGGATACGCGCCAGCGAAGGGCTGCGCGAATACGCCAATTACGAATCCGGGCATTGCGCCGAGATCGGAATGCGCCTCGAAAGTGATCGAGAACGCCTGGTCGACCACCGTCAAGACGGAGTCGGGCATGGCGGTCAGTACCAGCGTCGCGGGGTTGTAGATGTAAACAGGGAAATCCTGCGCGATCGAGGTCGACCCCCCCGGGACCCGCGCCGAAACCGTGCAGATCGTCGTTACGTTGCCTGGGACCATGGGCGGCGTGGTGACGATCCCCGAAGCGCCGGATGTGAGCGTGATCGACGACGCGCCGTCAAAGGTTCCGCACGATCCCGCGTTGAACGTGACCGCCACGTTGGCAAGGGGATTACCGGCGGCGTCGACGGCTCGTGCGACGAAGGGTTGCGCGGGTTGCCCATAGGGAAGCGTCTCGATGTTGGAGCTCACGCGCTCGACGTGATCGGCACCCGCCAATGGCGACACGTAAGGCACGGTGCTGTTGAACCGGACACCGCCTCGCAGCCAGGGCGTTGCGCCTGCGCAATGCTGCTCAAAATCCGCGGCGAATTTCTTCAACGAGCCGAGCGGACCGTATTCCACCTCGTAGACCATGAATCGCCCTGTGATCGTGTCGCACCCGGTCGAGCGAACGGCTATGTCCATGCCCGGATGGCCCGGAGAATTGAAGGGAAAGCGTTGCGCATCCTCATAAATCCCGGGTACGAACGGTTGTCCCGCCGCAGGCGCGAACCATAGGTCGGCAGACGCGTACGGCGCCCCAGGGAAGCTCCTCGCAAGCAACCTGGCGCCCGAGTTGTTCTGTGGGAGCGTGCTGAACCAAACGTTTGCACGCGTAAACGTACCGCTGAGCCCACCGCCGGCGAAGTCGCCGGGCTGGCTCACGTAGTCGATGAACGCCGGTCCGAATGTGGGGGGCTGCGGCACATAAGGAACATCGCTGTTGAAACGGATTCCGCCGTAGAGGGCGGGTTCAGCCAATTCGCAGTGCTGCTCGAAATCCGCTGCGAAGCGCGTCACGTTTTGCGCGGCGTCGCGGACGATCTCGAGGACAGTGAAGCGGCCAAAATCCTGATTGCAGCCACGGCCCTCGCCCTCGACATCAAGCCCGGCGGCAGTTGCGTCGGCAGCCCTCAGCGCGTTCTCGTAGCTCCCGACTACGAGCGGCTGGCCCCCGGGAGCCGCGAAAATCAGCATCCATCGCGGCCCGTCGATAACGAATGTCACTCGTGGATCGCTGCTGACGGAGAACGCGGCGTCGGCCGAGGTGATGATCCCTTGCCCGCCGCCACCCACGTAATCCCCAGGCTGGCTCGCGTATTGCAGGAATGTTGCGGCCCCGGCGGTCCCGGTAGCGAGTGCGAAAAGAAGACAGGTAACGAAGAGGATGGCGCGCATGCGCGAATTGTACTTCGCCAACCCTCGCAGCTCTGTACGTTGTCCAACTTAGTAGGGCCCCCCTCCGCACTTGGTAATAACACGCGCGGGTGGGATTCCCGCAAAATAGGGGTTTAGCCCTCTCGAACTGTCTTCCCGGCGCATGCCGGGACCCAATCCATGAACGACACCAAGACGCCCCCCGAAGGCGCGCACATCACCAACTTCATCCGCCAGCACGTCGAGCGCGATCTCGTCGAGGGGAAGTATTCGCAGCGGCATTGGGGCGGCAAACCCGGGCCGGCTTCGACGCATGCGAGCGCGCCGTTGGATGCGGCCAAGATCCGCACGCGCTTTCCGCCCGAGCCCAATGGCTATCTGCACATCGGCCACGCGAAATCCATTTGCCTGAATTTCGGATTGGCGGAGGAGTACGGCGGCGTGTGCCACATGCGCTTCGACGACACCAACCCCGAGAAGGAAGAGCAGGAGTACGTCGACGCGATCTTGGACTCGGTGCACTGGCTCGGCTACCACTGGGGCAAGGACGACGACAACCTCTATCACGCGTCGGATTACTTCGACTGGATGTACGACTTCGCGGTCGAGTTGATTCGTCACGGCGACGCCTACGTCGATTCGCAGACGGCCGAGGAGCTGCGCGCGACACGGGGCTCGTTGACCGAGCACGGCATCGAGTCGCCTTATCGCTCGCGATCGGTGGAGGAGAACGTGCACCTCTTCGCCGAGATGCGCGACGGCATGCACCCCGATGGCTCGCACGTGCTGCGCGCGAAGATCGACATGAAATCGCCCAACATCAATATGCGCGACCCGGCGATCTACCGCGTGCGCAACGCCGAGCACCATCGCACTGGCGACAAGTGGCACATCTACCCGATGTACACCTATGCGCATCCGATCGAGGACGCGCTGGAGAACATCACGCACTCGCTGTGCACGCTGGAGTTCGAGGACCAGCGGCCCTTCTACGACTGGGTGCTGGAGAAGATCGCGTCGTTCGGATTGCTACAGCGCCCCCTGCCGCAACAGATCGAGTTCTCCCGCCTGAATCTCACGTACACGGTGATGAGCAAGCGCTTTCTCGTCCAGCTCGTGAAGGAAGGCCACGTGGATGGATGGGACGATCCGCGCATGCCCACGCTGGTCGGCGTGCGACGGCGCGGCTTCACGCCCGAGGGGATTCGGTTGTTCATGGATCGTGTGGGCGTCTCCAAGAGCGACTCGGTGATCGAGTACTCGCAGCTCGAGGACGCGCAGCGCGAAATCCTGAACGAGATCGCTCCCCGGCGCATCGCGGTGCTGGACCCGCTAAAGCTCGTGATCGACAATTGGCCGAGGGGTCACGTCGAGGACTGCGTCGCGCCGAACCATCCGCAGAAACCTGATTGGGGGACGCGGGTGCTACCCATGACCAATGAGCTTTGGATCGAACGCGACGACTTCATGGAAGTGCCCGCGCCGAAGTACTTCCGCCTCTATCCGGGGAATTCGGTGCGGCTCAAGTACGGATTCGTGGTGCGTTGCACCGGCTATTCCAAGGGCCCCGATGGGCGCGTGGATGAGGTTCACTGCGACTACTTGCCGGAGACGAAATCAGGGACGGCTGGCGCTGAGGCTGTGAAGGTGAAGGGGGCTATTCACTGGGTTTGTGCTGCTCATGCGTTTGAGACTGACGTGCGCTTGTATGACCGGCTGTTCACGGTGGCGAATCCGGGGAAGCAGACGGGGAATTATCTGGATGATTTGAATCCCGAGGCCAAGAAGGTTGTGCGCGGCTATCTTGAATCGTCACTGCAAACCGCAAAGGCAGATTATGGCTTTCAGTTCGAGAGGCATGGGTATTTCGCTGTCGATAGGCGCGAACACGGTCCGGTATTTAATCGGGCAGTTACGCTACGCGATTCATGGGCGATCGGGCGCAATTGATTTCCACGAGGGCATCCGCCAGTGAACGCCCTGTACGATGACCGGGCAGCGCGTTCGGCGACGGCGCTAGACGCCCTCCACGATCCGGATCCCGCGATCATACGCGGCGATTCACAGCGCCGCGACGGCTCTTCATCGCGCCGGCGGCATCGGCAAGACGACCATGCGTGAGTATGACGAGCTCTGCCTCGATCCCGTCGCGGAGGTTTCGGCGAAAGAGGTCGTGCGAATCCGCACGAGGATGAACGTCAGCCAGAACCTGTTTGCCCGGTATCTCAATACCAGCGAGTCCACCATCCAGAAATGGGAGACCGGCGCCAAGAAGCCGAGCGCCATCGCGGCCAAGCTTCTGCAAGTCCTCGAGAAGCATGGGTTGAAGGTGCTCGGTTAGCCGACTACTGTTCGCCACTAATCCCGCGGCGCCGAATGAACTCCGACCAAGCGGCGCGCCGCAGGCCTGCTGCCTGTGCATAGCCGCTCACCGCCACGCGGAGCAGCGGCCGGACCTCGGAGCGCAGGCGCCGCGCGACCTCGTAGCCGTTCATGCCCGGTCCCGATGTCGCAGAGCACCACTTCCGGCAGGCTTTGCGACGGCTACGAGCCCGCATCCCGAAGCGCAAGCCGCAAAGCCTCGTCGTCCGCGAGCGCCTTGCCCTCTTCCATCAATCGCGCAAGCGAAATCGCCGGCAACGCGATGCGCAAGTCGGACAAGAGGTTGTCGCGCAGCTTCTGCTCGACCACCTCGCGGCGGAAGCTGTCCGCCGAATACACCTCCTCCGCGCGGCCCAGGATGCGCGCGGCGTCGTCCACCAGGCCGCGCTTGAAGGCGAGGAGCGCGTAGGGATCCAGCAAGTCGATAGTGCGGCCGCCCTGCACCACCACCGGGAAAGCCCTGCGCGCGAACTCGAGCGCTTCGTCGACTTGCCCGAGCTGCATGAGCGACAAGCACAGGTTGGGGCGCACGAAACAGTCGAGGCCGCGTGCGAGCGCGCGATCCTCGCGCATTCGCCTGTCGAGGGCGACGCCGTCGGCGACGGACTCCCGAAAGCGTCCCCGGGCGGCCGCGCCCTGCTCGAGCCAAATGAGCGCCTTCGCCTCGAGCCTGTGGTCCGCCATCCCGATCGCTATGCGAAGGATCTCTTCCGCGAACGGCACTCCTGCCTCCGACCGGCCCTGTCGTTGCAGCAACATGAAACGCCCCTTCAGCAGCGGGACCCGCGCCGCGGGGGGCCAATCGGCCGCGATGAGCGCATCCGCTTCGTCGAGGGCATGCTGCGCCTGGTCGAGCAAGCCGCGATACGTCTGGGTAAGGGCCAGGACGCAGAGGGCGGCGAAGAGGCCGCGGCGATCTCCGCTCGCCCGATGAATCGCGACCGCGCGCGCGCCCCTTTCCATTTCCTGCACGCCGGTTTTCGGAAACGCGAGCGCCGGCCACGATCGCGACAGCATCGCTTCGAGGTGCGGCGGCGTGCCGAGACCGATCCGCGCGAGAGCGAGCTCGGTCCTGCGCACGCCCTCCGGACGAAGCGCGGCCTCGGTCCAGATCCACGCGACGGCCCCGGCCAGCGCGATATGCAGCTCGACGGCATCGGGCGTTGCGCCAGTCCAGTCGAGGGCGGCCCGGACGTTGTCGAGGTCGCGTTGGTAGCAATCGAGCCTTGCCTGCAGCGGCAACACGAATTCCTCGCTGCGCGATTGCTCGAAGACGACGAGCAACGCCTCGGCATGGCGGCGCATGACCGCGTCGGTTTCGCCTGCCCTCTCCAGCATCTCGAGGGCGAAGGCCCGGCTCGTCTCGAGCAGCCGGTAGCGCGGCGGCTCGCCCGGCTCGGCGACCACGAGGGATTTGTCCACGAGAGCGCCGAGGCGATCGATCACCGCCCATTCGTCGATGCCGGCGGCGGCGGCGACGCGCTGCGCGCTTTCCAATCCGAAGGTGCCGACGAATGCGCCCAGACGGCGGAACACGACTTGTTCCTCCCCGGTGAGGAGGCCATGACTCCATTCGAGCGCCGCCCTCAGCGTCTGGTGGCGGCGCAGCGCAAGGCGCGAGCCGCCGGTCAGCACGCGGAAGCGCTCGTCCAGGCGCTCGCGCAATCCATCGACCCCGAGCAACGGCACGCGTGCGGCGGCAAACTCGATTGCCAGGGCGATGCCGTCCAACCGACGGCAGATATCGACAACGGCCTCGACGTTGCGCTCATCGAGCGCGAATTGCGGCTGCGAAGCGCGGGCCCGAGCCTCGAAAAGCGCGATCGCACCCGCCTGCCGCGCGCTTTCGATTCCCGCTTTCGTAGGCAAGGTGAGCGATCCCAGGCGATACACGCTCTCGCCACCGACCTTGAGCGGCTCCTGGCTCGTCGCCAGCACCCGTACATTCGGCGCCTGGCGATGCAGTGCGGTGGCGAGCTCGGCCACGACGTCGAGAAGGTGCTCGCAGTTGTCGAGCACCAGGATCATCCGTTTCGCCTCGAGCGCGCTCGCGAGCTTTCCCACCGGGTCGTGCGCGCCCAACGTGACTTGCAGCACGTTCGCGACGGTCGTGACCACCAGCGCCGCATCGGTCACTGGCGCCAGCTCCACGAACCAGGCTCCGTCTTCCAGCGACCCGCGCAATCGATCGGCGAGCGCCTCGGCCAGTGCGGTCTTTCCGATCCCGCCCGCGCCGACGACGGTGACCAGCCGGTTCGTCTCGACGAGCGCGCGCAGGGCCTCGAGCTCTTCGACCCGCCCGTAGAGGGGCGGCATCTCGGTGGGCAGGTTGGTGAGGGCCGCACCGCGCGTATCCGCGGGCCGGGGCGAAGCGGGTGGCGCCTTGTCCGATGCTGCGCCATCCGGGACCGCGGTGAACTGGTAGCCGCGCCCGGGAATCGTCGCGATCGCCTGGGGACCGAGGAGCTTGCGCAGCGCGCTGATCTGCACCTGGAGGTTGTTCTCCTCGACGACGACGTCCGGCCACACGAGATCGAGGAGCTCCGCCTTGGTGACGAGCCGCTCGCGGCGCTCGATCAACGCGCTCAGGACATCGAACGCCCTCGCGCCGATCGCGACCTGCCGCCCGTCCACCAGCAACTGGCGGCTCGCGGGAAGGAGCTTGAAATGCTCGAAAGTGATCGGCGCGCTCACGGTGGAAGGGTCGGTCCGAGGCTCGGTCGTCCCGGGAACGACCAATCTACCGCAGTCGGCCCTCGCGCCGCTCATGCGCGGACTATTTCCGCGGTTCGCGCCTCCTGCGTTGCCGGAGTCCGCGTGTCGTACAGGTTCGACACAGCGGTGGACATGACGATGACGACGGCGGTGGCGAGGACGGCCACGCTTGCGATCGTGTCTTTGCGGGACGGGGTGGTCCAGTCTTTCGAGGGCTTCGCGTTCACGGTAAGGCTCCTTCAGGCGGTTGGGTGGGTGGTGCGCTTCGATGAGTGCACTTTCCACCCCGCGGGGCCTTTAGTCCTTTATCCGCCTGAGCCGAGTCCTTAAACGTTCTGAAAACCGGTCGTTCAGCGCGAATCCCCCTGTTCTAGGTCCCTCTGCTGAGCTCGAATACGACGAGGCGAAGCGCAAGCTCGGCTTCGCGAAGGAGCAGCCTTTCAACAAGGCGATGCTCGATGCGGTGAAGCGCGTTGCATCGACGGCGGACAGATCGGCCGCCGAAGTGATTGACGACGGCGGCCACCACTCTTAGGGCGCCGGCAGGCAGACTACGAAAGCCAGCACGTCGCTCCAGTCATCGGCCGCGACCTGCCAGCCGATCGCGGTTGATCCCCACGCGAAAACCCCTGTCGTATCGGAGATCGGAAAGCTCTGTTGCAATGCAGCGCTCTTCGCGGTCGTCAAACCGCCGCCGCCCGTGACGATGTATCCCCTGGGGCAGTAGGCGCGCGCGACCGACGTGCCGGGCACCATCCCGCCCTCGACGTAGAGGACACCGGGGGTGGCTTGCGCAGCGAAGGGAACGGCCACGCCCGCGCATGCGAACGAGATCGCGACGAGGCCAACGGCCATCTTGCGGATGGAAGAACAGGACAGGGTCATGGAAGCTCCGTGAAGTGTGGGAAGGAGCCTCACACTGGCCCTCGACCGGCGTGCTGGACAGGGAATATTCGGCACATCGAGTAACGATAACTTCTCGCCGCGATACGGCCACCGCTTGCATTTTATTCAACCGCCTGGTTGAATATACGCCATGAACAACCTCACCCACGTCCTCGAAGCCATCTCCCACCCATCCCGCAGGGCCATCCTCGATCGCCTCTCGAAAGGGCCGGCCCGAGTCACGGAGATCGCGGAGCCCTTCGACATGTCTCTCAACGCGGTCTCCAAGCACCTCAAGGTGCTGGAGGGAGCGGGCCTCATCCATAGAGAGAAGATCGGGCGCGAGCACTTCATCGAGTTCACGGGGGAGCCATTGCGCCTGGTATCCGGCTGGGTGCATCACTACGAACAATTCTGGAACAAGAAACTGGATCGTCTCGAAGCCCACTTCAAAGAGAAAGGAAGGAAGAAGCCATGATTCCCAAGATCAAGACCTGCGAGATCACCCTCAACCGCACCATCCCGGCATCGGCGGCGGAAGTCTACGATGCGTGGCTGGACCCGTCGCATCCCGGCACGCCCTTCAACAGTTCGCAGAAGCTCATCCTCGACCCGAAGGTCGATGCCGCCTTCTACTTCCTGCACATCATGGAAGGGACGGAGTTGCCGCACTTCGGGCGCTTCATCGTCCTCGATCGCTCGCGCAAGATCCAGTACTCCTGGATGTCGCGGCATACGCGGGGCCTGGAATCCATCGTGACCGTCACCTTCCAGGCGAAGGGCGGTGACACGCTGCTCACGCTCAATCACGCGAACATTCCGGATGACGAGATGGGCCATGCGCACGAGCAGGGATGGACGCATTACCTGGGACTTCTGGAGAAGCACTTCGCGCCCACGCGGCAGAAGGAGAAGGCCTAAACACCTATGCGCCTGAGGCGCGCAAATTGGATTTGGGATAGCCTGATCCTGGGGGAACCAGGGCCCCCGGGAGCGTTCCTCCAAGACGTCACCGTCCAAGTCCTGCAGCACGCCGCGTGCTGAGCGCGGCCACGACTTGGAGATTCCCATGACGCTCTCGCTCACCCGCTCGGACGTGGAAAGGCTATTGACCCCGCAGGCGTGCATCGACGCTTTAGAGGACGCATTCCGCAAGCTTGGCGAGGGCAAGGTCCCGCCCCCGACGATCCTCGGCATCCACGTGAAGGACGGCAGCTTCCACGTGAAGGCGGGCGAGCTCGCCGCGGACCGTCCATATTTCGCCGCGAAGCTGAACGCGAACTTTCCCCAGAACGGTGCGCGTCACGGACTGCCGACCATCCAGGGCGCGGTGCTGCTGTTCGATGCGTCGAACGGGACGCTGCTTGCCATCATGGATTCCATCGCCATCACCTCGCTGCGCACGGCAGCGGCCACGGCAGTGGCGGCGAAGCATCTCGCGGCCGAAGGCGCGCCCACCGCGACCGTCTGCGGCTGCGGCGCGCAAGCCGCCTCGCAGCTGCGGGCGCTCGCGTGCGTGCGCCGCCCCGCTCTCGTCCATGCGTACGACCAGGATGGCGCGAAGGCGGCAGCATTCGCAGCCGCGATGAGCGCAGAGCTGGGCCTCGCAATCACGCCCACCGCCGATCTCGCGGAGTCGGTGGGAGCGAGCGACATCGTCATCACCTGCACCACCGCGCGACGCTACTTCATCACCCGCGAGATGGTGCGGCCGGGCACGTTCATCGCGGCAGTCGGCGCCGACAACGAGGACAAGCAGGAGATCGATCCGCACCTGATGGCCGCGGCAACCGTGGTGACGGACCTCACCGAGCAGGCCGCGAAGATCGGCGACTTGCACCACGCGATCGTCGCGGGCGCCATGTCGCGCCACGATGTGCACGCTGAGCTAGGTGTGGTTTCTACGACCGTTGTTCACAGAGGGACGCTCGTCGGCTGAAGGGTGGCAAATAAGCGAGGCTGGCATGGGGTCTGTGCTCATTGTAGAAGCGAAGCCATTGGGCAAGGTTTCTGGCGCGTTCGGCGCTC
>JBBRQA010000036.1:0-21963 GCA_038227085.1 Burkholderiales bacterium | reverse complement strand
ACGACCTCGCCCAAGTACTACTCGGACGATGGGCCGCCCGAGACCATTCCCGGCAACCTCGCGAGCATTCCCAACGCGGTGCCGCGCGACGAGCCTTTCCACCGTTACGCCAACCGGCCCTACACGGTGTTCGGCCACACCTACGTGCCCGTGGTGAACAAGGATCCGTACAAGCAGCGCGGCATCGCGTCGTGGTACGGCCGCAAAGTCCACGGGCAGAAGACGGCCTCGGGCGAGCCGTACGACATGTTCGCGATGACCGCCGCGCACCCGACCTTCCCGATCCCCAGCTATGCGCGCGTCACGAATCTCAAGACCGGCCAGTGGGTCGTAGTGCGCGTCAACGACCGCGGGCCTTTCCATTCCAACCGCATCATCGACCTGTCGTATGCGGCGGCCGCGAAGATTGGCATCGCCGGGCCGGGCAGCGGCATGGTCGAAGTGGAGCGCGTATTCGAGTCGCCCGAGCCGCAGCCCGAATCGATGGCGCAGGCGCAGACTCCGCCGGTACAGGTCGTGATGGACACCCCGGTCGTGGTCGAGGAGACCGCGGGCGTCTGGCTTCAGCTGGGCGCGTTCTCCAGCCGCGAAGGCGCCGAGAGCTTCCGCGACAAGGTCGCGCGCGAACTTTCGTGGAACAACGAGCCCGTGCAGATGAGCGCGCGCGACGGCGTGCAACGCGTGCGCCTGGGACCGTATCGAAATCGCGAGGAAGCCCTCGCCATCGCCGACAAGGTCCGCCAGTCGCTGGGCTTCGCGCCGGCTCTCACCAATAGCCGCTGAAGGTACGCTAGCCGATGACACGCTTCCTGCTTTGGGCTTTGCTTTCGCTCATGGCGCCCGCCGCGTTTCCGCAACCCGTCACCCCTCCTCCGATCGCCGCGAGAGCCTACCTGCTGGTGGACACCCTGAGCGGTCTGACCCTGGCGGCGGCCGCCGAGAACGACCGCTTCGAGCCGGCGTCGCTCACCAAGCTCATGACCGCGTATGTCGTTTTCCAGGCGCTGCGCGAGCACAGGATCGACCTCGCGCAGCCGGTCACGCCCTCGCCGCGCGCGCAGAGGGCGGTGGGCTCGCGGATGTTCATCGAGGCCGGCACGCCGGTGGCGGTCGCCGACCTGATTCGCGGCATGATCATCCAGTCGGGCAACGACGCCGCGACCGCGCTCGCCGAGACCGTCGGCGGGACCGAGGAGGGCTTCGTCGCCATGATGAACGCGCAGGCCGAGCGCTTGGGGCTGGGCCACACGAAGTTCATGAACGCCACCGGCGTCCCGGCGGCGGGGCACTACTCTTCGGCGCGCGACATGGTGACGCTCGCGGGCGCGTTGATGCGCGATTTCCCTGAGCAATATCCCCTCTACTCGCAGCGCGAGTTCACCTTCAACAAGATCAAGCAGGGCAACCGCAACCGGCTGTTGTGGACCGATCCCACCGTGGACGGCATGAAGGCCGGTTTCACCGAGGCCGCGGGGTATTGCCTGCTGGCGAGCGCCAAGCGCGGCGATCGGCGCCTCATCTCCATCGTGCTCGGCACGCAGTCGGACACGGCGCGCACCATCGAGAGCCAGAAGCTACTCAACTTCGGCTTCCAGGCCTACGAGACGCGTCTCCTCTATCGCAAGGGCCAGGCGGTGGCCACTCCGGAGATCCTGAAGGGCACGCGCGGATCGGTGCCGCTCGGCTTCGACCACGATGTCTGGCTCACGCTGCCGCGCGAGCACTTCACCGGGCTGGCCGGCGTGCTCGAGACGCGCCAGCCCTTCGTGGCGCCGCTTGCCGCGGGTCAGAAAGCAGGGATAATAAAGATCACGCGCGAAAACGCGCCGCTTGCCGAATACCCCGTCGTCGCGCTGGAAGAAGTGCCGGTGGCGGGCTTCCTGTCCCGCGGCTGGGACACCCTCCGACTCATGTTCCGGTGACCGCCATGACCCCGCCCATCGCCCATTTCAACGGGAAGCTCACGCCCCTCGACCAGATCTGGATCTCGCCCCTCGACCGCGGCTTCATCTTCGGCGACGGCGTGTACGAGGTGATCCCCGTCTATGACGGCGCGCCGCTGCACGCGCGCGAGCATTTCGAGCGCCTGCAACGCTCGATGGACGAGATCCAGCTGAAGAATCCGCATACGGTGGACGAGTGGCTCCGCGCGACCGGCGAGCTGCTGAAGCACCACCCGGGAAACCAGGCGGTATATATACAGGTCACGCGCGGCGCGCCGCAGAAGCGCGACCACGTGATCCCGAAGGACCTCGTTCCCACCGTGTTCATGATGGCCAACGCGATGTCGCAACCTTCGAAGGAAGCGGTGGAGAACGGCGTCGCCTGCGTGACCGCGCGCGATTTCCGCTGGGAGAAATGCCACATCAAGTCCACGTCGCTCCTGGGCAACGTGCTGGCGCGCCAGATTTCCGTGGAAGCGGGGGCCACCGAGACGATCCTCTTTCGCGACGGCATGCTCACCGAAGCCTCGTCCTCGAACGTTTTCATCGTGAAGAACGGCATCGTCATCGCGCCGCCGCGGGATCACCTGATCCTCCTCGGCATCACCTACGAGCTCGCCGCGCGGCTCGCGCGCGAAGGCGCCCTCAAGCTCGAGATCCGTCCGATCAGCGAGGCCGAGGTGCGCGCCGCCGACGAGATCTGGCTCACCTCCTCGACCAAGGAAGTGCTCGCGGTCACGACGCTCGACGGCAAGCCCGTGGGCCTCGGCAAGCCCGGCCCCACGTTCCGGCGCATGCACGCGCTCTACCAGGACTACAAGGCGAAGCTCGGCAAGGAACGCACCGTCGCCGCGTGAAAGTCCGCAACCTCGGGCTCGTGGCCTACGAGCCGACGTGGCGCGCGATGCAGGCCTTCAACGCCGCGCGCACCGCCGGGACCGAGGACCAGCTGTGGCTGGTCGAGCATCCGCCGGTGTTCACGCTCGGCCTGGCGGGGCGCCGCGAGCACGTGCTCGCCCCGGGCGACATTCCCGTGGTCGCGGCCGACCGCGGCGGGCAAGTCACCTATCACGGGCCCGGGCAAGCCGTGGCCTACGTCCTTCTCGACCTGCGGCGCCTGGGAATCGGCGTGAAGGAGCTGGTGCGAAGGCTGGAGCAGGCGGCAATCGACGTGCTCGCGAAATATGGAATCGCGGCGGAGCGGCGCGCGGGAATGCCGGGCGTATACGTCGGCGGCGCCAAGATCGCGGCGGTGGGACTTCGCATCGCGCGCGGCTGCAGCTACCACGGGCTCGCGCTGAACGTGGCGCCCGACCTCGAGCCCTTCGCGCGCATCGATCCCTGCGGCTACCCGGGGCTCGCCTCCACGAGCATGGCCGACCGCGGCGTGCGTGATAAAATTAGTGCGGTGCAACAATCACTGGCCGACGCCCTCTCGAGATGCCTGACTCCGAGCTGAAGATCCAGCAGAAACGCTCGCTCAAGACGGCGCGCATCCCGATCAAGGTGGTCGCCTCCGAGCCGCTGCGCAAGCCCGAATGGATCCGCGTGCGCGCGGGCGGAGGCGAGCGCTTCACCGAGATCAAGAAGATCCTCAGGGACGCAAACCTGCACACGGTGTGCGAGGAAGCCTCGTGCCCCAACATCGGCGAGTGCTTCGGCCACGGAACGGCGACCTTCATGATCATGGGCGACCTCTGCACGCGCCGCTGCCCGTTCTGCGACGTGGCGCACGGCCGCCCGCTGCCGCTGGACGCCGAAGAGCCGCGCCACCTCGGCGAGACTATCGCGAAAATGGGCCTCGAGTACGTCGTCATCACCAGTGTCGATCGCGATGACCTGCGCGACGGCGGCGCGCAGCATTTCGTCGATTGCATCCGCGCCGTGCGCGATCTTTCGCCCGGGACCCGCATCGAGATCCTCACGCCGGATTTCCGCGGCCGGCTCGACCGCGCCTTGGCGATCCTCGACGCCGGCCCGCCCGACGTGATGAACCACAACCTGGAAACGGTGCCGCGGCTCTATCGGCAGGCGCGCCCCGGCTCCGACTATGCACATTCGCTGCAGCTGCTGCGCGACTTCAAGGCGCGCCACCCCGGCGTTCCCACCAAGTCCGGGCTGATGGTGGGGCTGGGCGAGACCAACGACGAGATCCTCGAGGTGCTGCGCGAGATGCGCGCGCACTACGTGGACATGCTCACGCTCGGGCAATACCTGCAGCCCTCGAAGCATCACCTGCCGGTGGCGCGCTTCGCCCATCCCGACGAGTTCAAGATGTTCGAGGCGAAGGCCGTGGAGATGGGATTCGCGAACGCCGCTTGCGGTCCGATGGTGCGGTCCAGCTATCACGCGGATCGTCAGGCCCGGGACGTGTAAAGCAGGCGGTCGCATGAAGATGCGGAATCGATCTGCAGTGCCGTCGTCCGAGGCCGCCGCCATGCCGATGTTCGTGATCGCGCGGCCGCCTCGCCACGCGTCCAGGCGCGCCTGGCCGGCCGCTATTCGATAGCGCGGTACGCGGGGAGCGTCAGGAACTCCACGTAGTCGTCCGACGTGGTGATGTCCTCGAAGAGCCGCGCACCCTCGGCATAGCGCCCCGCGGCATAGGCGTCGGCGCCCACGATCGACGGGGTCTTCGCGAGCTCGTCGCGAAGGATCTCGTGGAAGAGCTCTCGTGTCACCTTGCGCCCGTCGTCGAGCACGCCCTTGGGCGAGCGCATCCATTGCCACACCTGCGAGCGCGAGATCTCGGCCGTGGCGGCGTCCTCCATCAGGTTGAAGATCGGCACGCAGCCGTTGCCCGACAGCCAGGACCCGAGGTACTGGATACCCACCTGCACGTTGTTGCGTAGCCCCGCCTCGGTGATCGGCGCCTCCGGCTGGAAGTCGAGCAGGTTCGCCGCGGTGACGTTCACTCCGGGGAGCTGCTTGCCGTACTGGTTCGGCCCCGGCATGTACTTGTCGAAGATCTCCTTCGCGATCGGCACCAAGCCGGGGTGGGCGACCCATGTGCCGTCGCAGCCGTCGCGCGCTTCACGCTCCTTGTCCGCGCGGACCTTCGCCATTGCCGCCTCGTTGGCGGCGTGGTCGTTCTTGATCGGAATCTGCGCCGCCATGCCGCCCATGGCCGGGGCGTCGCGCCGGTGGCAGGTCTTGATGAGGAGGAGGGCGTAGCTGCGCATGAAGGGTGAGGTCATCGTCACCTGCGCGCGGTCGGCGAGGCAGAAATCGTGGTGGGAGCGCAGCTTCTTGATGCACGAGAAGATGTAGTCCCAGCGCCCGATGTTGAGGCCCGCGGAGTGCTCGCGCAGCTCCCAGAGGATCTCGTCCATCTCGAACGCGGCGGGCAGCGTCTCGATCAGCACGGTCGCGCGCACCGAGCCGTGGGCGATGCCGAGCTCCTTCTGCGCCACGGTGAAGATGTCGTTCCAGAGGCGCGCCTCAAGGTGCGACTCCATCTTGGGCAGATAGTAGTAGGGGCCGCTGCCGCGCGCCATGAGCTCGGCGGCATTGTGGAAGAAGTGGAGGCCGAAGTCGAAGAAGGCGCCCGCCACGGGCTTTCCGTCGAGCAGCACGTGCTTTTCCTCGAGGTGCCAGCCGCGCGGTCGGGGAATGAGAACCGCGGTCTTGTCGTTCAAGCGATATTGCCTGCCCGACTGCTCGAACGAGATCGTGCGGCGCACGGCGTCCATCAGGTTGGCCTGGCCCGAGACCATGTTGTCCCATGTCGGGCAGTTGGCGTCCTCCAGGTCGGCCATGAAGGTCGACGCGCCGCAGTTGAGCGCGTTGATCACCATCTTGCGATCCGTGGGGCCGGTGATCTCGACGCGCCGGTCGAGGAGATCGGCGGGCTGCGCGGCGATCTTCCAATCGGAATCGCGGATCCCCTTGGTCGAGGCGAGGAAGTCGGGCATCTTCCCGGCGTCGAATTCGGCCTGGCGCGCGGCGCGCGCCGCCAAGAGCTGCCGGCGGCGCGGCTCGAACTCGCGGGCGAGCCTCGCGACGAACGCGAGCGCCGCGGGCGCGAGCGCGCGCACGTACTCGGGAAGGACCGGGGCCTTGAGCTGCATGCCGGCGGGAAGCGCGATCGCGATGTCCATGGGCGTCCTTCGGGTCAGGTTGCAGTGTATTACCTAACTCGCATACACTTAATCAGCCGGAAACAAGAATCGTTTGATACTCCGGGAGGAGAAGTGGACCGGTTCAAGGAACTCACGACCTTCGTCGAGGTGGCGCAACGCGGCAGCCTCTCGGCCGCGGCACGCGAAGAAGGCATCACGCCGGCGATGGTCGGGCGGCGCATCGACCAGCTCGAGGACCGCCTTGGCGTGAAGCTCTTCAAGCGCTCGACGCGCAAAGTCACGCTCACGCCCGAAGGGACAACTTTCTACGAGGATTGTCACCGCATCCTCGGGGAACTGCGCTCCGCCGAGGACTCGCTCACCGTCGGGGTGAAGGCCGCATCGGGTCGCCTGATCGTCACCGCCCCGACCGCCTTCGGCCGCAAGCACATCGCGCCGCATCTCTCCGCGTTCATCGCCGAGCACCCCAACCTCGCGATCACGCTGCATCTCTCCGAGCGGCTCGTGGATCTGAAGAACGAGCGCTTCGACCTCGCCATCCGCATCGCCGACCTGAAGAGCGCGGATCTGATCGCCGCCAAGCTCGCCCGCAACCACCGCGTAGTGTGCGGCTCCCCCGCCTACTTCAAGCGCGCCGGCAAGCCCAAGGCCCTGGCCGAGCTCGCCAATCATAATTGCCTCGTGACCAGCACCGAGGACGGCGTCGCCGACTCCTGGCACTTTCTCGAGAAGGGGAAGCCCGTGAGCGTGAAGGTGGCGGGCAACCTGCAGTGCAACGACGGCGAGGTGCTAACGCGCTGGGCAATCGGCGGAGAGGGCCTCGCGTGGCGAAGCGCGTGGGAGGTGAGCGAGGAGGTGAAGCGCGGGCGCCTCGTCACGGTGCTCGACGACAACGCTTTCCCCGGCAACAACATCTACGCCGTCTATCCCGAGCGGCGGCTCTTGCCCGCGAAGGTGAAGTTCTTCATCGAGTTCATGAGAAAGACTTTCGGGGACCCCCCCTACTGGGAGTAGCGGCATCCCGCCTGGACCCTCTCCCCGGCCCTCTCCCAGGGGAGGGGGAGAGCGCTTACCTGAACTGTTTGACGACGCCGTGCTGTCTCCTGCTTACGGGTAATTTCTCTCCCGTGCCCTTGATCACCACCGCCCAGCCTGATTCGCTTTCCTCGGCATTCCTCTCGAACCCGGCGATCGCGGCGCGCGCCACCAGGCAATTGCGGTGAATGCGCACGAAGGAGTCTTCGAACTCCTCTTCCAGGTGGGTGAGCGACTCCTCGACCAGGTGCTCGCGCTCGACGGTGCGCACGGTCACGTACTTCAGCTCCGCGCGCAGGTAGAGCACGTCGGCGATGGGCACCAGGATGATCTTGCCGCGCTCGTGGACCGAGAGGTGGCGCCGTGGCATGTTGGAGGCGGCGTCGAGCGCCTGGCGCGAGATGGGCGGCGCGGCGCGGGTCTTGCCGAGCGCCATCAGCAGGCGCTCCACGCGGATCGGCTTCAGGAGGTAGTCGATCGCGTTTACCTCGAAGGCCTTGATCGCGTATGAATCGAAGGCCGTCGTGAAGATGATCGCCGGCGGATCCGCCATGCCGGCGATGTGGCGCGCCGCCTCCATGCCGTCGATCTCGGGCATGCGGATGTCGAGGAGAACGATGTCGATCTTCTCGCGGTTCAGCACGTCCAGCACCTCGCGGCCGTTGCGCGCCTCGTCCACGATCGCCAGCGGAAAGCTCTCGCGGCACTCGTCCAGGAGGTCGCGAAGCCGCGCGCGCGCCGGGGCTTCGTCGTCGGCGATGAGGATGCGCGGAACGTCGGAGGAGAGCAGCATCAGGCGCTCTTGGTGATGTAGGGGAGGCGAATGGTGACCTTGTAGGTGCCGTCCTTGACTTCGGAACGCATGCTCGCCTCCACGTCGAAGTGCAGCTGCAGGCGCTCGCGGATATTCACGATCGCCATGCGGTTGCCCGCCGAGTGGCGCCCGCCGCCCGGAAAGGGATTCTTCAGCTCCATCACCAGTTGCCCGCCTACGAGGCCGATGTCGATCTCGATCTCGCCGCCGGCGTCGGAGGGCTCGATGCCGTGGTACACGGCGTTCTCAACCAGCGGCTGGAGCACCAATGGCGGCACCAGGGCATCGGCCGGCATCGTTTCGATGCGCCAGGTGACCTTCAGGCGGTCGCCCAGGCGCAGCAACTCCAGCTCGAGATACTTCCGCGCGAGCTGCACCTCGTTTTCGATCGGCGCCAGCATTCGGTTGTCCGCCATCAGCACCCGGAAGAGATCGGCCAGGTCTTCAAGAGCGCGCTCGGCGCGCCGCGGCTCGGAGCGGATCAGGGAAAGCACCGCGTTGATGCTGTTATAGAGAAAGTGCGGGCGGATGCGTGCCTGCAGCGCCTGGATGCGCGCCTCGGCAATCGCCGGGGAAAGCGCGCGCGCGCGCAGGTCGAAATAGGCAATCGCCACCGCGGTCACGAAGAACACGATGAACATCACCTGGCCGAAGGCCATCGGACGACGGTCGAGGAGAACGGAGCCGGAGGCCTCGTAGAAGAGCCAAGCCACCAGGATCTCGAACGCGGCGAGCGCGGCGAGGGCTCCCACGTAGCCCATCGCGTGCAGCAACCGCCGGGCGGCGCAGAGCGCCACCAGGCTCAGGATCAGCATCGGCTCGCCGAAGGCGGCGAACACCAAGAGCTCGAACCACACGCCGTCGACCGCCGAGGCGCGGATCACGGCCGCGGCCACCAGCAGCAGGTTCACGACGAGAAGCGAGCGCAACATCACCCCGAGGTTGCAGAAGTTCGGCAACCGGATCCCCGCACCCGTCTGATTTATACTCGCCACGATACCCAATTGGGCCATTGACGCCGCTTCCATGCAACAAGACGACAAGCCGGCCGGGAAAGGGCCCGCCGGCAAGGCATGGTCGGGCCGCTTTGCCGAGCCGCTCGACCGCCTCGCGCAGCGCTTCAACGCGTCGGTCTCCTTTGACCAGCGGCTGGCGGAATTCGACATCCAGGGCTCGCTCGCGCATGCGCGCATGCTGGCCGCGACCCGGCTGATCCGCTCCGAGGACCTCGCTTCCATAGAGCGCGGCATGGCCGAGATCCTGGCCGAGGTGCGCGCCGGGAGCTTCCCCTGGTCGCTCGAGCGCGAGGACGTGCATTTCAACATCGAGCATCGCTTGACCGAGCTGGTGGGCGATGCCGGCAAGCGACTGCACACCGCGCGCTCGCGCAACGACCAGGTGGCCACCGACATCCGCCTGTGGCTTCGCGCGGAGATCGACGATCTGACCGGGCTGCTGAAGGGCGTGCGCTCCGGCCTCGTGGACCTGGCCGAGAAACACACGGACACCCTGATGCCGGGTTTCACCCACATGCAGGTGGCGCAGCCGGTGACGTTCGGCCATCACCTCATGGCCTACTTCGAGATGTTCAGCCGCGACGCCGAGCGCCTGGCCGACTGCCGCAAGCGCGTGAACCGGCTGCCGCTGGGCGCCTCTGCGCTGGCCGGGACGAGCTTTCCCATCGACCGCGAGGCCGTGGCGCGCGAGCTGGGTTTCGACGGCGTGTGCGAGAACTCCCTCGACGCCGTGTCCGACCGCGACTTCGCGGTCGAATTCCTCGCCACCGCGGCGCTCGTCATGGCGCATGTCTCCCGCCTTTCCGAGGAGCTGGTGATCTGGATGAGCCCCGCCTTCGGCTTCGTCGCGATCGCCGACCGGTTCTGCACCGGCTCGTCGATCATGCCGCAGAAGAAGAATCCCGACGTCCCGGAGCTCATGCGCGGCAAGACCGGGCGTGTCTACGGATCACTCATCGCGATGCTCACCGTGATCAAGGGCCAGCCCCTGGCCTACAACAAGGACAACCAGGAGGACAAGGAGCCGCTCTTCGACGCCGCCGATACCCTGCGCGACGTGCTCACGCTCCTGGCCGAGCTTCTCAAGGGCATCGAGCCGAACCGCGAGCGGATGCGCCAGGCGCTGCGGCAGGGCTACGCCACCGCCACCGACCTCGCCGACTACCTGGTCAGGAAGGGCGTGCCGTTCAGGGATGCCCACGAGATCGTGGCGCGCGCGGTGAGGACGGCCGAGAAGTCCGGCAAGGACCTTTCCGAGCTCGGCATGGAGGAGCTGCGCGCCTTCTCGAGCCTGATCGACCAGGACGTGCGCGCCGTGCTCACGCCCGAAGGCTCGGTCGCTTCGCGCAACCACGTGGGCGGAACGGCGCCCGAAGCCGTGCGCGCCGCGATCGCGCGCGCGCGGACGCGCCTCTAGGCGATTTCTTCGACCTTCGCCTGGTAGATTCGGCAGATCCTGCGGGTCTCGGGTCCCGAGAGCCGGTCGCCCATGCGCCCGCAGCGATAGATCCGCTGCGAGAGCTTCTGGCACCAGGTCCAGGTCGGGCACTCGCCGAACGTCGTGGCCTCGTTGTCTTCCTGCAGCGTCATGAGCGCTTCGCGCAGCGCCGAGGTGGCGTTGCGGATGCGGTTGGGGCTGATGTTGCGGGTGGCGTTCTGCCACGCGAGCGCCGGTTGCGACTCCGACAGGAGCCGCTCGCCCGCCGAGGACAGCCTCAGGCGCACCACGCGCCGGTCGATGTCGTCCTCGAAGCGCTCGATCAATCCGCGCCGGTCGAGGAGGAGAAGGGTCTGCGACACCGTTCCCTTGGTGAGGCCGAGGTAGTCGGCGAGCGCCTGCGGGGTGTTCGAGTAGCGGTTCGCCTTGCTAAGATAGATCAGCGCTTGGAGGTGGACCGGCTGCAGCGACTCGTCGGCCCCGGACTTGCGCAGCTCCGTGCGCATCAGGTTGCCGAGCCTCTCGACCAGCTCGAGAAGGACGAGCGGGTTCTTGTCCAGGCGCCCCTCCATCGCGGAAACGTCCGCATTGCCCCATTAGTATCGGCTCGACACGAAGATGTCAAGC
The DNA here is from genome assembly GCA_038227085.1 of Burkholderiales bacterium. Taxonomy (GTDB): domain Bacteria; phylum Pseudomonadota; class Gammaproteobacteria; order Burkholderiales; family Usitatibacteraceae; genus Usitatibacter. The sequence continues at coordinate 11,008 of JBBRQA010000036.1, read as the reverse complement.
TTTTGCGCCACCGAATTATCGTGTCGAGTCGAAACCAACTTGGGATCGCGGCACTTTCGCGGCGTTTCGCGGCGTTTTGCGGCGCTTCTTGCGCGCCCGCGTCACTTCCAGTCGACGCGCGCGCCGGCTTGCGACGCGAGAATGCGAGCAAGCGACGCGAACAGCTCGTCGCCGGAGCGCGTGTCGCTCCACTGGCCGTCGCGCCACGAGAAGTGGAAGCCTCCAGAGCGTGCCGCGACCCAGATCTCGCGGTTTGGGGTCTGTCGGTTGACGATCACGCGGCTTGCATCGGGGCAGGTAATCGTGAGGATGCCGCTCTCGAGGTCAACGTCGAGCTCCGCGGCTTTCTCGACCGATGCCTCGATGCGCGCGAGCACCACGTCCACGGCGCTGTGGAATTCCGATTCCGTCATAATGCCCGGCATGATACGCGCCCTCGCTCTCGCCGCGACCGCCGTGGCGCTCGCCGCGTGCGGGCAGAAGGGGCCGTTGCGCCTTCCGGAGGCTGCCGCCAAGCCCGCGCCCGCGCCGCCGGACTCGACTCCGGTGGCGCCGACTCCGCCCGCGGGCCCGCCCTCCTCGCCATGAGTTTCCTGCAGCGCACGGCAGGCGAGCTCTCGCTCGACGGCTTCGCGTTGGAGGAGATCGCGCGGCGCTTCGGCACGCCCTGCTACGTCTATTCGCGCGCCGCGATCGAGGCGGCGTATCGCGAGTTCGACGAAGGGCTCGCCGGCGTCGAGCACCTTGTCTGCTACGCGGTGAAGGCGAACTCCAACCTCGCGATCCTCGACGCCCTGCAGCAGCTGGGCGCCGGCTTCGACATCGTCTCCGGCGGCGAGCTCGCGCGCGTGCTCGCCGCGGGCGGGCGCGCCGACCGCGTGATCTTCTCCGGGGTCGGCAAGTCGGAAGCGGAGATGCGCTACGCGCTGGACGCGGGCATCCGCTGCTTCAACGTCGAGAGCGAGCCGGAGCTCGATCGCCTGAACGCGATCGCGGGCGCCTTGGGCAAGCGCGCCGCGGTGTCGCTGCGCATCAACCCCGACGTGGATGCGCGCACCCACCCCTATATCTCCACCGGCATGGCGGGGAACAAGTTCGGCATCCCGCATGCGCGCGCGCTCGCGGCCTACCGGCGCGCCGCGTCGCTCGCCCACCTGCGCGTGATCGGCATCGGCTGTCACATCGGATCGCAGATCCTCGAGGCCGGCCCACTCGACGAGGCGCTCGAGCGCGTGCTCGAGCTCGCCGAGGCACTCGCCGCGGAAGGCGTGAAGCCGGAGCACCTCGACCTTGGCGGAGGCTTCGGAATCCGCTACCGCGACGAGGTGACGCTCGACATCCACGCCTATTGCCAGGCGCTCGCCGCCAAGCTCTCCGGGCGCGGCTTCCACGTGATGCTCGAGCCCGGGCGCGCGATCGTCGGTCCCGCGGGCGTGCTGCTCACGCGCGTCGAATACCTGAAGCTCGACAAGGCGAAGCGCTTCGCCGTGGTCGACGCCTCGATGAGCGAGCTGATGCGCCCCGCGCTCTACGAGGCGTACCACGAGATCGTCGCGGTGAGCGAGCGCGGCGCCGGCTCGCCGCAGCGCTTCGACGTGGTGGGCCCGGTGTGCGAGTCCACCGACGTCCTCGGCACCGATCGCGCGCTCGCCGTCGAGGCCGGCAGCCTCCTCGCGATCCTGTCCGCGGGCGCCTACGGAATGGCGATGGCCTCCAACTACAACTCGCGCCCGCGGCCTCCCGAAGTCCTGATCGATCGCGGCCGCGCTCTGGAAGTGCGCTCGCGAGAGAGCGTCGAATCCCTGTTCGCGCTCGAAAAACGCCTCGGCGCCGCTCGCGAGCGATAAATCGCGCGATGCGCAGGCTATTGGTATCGAGCCGATACCAATTCAGCCCGAGTCAGATCAAATAGTCACGCTTGACATGCGCGGTTTGTGCGGCATTGCGCATAGAATCGCCTCACCAACTTGTTCGATGCGAATCCGAACGCTTGGTAGTGCGACAAACCACCCACCCGGGCGGATCGCACGACAGACAATCGGTCAACATTGAAAGGACTACACCATGGCAGCGAAGAAAAAAGCCGCGAAGAAAAAATCCACCAAAAAAGCCAAAAAAGCGAAGAAGAAATCATCTAAGAAGAAATCATCCAAGAAGCGCGTAGCAAAGAAGAAATCTTCCAAGAAGAAGGCTTCAAAGAAGAAATCTTCCAAGAAGGCTGCGAAGAAGAGGCCGGCCCGCAAGGCGGCCAAGAAGAAGCCAGCCAAGAAGAAAGCGGCGAAGCGTAAGCCCGCGATGAGTTCGATGGCCCCGATGAAGCCGATGATGGCTCCCGCGGTCACCCCAGTCATCACGCCGCTGATCAAGCCGATGAGCTAGTAGAGGCAACGGCTGGACCCGAATACGAGGCGCGACCCGACCGGTCGCCGCACCGCGGCAAGCAGCACGGCCGGGTAGCGCCTCGCAAGCGGGCGGATTTCCCTCAGTCCCGCTCCAGGGACCACCTCTCCAGTATCGAATAACGCCCGGTCCCGGTCTCGGAACGCGCGAGCACGTATCCGCTCGCCTGCCAGCGAATCGGCGCAATCCCCGCAGGCGCCATCGGAACCGCGATCTTGCGAGCCAGGGTGACGTGGGCCATGAAGGGCCGCTCCTCGAGTGCGAATCCGGTGGCGCGCAGCCCCGTTTCTAGATCCGACTGCAGGCGCAATAGAGCACCGGGCACACGGCTCGATCCCGCCCACGCCACGCGCGCCGTACGGAAGGAGCCCACGCCGTCCAGCACAAGCTCGAAAGGCGCGCCGCGCATCGCTTCGGCGACTGCGCGCACCGCACCGTGCCGCTCGGGCCCGACCTCGCCCAGAAAGGCGAGCGTGAGGTGAATCTTCTCCGCGGGCACCGCCTTTCCCGAGACGGCTTCGGCGAGCGGCCGGGCGACGGCCGCCAACGCGTCGCGCTCGGGCTCGCGCGGCCAAAGCGCCAGGAAGAGGCGCATCGCTACAGGAGGAAGACGGTCGCCAGACCGAGGAAGATGAAGAATCCCATGCTGTCGGTGACGAACGTGAGGAAGACGCTCGAGCCCACGGCGGGATCGCGCCCGAAACGCTCCATGGCGAGCGGAATGAAGATGCCGGCGAGCGCCGCCACCACGAGGTTCAGCAACATGGCGAGCGCCATCACGCCGCCCAGCGCCACGTTGCGATAGAGGAGCCATGCGGCGATTCCGAGCACGCCCCCCCAGATCACCCCGTTCAGAGCGCTGATGCCGAGCTCCTTCATGAGCAGGCGCCGCGCGTTTTGGGTGCTCACCTGGCCGAGCGCCAGCGCGCGCACGATGAGCGTAGTGGTCTGGTTGCCGGAATTGCCGCCGATGCCCGCCACGATCGGCATCAGCGCCGCGAGCGCGGCCAGCTTCGCGATCGACCCCTCGAATGCGCCCACCACGCGCGAGGCGACGAACGCGGTGCAGAGGTTCAGCGCGAGCCAGGGGCCGCGGTTCTTGGCGCTGGCCCATACGCTGGAGAAGATATCCTCCTCCTCCCTCAAGCCCACCTTGCCGAGCTCGTGGGCTTCCTGCCGGTCGCGCACGTATTCGAGCACCGAATCGACGGTGACGCGCCCCAGCACCCGGCCCTGCGGATCGATCACCGGCGCGCAGATCACCTGGTAGCGCTCGAACGCCTGCGCCGCCTCGTCGGCGTCGCTCTCCGGCGTGAACGACACCACGTCGGAATCGAAGAGCCCGGCGACTTCCACGCCGGGATTGGTGACCAGCAGGCGGTTCAACGGCAACGAGCCCTTGAGGCGCCCGTCGCGATCGAGCACGAAGAGCGCGTCGGTCTGGCCGGGAAGCTCGTCGTAGCGGCGCAGGTACTGTAGCGCCGCCTCGCAGTCCACGTCGTCGCGGATGCTCACCACCTCGAAGTCCATGAGCGAGCCGACGGTGCCCTCCGGATAAGACAGCGCGGTCTGCAGTTGCGCGCGGTCCTCGACGCCCTGCGCCTCGATGATGTCCTGCACCACCTCGTCGGGGAGATCGGGCGCGAGGTCCGCGATCTCGTCGGCGTCCAGGTCCTGCGTCGCCGCGACGATCTCGGCGTTGTCCATGTCGGCGAGGAGCGTGTCGCGCACCGCGTCCGAGACCTCGAGGAGAACGTCGCCTTCGCGGTCGCGCTCCACCAGGCCCCACGCCCAGAGACGGTCCTCGAGCGGCAGGCCCTCGAGGATGTAGGCGATGTCGGCGGCGTGCAGCTCGTCGATGAGCTCGCGCACCCCGAGCGCGACCGCCTCGCGATCGGGCGCGGGGCCCTCGTCGCGGTGCAACTCGGCGATACGCAGCTCCACCGCCTCGCGCAGGTCCTGCGGCGAGGGCGAGGGCGCGACTTCCTTCTGGCGCGCGGCGGGCGCGGGCGTCATCACGGCAGCTCCGCCGCGGGCATGCGCGCGAGGATCATCTGCGTCTTCCTCGCGAGGAAGGAGGTGTTGCGGTTGCGGTCGTAGAAGCGCGGGTTGGGCACGATCGCCGCGAGCCGCGCGGCCTCCCCCGGGCTGAGTGCGCTCGCGCCGACGCCGTAGTAGTGGCGCGCCGCCGCCTCGGCGCCAAAGATGCCGTCGCCCCACTCGATCACGTTGAGATAGATCTCCAGGATCCGCCGCTTGTCCATCGAATGTTCGATCATCACCGTTATCAGCGCTTCCTGCCCCTTGCGCCAGGGCGTGCGCTCTCCCGAGAGGAACAGGTTCTTGGCGAGCTGCTGCGAGATCGTCGATCCGCCCGCCACGACCTTTCCCTTCCTGCGATTCTTCTCGCGCGCCTTCTCGATCGCGTCCCAGTCGAAGCCCTCATGGTCGACGAAGCGCGAGTCTTCCGCCACCACCACCGCGCGCTTGAGGCTCGCCGAGATCCGATCATATGGCAGCCACGTGTGCGCGAGCTTCGCCTGCGGATCGCGCCCGCGCAACTGCGCGAGGCGCGCCTCCATGAACGCCGTGTCCTGCGGATCGTGGTCCCTCCACCACCAGACACGCGCGAGGTAGGAAAGCTGGACGGCGAGGAAAATCGCGGCAATGGCGACCGCGAGCCACGCCGAGGCGCGCAGCACCTTCTTCACGCGATGCGCGACCGCAGGTCCGCGAGGATTGCGGCCGTTTCGGGACGGCGTCCCCGCCATAGCTGGAACGATTCGGCGGCCTGCTCCACCAGCATGCCGAGCCCGTCGGAGGCACGCGCTCCGAGGAGCAATGCCCGCTCGACGAAGGGCCTGGCCGACAGCCCATAGGCCATGTCGTACGCGATGCCGGCGCTCTCGAAAACGCGATCGGGCACGGGCAAGGTCTCGCCGTGCGTCGAGGTAGACGTGGCGTTCACGACGACGTCGAAGCCTTGCTCGGGAATCCCATCGATGGATACCGGCTCGATCGACGGGAAGCGCGTGGCGAGATCGCGCGCGCGATCGAGCGTCCGGTTGGCAAGGACCAGCTTCAGTGGGCCTTCGGCGAGGAGCGGCGCCAGCACACCGCGCGCCGCGCCGCCCGCACCGATGATGAGGACGCGCTTTCCGCGCAGTTGCACGCCGAGGTTGCGCGTGAGGTCGGCTACCAATCCCGCTCCATCGGTGTTGTCGGCTTCGATCACACCGGAGCGCATTGCGAGGAAGTTCGCCGCCTCCGCCCTTTCCGCGCGAGCGCTGCGCGCACCCGCCCAATGAAAAGCGTTCACCTTGAACGGCAGCGTGATGTTCGCGCCCCTGCCGCCTTCTTCGAAGAATCGCCGTGCGTGCGGCACGAAATTGCCGACCGGAACGAGGAGTGTTCCGTATTCGAGAGCCTCTCCCGTCTGCGACGCGAAATGCGCGTGGATCGCAGGCGAAAGGCTGTGCGAAACGGGATTGCCGATGACGACGTAGCGATCCATCGGAGAAGAAGCGGTCGGGGGGCGCGAGTGATGGCGAAGAGGCGCCGTCATGATAATTCAGCCCGCCCGTGGCCGCGCCTTATTTAATAGTATGCACGCTCGCGCTCGCACTTCTCGAGCGCCTGCTCTATGATGGTGCGCGTGCGCTTGCGCCGCACCACAGTAGTGCGCACTTCGGCGCCGAGACACCGTTATCCCAAGTTTATCAAGAACTTAAGCGGGCCCTCGAATGGCATAGTTCTCGCTAATTCTTGCCTCGTCCGGGCCTCCTAGGCCGTCCGTCACCATCTCTGGGCACAACCACAAATCAGGAGAGATCAATGGCAGTAGCCGACGTCTTCAAGACGATCAAGGAAAACGAGGTCAAATTCGTCGACCTGCGCTTCACCGACACCAAGGGAAAAGAGCAGCACGTCACGGTTCCCACCAAGTTCTTCGACGACGCCAAGTTCAAGGACGGCCACGCGTTCGACGGCTCGTCGATCGCAGGCTGGAAGGGCATCGAAGCATCGGACATGCTGCTCATGCCCGACCCGGATTCCGCGCGCATGGATCCTTTCTACGACGAGCCCACGCTCGTGCTCTCCTGCGACGTGCTCGAGCCCTCGACGATGAAGGGCTATGAACGCGACCCGCGCACCATCGCCAAGAATGCCGAGGCCTATCTCAAGAGCTCCGGTCTCGGCGACACCGCGTACTTCGGACCCGAACCCGAGTTCTTCGTGTTCGACTCGGTCGAGTGGAAAGTCGACATGTCGGGCAGCTCGGTAAAGATCTTCTCGGAAGAAGCACCTTGGTCGACGGATGTGAAATACGAAGGCGGCAATCTCGCGCATCGCCCGCCGGTAAAGGGCGGCTACTTTCCCGTGCCCCCGGTCGATTCGCTTCAGGATATGCGCTCGGCGATGTGCCTGGCGCTCGAGGAACAAGGCGTCGAGGTGGAAGTGCATCACCACGAAGTCGCGGCCCCCGGCCAATGCGAGATCGGCACCAAGTTCAACACGCTGGTGAAGCGCGCCGACTGGCTGCAGATCCTCAAGTACACGGTGTGGAACGTGGCGCGCTCGTACGGCAAGACCGCGACCTTCATGCCCAAGCCGGTGGTCGGCGACAACGGTTCCGGTATGCACGTGCACCAGTCGGTATGGAAGGGCGGACAGAACCTCTTCGCTGGCGACGGCTACGCGGGCCTTTCCGACTTCGCGCTCTACTACATTGGCGGCATCATCAAGCACGCGAAGGCGTTGAATGCAATCACCAACCCCGGCACCAACTCGTACAAGCGCCTGGTCCCGGGCTTCGAAGCGCCGATCAACCTCGCATACTCCGCGCGCAACCGCTCGGCCTCGTGCCGCATCCCGTTCGTCTCCAGCCCGAAGGGTCGTCGCGTCGAAGTGCGTTTCCCGGATCCCACCGCCAACCCGTACCTGTGCTTCGCGGCGCTCCTGATGGCGGGTCTGGACGGCGTGCAGAACAAGATCCATCCCGGCGATCCGCTCGACAAGAACCTTTACGACCTGGAGCCAGAAGAGGCCGCCAAGGTGCCGCACCCATGCGCCTCGCTCGACGAAGCGCTGGTTGAACTCGACAAGGATCGCGAATTTCTCACGCGCGGCGGCGTTTTCAGCAACGACATGCTCGATGCCTACATCGCGCTCAAGTATGAGGAGGTCCAGCGCTTCCGAATGACGACTCATCCGGTCGAATTCGACATGTACTACTCGTCCTGAGCGCGTTCACGCCGAGGCGAGGAAGGGGCGGTCCTCCGCCCCTTTTTACTTCTGTCGCACCCCCTTGACTTGTGTCCAGCGTGCTTCAGAACCACAACCTATTGCGCGTTTTCGCTTCCATCTCATTGATCTTGTTGCTTTTTCCATGACCGCTGCCTATTCTGTCCGTCCCATATCGCGTAACGGAGTGCGGGATGAAAGTCGTGTGGATCGCGAGTCTCGCCGTCGCTGCGACGAGCGCCTTCGCGCAGACGACGATCTACAAGCACACCGACGAGGGCGGGCGCGTCACGTATTCGAACAAGCCCATGAAGGGCGCTGTGGTGATGGAGCTGGAGCCGCTCACGCTGCTGCCGGGCGTCTCCGTGCCGGTATCGGCGCCGGCGAGCACGGCGAAAGCGGTCGCCACGCTCGAGCGTGTCGATACGCCCAGGCACGATTCCAAGCCCTCGTTCTCCAGTGTGTCGGTATCGCCCACGCTCGCCTCGGTCGAGCCGCAGCTGCAGAGGAAGCGCGACAACGACCGGCGCAGGATCCTCGGGGAAGAACTGCAGCGCGAGGAAGAGTCGCTCACCGGCGTACGCGATTCGATCGCCCAGGAGCAACAGAATCCGGTACTGGTCGCGGCGGTGCGCTCGGCGCAGCAGGCGGCGGATCCGTCGCCCACGCAGATGGTGGAAATGCGCACCAGCATCGACAAGGCCTCGGGGCGGATCCGCGGCCTGCAAGCTACCGTCGCCGAACACGAGAAGAACATCGAGGCGCTCAAGAAAGAGCTCGGCGCGCTGAAGCCCTAGCCTCGCGCAGTCTCCCCGTCCGGCATCCCCGTTCCGCCAACGCGCCGGCCTCCCCGGCTGGCGCGCTTATTGCTTTTTATCCAGCGCGAAGCTCGTGACGCAATACCCCGGTCTCGAGCTGCTATCCACCGCCGTGCTGATGCTCGACGAGACCCTTCATGTGACGTACGCGAATCCCGCCGCCGAGACGTTGCTCGCGCACGGCCGCAAGCACTTCATCGGAGTCGCGCTCGACAAAGCGCTGCCGGGGAACCCCGACTTCATCCAACGCCTGCACCAGTCCCTCGACGACGAGGCGGGATTCAACGAGCACGATCTCGCGCTCGACCTCGCCGGCGAATGCGTCCACCTGCACTGCGTGATCACGCCGCTGGAGTCGGGCGCCTCGCGCATCCTGCTCGAGATGCGCGAGCTCGAGCAGCAGCTGAAGATCGCTCGCGAGGCGAAGATCCTCGAGCAGCAGGAGGCAAACCGCGAGCTGATCCGCAACCTTGCGCACGAGATCAAGAATCCACTGGGCGGCATCCGTGGCGCGGCGCAACTCCTCGAGCGCGAGCTGGGTGACCCGGAATTGAAGGAGTTCACGCAGGTGATCGTGAAGGAAACCGACCGGCTGCAGTCGCTGATGAACCGCCTCCTCACGCCGAACCGCCTGCCGCGTGTCGAGGCGATCAACATCCATGAAGTCACGGAGCGGGTGCGCACGCTCCTCCTCGCGGAATTTCCCGATCACCTCGCGGTGCGGCGCGACTACGACACCAGCCTTCCGGACCTCACGGGCGACAAGGAGCAGCTGATCCAGGCCATCCTCAACGTCGCGCGCAACGCCGCGCAGGCGACCGCCGGACACGGCGAGATCCGCCTCGTGACGCGCATCGCGCGCCAGGTGACCATCGCGCGGCTGCGCCATCGTCACGCGATCGCGATCTCCATCGAGGACGATGGGCCGGGCGTGCCTGCGGAGCTGGCGGAGCGGATCTTCTATCCGCTGGTGAGCGGGCGCGAAGGCGGCACCGGGCTGGGGCTGTCGCTCGCCCAGAGCTACGTGAGCCAGCACCAGGGCCTCATCGAATTCGACAGCGTGCCCGGGCGCACGCGCTTCACGGTCCTCCTGCCCGTACTCGAAAGGAATCCATGAATCCGGTCTGGATCATCGACGACGACCGCTCGATCCGCTGGGTCTTCGAGAAGGCGCTCGCCCGCGAAGGCATCGCGCATCGCACCTTCGGCGCCGCCCAGGAAGCCCTCGACAAGCTCGCCGAGGAAACGCCACAGGTCGTGGTGAGCGACATCCGCATGCCGGGGCTTTCCGGCCTCGAGTTCATGCAGCAGCTGAAGAAGCGCCTTCCCGCCACGCCCGTCATCATCATGACGGCCTACTCCGATCTGGAGAGCGCCGTGGCCGCCTTCCAGGGCGGCGCTTTCGAGTACCTTCCCAAGCCCTTCGACGTCGATCACGCGGTGGAGCTGATACGGCGCGCATTGGACGAGAGCCGCCGCCAAATCGAGGCGATTCCGGCCGCGGGCGAGGAGGAGCCCGAGATCCTCGGCCAGGCGCCCGCGATGCAGGAAGTCTTCCGCGCCATCGGCAGGCTAGCGCAGTCGCACGCGACGGTGCTCATCACCGGCGAGTCCGGCACGGGCAAGGAGCTGGTGGCGCGCGCCCTGCATCGCCACAGCCCGCGCGCGCCCAAGGCCTTCATCGCGATCAACACCGCCGCGATCCCCAAGGATCTCCTCGAAAGCGAGCTCTTCGGGCACGAACGCGGCGCCTTCACGGGGGCACAGTCGATGCGCCGCGGGCGCTTCGAGCAGGCCGAGGGCGGCACGCTCTTCCTGGACGAGATCGGCGACATGCCGCAAGACCTGCAGACGCGCCTCCTGCGCGTGCTGTCGGACGGGCAGTTCTATCGCGTGGGCGGCCACACGCCACTCTCGGCCAACGTGCGCGTGATCGCGGCCACGCACCAGGAGCTCGAAGCGCGCGTGAAGCAGGGCCTGTTCCGCGAAGATCTCTTCCATCGGCTCAACGTGATCCGGCTGCGGCTGCCGGCGATGCGCGAGAGGCGAGAGGACATTCCCGCGCTCGCGCGCCATTTCCTCGCGAAGAGCGCGCGTGACCTGGGCGTCGAGGGCAAGCGCCTCACCGAGGCCGCGATGCAGTTCTTCGCCGCCCAGGACTGGCCCGGCAACGTGCGCCAACTCGAGAACGTCTGCCACTGGGTGACCGTGATGGCGCCTGGCCAGGTCGTCGATGTGAAGGACTTGCCGCCGGAAGTGCGTGGCGATGCGACCGCCTCCGCCGCCGCCGACAGCGATTGGCGCCGCCTGCTCGAGCGCGAGGTGGCGAGCCGCCTCGCGCGCGGCGAGTCCGACATCGCCGAGCCGCTCACGCGCGACTTCGAGACGGCGCTCATCGTGAAGGCGTTGCAGCACACCGGCGGGCGCCGCATCGAGGCCGCGGGCCTGCTGGGCATCGGCCGCAACACCCTCACCCGCAAGGTTCAGGAGCTGAAGATCGACACCAAGGACTAGGCCTTGTAGCGCTTCTCGAAATCTCCGGGGGT
>JBBRQA010000035.1:0-22010 GCA_038227085.1 Burkholderiales bacterium | reverse complement strand
CGCCTGGCGCGTAAGCTTCAAGGAAAGGCGCCGGCGCACGAGCGCCATGGCGAGCGCGCCCGCGGCGCCCATCGCGCCGCCTTCCGTGGGCGTGGCCCAGCCGAGGAAGATGGTGCCGAGCACGAGAAAGATGAGCCCCAGCGGCGGGATCAGCACGAACACGACTTGCTCGGCGAGGCGCGAGAGCCAGCCCAGCTTGAAGATGCGCGACAGGAGCGCGCAGGCGAGCGCGAAGCCGGCGCCAGCGCCGGCCGCGAGCACCAGGCGCTCATCCAGCATCGCGTCGGGATAGGCGGGCACGTAGTAGAAGCGGTCGAACAGGATTCCCGCCGCGACCGACATCACCGCCAGCACCACGAACGACGGCACGCCGCTCGAGCCGTTGGGCTCGCGCAGCCGCCTCGCCTCGGGCGGGAGTGCCGGGGCCCAGGCCGGCCTGAAGACCGTGACCCCGATCGCATAGGCGGAATAGAGGCCCGCGAGCACGATCCCGGGGATGAACGCGCCCGCGTACATGTCGCCCACGGAGCGGCCCAGCTGGTCGGCCATGATGATCAGCACCAGCGATGGCGGGATGATCTGCGCCAGCGTCCCGGAGGCGGCGATCACGCCCGAGGCGAAGCGCCGGTCGTAGCCGTAGCGCAGCATGATCGGCAGCGAGATGAGGCCCATCGAGATCACCGAGGCCGCGACCACGCCGGTGGTGGCGGCGAGGAGCGCGCCCACGAAGATCACCGCGAAAGCGAGCCCGCCGCGCAGCGGCCCGAAGAGCTGGCCCACGGTGTCGAGGAGATCCTCGGCCATGCCGCTGCGCTCGAGGATCAATCCCATGAAGGTGAAGAACGGCACCGCGAGCAGCGTGTCGTTCGACATCACGCCCCAGATCCGCTCGGGGAGTGCCTGGAAGAGCGACGGTTCGAGCAATCCCAGCTCGATGCCGAGGAGTCCGAACACGATGCCGTTGGCGGCGAGCGCGAAGGCGACCGGATAACCGAGCAGCAGGAACAGCACCAGCGCCCCGAACATGATGGGCGCCATGTTGTGGATCAGGAAAGCCGTCACGCCTTGGCCTCGGCGAGGCGGCGGATTTCCTCGGCGAGCTCTTTCTCCGCAGCGAGCGGATCGTGGCGCTTGACCGGATCGGGGCCGATGCCGGTGACGAAGGCGATGCGCTTCACCAGCTCCGAGAATCCCTGTAGCGAGAGGAGTGCGAACCCGATCGGCACCATGAGGCGCGCGGGCCAGATGAGGAGGCCGCCCGCGTTGGTGGAGATCTCGCCGTGCGTGTACGTGCGGATGAAGATCGGCCACGACAGCCACAGAAGGAGGAGTGCCATCGGCAGCAGGAAGAAGACGGTGCCGAAGATGTCGATCCACGCCTGCGCGCGAGGCGAGAGCCTGCCCGCCAGCACGTCGATGCGCACGTGCTCGTTGCGAAGCAGCGTGAAGCCCGCGCCGAGCAGGAACACCGCGGAGAAGAGGTACCACTGCAGCTCGAGGAACGCGTTCGAGCTCATGTTGAAAACCTTGCGGATGATCGCGTTGCCCGCGCTCACGAGCACCGCCACCAGCACCAGCCAGTAAACCGTCTTGCCCACCCGCTCGTTCAGCCCATCGATGAGCGCGGAAAGCCGCATCAGGATTCGCACCGCTGTCTCCTCGTAACGACGGGCCGATTATAGGGGGGAATAGGCGCGCGGGGGCGAGTGTTACCTCGGGAGTCATCCTTTGTGCGGCGTCCGACGTTAACATGGCAACCATGACTTCCCGACTGGCCCTGGCCCTTCTCCTGGTTCTTGCGGGCGCGCAAGCGCACGGGCAGAGCGTCTCCAACGGCCAGTCGCTCTACAACGGCACATGCAACTCGTGCCACGGCACGCCGCCCGTGGGCGGTCCGGAGCGGGCGGCCAACGCGCCCTCGGTCATCAGGAACGCGATCAATTCCGTCGGCGCCATGCAATTCATGCGCGGCATGTACAGCGATGCGCAGCTTGCCGACATCGCGGCCTACATCGGGAGCCTGCAGTCAGGGGGCGGCGGAGGATCGACCACGCCTTTGTTCGACTACACGGACCTTTGGTGGAATCCCTTGGAGTCGGGTTGGGGCTTCAACATCATCCAGCACCCGTCCAACCAGATCTTCGGCGTGATCTTCACCTACGAGTCGCCGAACCGCCCGATGTGGTTCGTGCTGCCCGGTGGCACCTGGACTTCCTCGGCCACCTTCACCGGCAATCTCTACCGCGTGACGGGCTCGCCGGGCAACCAGGCCTTCAAGGGCGGCGTCGTGACCCAGGTCGGCACCGCGACAATCCTCTTCAACAGCGCAAACGCTGCGACATTCACCTACAGCGTGGACGGGGCGCAGGTCACCAAGTCCATCGTGCGGCAGCCGTTCTGATGCGGGTCCTGGCCTGCGCGCTCGCGTTGGCCTTCGCGCCGTGCGCGCTCGCCCTCGAGGCCGGAGGGCGCGTGCCCGATCTCGTCACGCCCCGCCTCGACGATCCCGCGCAATCGCTATCGCTCGCGAGCCTGCGCGGCAACGTGGTCTACGTGGATTTCTGGGCCTCGTGGTGCGTGCCCTGCCGCCTCTCGATGCCGGCCCTCGACGCGCTCTACAAGCTCAACCAGGGGCGCGGCTTCGCGGTGGTCGGCGTGAACAAGGATGTGTCCTCGGCCGACGCACGCCGCTTCCTCGCCAAGGTGCCGGTCGGCTTCACGCTGGTGAGCGATGGCCAGGATGCCGCCGCGCGCGCCTTCGACGTAAAGGCGATGCCGAGCGGCTACCTGGTCGACCGCAAGGGCGTGGTGCGCAACGTACATCGCGGCTTCACCGCGGAGACCGCCGAGACCCTCGCGCGCGAGATCGACGCCCTTCTCAAGGAGTCTCCATGAAACTGTCGCCAATCTTGCTCGGACTGGCAGTCCTCTGCCTGTCGGCCTGCACCACGGTGGCGCCGTACCAGCGCGGCTATCTCGCGCGGGACGACATGGCCCTCGAGGGCAATCCGGGCTTCTCGAAGGCGATCGAGAAGACCTTCGCGGCCAAGGAGGCCGCGAGCGGCGGCGCGGGCGTGGGCGGGGGCGGCTGTGGCTGCAATTGACTCGCTGATGCGGGCGGCGCTGGCGCTCCCCATCCTCGTGCTGCCCGCGAAGGCCGCGGCCGCCGAGGTGGGCGAGGTCGGCATCACCGTGCTCGGCTACAAGGAGCGCGGCCTCATGAAGGTCACGGAGCCGGTGCTGTGGGGGCGCGCGCAATTCCTCGAGTCGTGGGAAGTGCAGGCGAGCGCCGCGATCGACATCATCACCGGCGCCTCGCCGCAGCTGGTGAGCAACGCCTCGGGCAAGCCGGTGCAGTCGATCTCGGGCGCGTCCATCAACGACCGGCGCAATACCGGCGACGTGAAGCTCACGCGCCGCTTCGGCGACTTCTCGCTCTCGGCGTCGCGAGCGCTGTCAAAGGAGGAGGACTACCGTTCCAAGTCCTTCGGCCTCGAGGCGCGCCTCGACGTGAACCAGCGCAATACCACGCTTGTCGCGGGCTACGGCGCCTCCAACGACCGCGTGCTTTCTTCTGACGATTCGCACCTGAACGAAAGGCGCGACACGCGCGAATATCTTTTCGGCGTGACGCAGATCCTGTCGCCCACCGCGGTGGTGCAGAGCACGGTGAGCGGATCCCACGGACGCGGCTGGTACAACGATCCGTACAAGCTCACTTTCACATTCTTCCCCGAGGGCCCGCCGATCCTCATGGCCGACCGACGGCCCGACCATCGCGACACGCTCGCGTGGCTCACGCGCTACCGCCGGCATTTTCCCGACGCCGACGGCACGCTCCAGGCCGAATATCGCTACTACCGCGACGACTGGCGCATTCGTGCGCATACGCTCGAGGTGGCGTGGCAACATGCGCTGAACGAGCGTTGGGCGGTGCGCCCCGCGTTGCGCTACTACACCCAGGATGCCGCAGACTTCTACTCTCCCACGGTGCCGAGGCCGCAGCCGGCGGTCCTCTCGAGCGACCAGCGCCTGGCCAGCTGGGGCGGGCTCTCGCCATCGCTGCGCCTCATCGCGAAGCTCGAGGATGGCGTCACGGTGGAGGGCACGCTGGGATACGTGCACAACGCACGCAGTCTTCACCTGGGCGGGGACTCGAGCCCCGCGTTCGAGACCCTGCACGCGATCTACGGGATCCTGGGCGTCAGCCGCACCTTCTGAGGCGCCATGACGCTGCACCGCTTCACGTTCCGCGCGATGGCCGCGGACAACGAGGTGCAGGTCCATGCGGACGATGCGCGCTTCGCCGAGTCCGCGGCGGCGGCGGCCATCGCGGAGGTCAAGCGCATCGAGGCCAAGTACTCTCGCTATCTCGCGGAGAGCGTCGTCTCGCGCATCAATCGCGCGGCCGGAGCCGCCCCGATGCCGATCGACACGGAGACGCGCGGTCTCCTCACCTTCGCCGGGGCTTGCCACGAGCAGAGCGATGGCGCGTTCGACGCGACCTCGGGCGTGCTGCGCCGCGCGTGGCGCTTCGACAGCACGCACGTTCCCACCGATGCCGAGCTCGCCCCACTTCTCGCCCTCATCGGTTGGCCGCGGGTGGAGCTCACCGCGGACGCCGTCCGCCTTCCCTCAACGGGGATGGAGCTCGACTTCGGCGGCTTCGGCAAGGAATACGCAGTGGATCGCGCGGCGTTGGTGCTGCGCGATGCCGGCGCGGGGAGCGCGCTGGTGAACCTCGCCGGCGATCTCGCCATCCTCGGAGCGCAGCCCGACGGATCGCCCTGGCGCGTGGGCATCCGCCATCCGCGCCGCGACGGCATGCTGCTCGCGACCTTGCCGGTGAGCTCCGGGGGCATCGCGACCAGCGGGGACTACGAGCGCTTCATGGAGGCGGGCGGCGTGCGCCACAGCCACATCCTCGATCCGCGCACCGGACGCTCGGTGCATTCCTTCCAGTCGGTCACGGTGCACGCCGGCAGCTGCCTCATCGCCGGAAGCGCCTCCACCATCGCGATGTTGAAGGGCGAAGAGGAGGGGCTCGCGTGGCTCGACACCCTCGGGCTCGCACACCTGTGCGTGCGCGCGAACGGACAAGTGGTCGACCGGTTCGCCTAGCCCGCCGATTCCGGCGTGTCGTCCTTCGCGCGCGCCATCGCATCGGCGTGCTGGCGCCAGCCGCTGCCTTCTTTGCCGCGCACGGCCACGCCGGACTGGACGAGATCGGCGACCCACGCCTGGCGTTCGGCGATGGCCACGGCGAGGAGTGGTTCGAGCCCCGCCTCGCGCACGGTGACGGCGGCCTCGCGCATCTCCTCGGCGCGCCGGCGGCCGTGCTGCATCGCCCGCTGGAAGAAATAGCTGCCGTTCTTCTCCCAGTCGAGACCGGGAAAGGTCTCCGTCAGGGAAGCGAGCACCTGGTCCTCGACGCCGTACTTGCGCGCCGTGACGAAGCTCTCGATCACGATCGCCTCCATGCCCTTCACGATCACGCTGCGGCACATCTTGATGGCCGAGACCACGCCCAGCGCTGCCGACACGGCCTCGGCACGGAAGCCGAGCGCGGCGAGGAGCGGGGCGGCGGCAGCCGCATGGGGACCACCGGAAAGCATCGGCGTGGCAATCCCTTTGGGGGGGATCGACGTCATCACCGCCATCTCGACGTAGCGCCCGCCCGCCGCGTTCACGATCGCGGCGCAGTCGATCTTGGTGCGTGGGGACGCGGAGTTCACGTCCACCACGAAGGCCCCCAGGGCGAGGCCCCCCGCCGCGCTCGCCGCAGCGGCGCGCGTCTGGCTCGCGGTCACGGCGCTCACTACGAGGTCCGCATCGCGCACCGCCGCGAGAGCGGTGGCCTCGAGTGCGATGCCGTCGCCGCGCGCGCGCTCCGCCAGGTCGGCGCCGCGCTTGCCATCGCCGATCAAGCTGTCGTACGCCGAGATCGAGGCCACGCCCCGGGCGCGCAGCGCGCGGCCGAGGATGCCGCCCACTTCGCCGTAGCCGATCAGCGCCACCTTGATCGCGGAAACATCCATGGGCGTCATCTCGCCTCGGGAACGCGGCGCGTCTTGAGGAAGTCCTCCAGCGACTCGCCGCGCATCGACGCGTACACATCGAGGTTCGTGAGGCGCAGCACGCGCGCGAACTTCTCCAGCACGAAGAAGTTGACGCCGTACTTGATGAGCCCGAGCCAATCGCGGTTGCGCACCAACGCCGTCTCCTCGGCGGTGAGAGCGGCCGCGCGGCACGCGGCCGCCTCGTCGCGCGCGAAGGCCTCGCGATGCACGGGTGTGGCCATGCTCCAGAAGAATCGATTGATGCGGAATCGCTCGACGCTGCGCGCGACGTCGAAGGGATAGGTGCCGGGGATCGTGCCGATGCCTTCCAGCTGCGGGTTCACGCCGCCTCCTCGTACAGCGCGACCGTCATCGCGGTCGAGGTGGCGAGGTAGTAGTTCTGGTGGAGCTTCGTCACGCGCTCGCTCAACGCCCCGCGCATCGCGAGCCACATGATCACCTCGACGCTCTCCGCGCCGCCCAGGCGCACGAAGTCCGCGTGCTTCATGCGCGCGAGCTCCAGCGGGTCGCGCTCGATGAGGTCGAGGAAGCGCAAGTCCCACTCGGTATTGTTGAAGCCGGTGCGCTCGCCATGGATCTGGTGCGAGAGCCCGCCGGTGCCGACGATCGCGACCTTGAGGTCCTCGGGATACGACTCGACGGCGCGCCGGACCGCTTGCCCGAGCTTGAAGCAGCGCATCGCGGTGGGCAGCGGGTACTGCAGCACGTTGATCTCGATCGGCACCAGCGCGCCCGGCCAATCGGGCTGGTGCGGCCAGAGGAGCGACAGCGGCGAATTCACGCCGTGGTCGAGCGCGCGCTCCTGGAACACGGCGAGGTCGAACTCGTCGTTCACCAGCGAATCGACGAGATGCGCCGCGAGTTTCGGATGGCCCTTGATGCGCGGCAGCGCGCGCTTGCCGGCGCCCTCGTCGGCGATCTCGAACTCGGGGCTCGCGCCCAGCGCGAAGGTCGGATAGAGGTCGAAGAAGAAGCTGGTGAGGTGGTCGTTGTAGAAGAACACCAGCACGTCGGGCGCCTGGTCGGCGAGCCAGCGCGCCACTGGCTCGTAGCCCTTGAAGAGCGGCGCCCACGCGGGATCGTCCTGCTTGCCCTTGTCGTATGCGAGGCCGATCGTCGGCACGTGCGACGTGCCGATGCCCCCGATGATTCGCGCCATGCGCTCCTCCTCATTTCATCCGCGAATTCTCTCATGAGAAGTCGGGGCGGGCCGGCGTGATAAAATTCACGCTCATTCAAAGACTTCGCCAATGTTCTCCGACTCGCAAACGATCGCCGGCGCCGACCCCGCGCTCTGGAACGCCATCACCGCGGAGTACCGCCGCCAGGAGGAGGGCATCGAGCTCATCGCCTCGGAGAACTATGCGAGCCCCGCGGTGCTCGCCGCGCAGGGCACCGTCCTCACCAACAAGTACGCCGAGGGATATCCGGGCAAGCGCTACTACGGCGGGTGCGAGTTCGTCGACGTGGCCGAGTCGCTCGCCCTCGAGCGCGTGAAGAAGATCTTCGGCGCCGAGTACGCGAACGTGCAGCCCCACTCGGGCTCGCAGGCGAATCAAGCGGTCTACATGTCGATGCTCAAGCCCGGCGAGACGATTCTCGGCATGTCGCTCGCGCACGGCGGGCACCTTACGCACGGCGCGTCGGTGAACATTTCCGGGAAGCTCTACCACTCGATCGGCTATGGGCTGAATGCGAAGGAAGAGATCGACTTCGACCAGGTGCGCGATCTCGCGCGCGAGCACAAGCCGCGCATGATCGTGGCCGGCGCGTCCGCATACTCACTGCGAATCGACTGGAAGAAATTCCGCGAGATCGCCGACGAGGTGGGCGCGTATTTCTTCGTCGACATGGCGCACTACGCGGGCCTCGTGGCCGCGGGCCTTTATCCCTCGCCGGTAGGCATCGCCGACTTCGTCACCAGCACCACCCACAAGACGCTGCGCGGCCCGCGTGGCGGCGTGATCCTGGCGGGCGCGCAGCACGAGAAGGCGCTCAACTCCGCGATCTTCCCCTCGATCCAGGGCGGGCCGCTGATGCACGTCATCGCCGCCAAGGCGATGGCGTTCCACGAGGCGCTGCAGCCGGGCTTCAAACAGTACCAGCAGCATGTCCTCACGAACGCGAGGATCATGGCCGAGACGCTGGTCGAGCGCGGGCTGCGCGTGGTCTCCGGGCGTACCGAGAGCCACATGTTCCTCGTCGACCTGCGCGCG
Source organism: Burkholderiales bacterium (assembly GCA_038227085.1). GTDB lineage: Bacteria > Pseudomonadota > Gammaproteobacteria > Burkholderiales > Usitatibacteraceae > Usitatibacter. The sequence goes on along the minus strand of JBBRQA010000035.1, from coordinate 13,714 downwards.
AAGAAAATTACCGGCAAGGACGCGGAAGCCGTGCTCGGCAAGGCCCACATCACCGTCAACAAGAACGCCATCCCCAACGATCCCGAGAAGCCTTTCGTCACCAGCGGCATCCGCATCGGCTCGCCCGCGATGACGACGCGCGGCTTCAAGGACGGCGAGGCGGCGCAGGTGGCGCACTACATCGCCGACGTGCTCGAGTCGCATGCGCACGCGGCCGAGATCGCGAAAGTGGGCGAAGCGGTGAACGCTTTGTGCGCGCGCTTCCCGGTCTACGGCCCCGCGATGCGCGCGAGCTACGGGATGAAATAATGAAATGCCCCTTCTGCAGCGCCGAGGACACCCAGGTGATCGACTCGCGCGTAAGCGAGGAGGGCGATTCCATCCGCAGGCGGCGCCGCTGCCAGGTGTGCAACAAGCGCTTCACGACCTACGAGACCGCGGAGCTGCGCATGCCGCAGATCGTGAAGACCGACGGCGTGCGCGAGGATTTTTCGACCGCGAAGTTGCGCACCGGCTTCCAGCGCGCCCTCCACAAGCGCCCGGTCACCACCGAGCTGGTGGATGCCGCGATCACGCGCATCGAGCAGAAGATGCTGGCCCTCGGCGAGCGCGAGATCGACTCGCGGCGCCTGGGCGAACTGGTGATGGAGGAGCTGCGCAAGCTCGACAAGGTTGCCTACATTCGCTTCGCCTCGGTCTACAAGAGCTTCTCCGACGTCGAGGACTTCCGCGACGCGATCCGGGAAGTCAAAGACAAGTAATTTGTCGTTCACCCTCGAAGATCACGCCTTCATGGTCCGCGCCCTGGCGCTCACCGAGCGCGGTCGCGACACTTGCACGCCCAACCCGAACGTCGGCTGCGTGATCGTCAAGGGCGGCCGCGTGATTGCCGAGGGCTGGCACGAGCGCGCCGGCGAGGGACATGCGGAGGCGCGTGCGCTGGCGGCGGCGACCGAGTCCGTGGAAGGCGCGACGGTTTACGTCACGCTCGAGCCGTGCAGCCACCACGGCCGCACGCCGCCCTGCGCCGATGCGCTCATCGCCGCGAAGGTGGGCCGCGTGGTGGCGGCGCTCGAGGACCCGAATCCGGAGGTGCGGGGGCAGGGCGCCGCGCGCTTGCGTGCAGCGGGGATCCGCGTCGAGGTGGGGCTCATGGCCGCGGAGGCGCTCGAGGCGCATCGTGGCTTCGTCTGGCGCATGACGCGCGGGCGTCCCTGGATGCGCGTCAAGGCGGCGAGCTCGCTCGACGGACGTGTCGCGCTCGCCAACGGCCAAAGCAAATGGATCACGGGAGAGGCCGCACGCCGCGATGTGCATGCGCTCCGCGCGAGATCGTGCGCGATGCTGACCGGCATCGGTACCGTGCTCGCCGACGATCCCGAGCTCACCGTGCGCCACGTGCCGTGCTCCCGCCAACCGAAACGCGTGGTGATCGATAGCCGCCTGGAAATGCCGCTCGGCGCGAAGATTCTCTCGGGGGAACCGCTCATCGTCCTCACCGTGAGCGAGGATGCGGGACGGCGCAAGGCGCTGGAAGCCCGCGGCGTGGAGGTCGTGAACGTGCCGCGCGAAGGCGACAAGACCGATCTCGCCGCGATCGCGCGCCTCCTCGGCGAGCGGGGCTTCAACGAGGTCACCGTCGAAACCGGCGGCAAGCTGATGGGCTCGCTTTTGAAGGCGAAGGTCGTGGACGAGCTGGTGATCTACTACGCGCCGATGATCCTGGGCGACAAGGCGCAAGCCCTCTTCGTGCTCCCCGAGTGGAGCACGCTCGGTGAAGCGCCGCGCGCGAAGATCGTCGAGGTGCGCAGGATCGACGAAGACATCCGCGTCACCGCGCGCTTCGAGGGCGCCTGACCATGTTCACCGGGATCGTGACGGCTGTAGGCAGGATCGAGAGCGCACGGCCGGCGGGCGACGGCGTGCGACTTCGCGTCGATGCGCAGTCGTTGGGCTTGGAGGACGTCGCCGTCGGAGATTCGATCGCGGTGCAGGGGGTGTGCCTCACGGTGGTGGGACGCGATGCGGGAAGCTTCGAGGCCGACGTGTCCAGGGCCACACTCGCAGTCACCCACGGGCTCGAAGGCGGGCGCGCGGTGAACCTCGAGAAGGCGCTGCGCGCATCCGACCGCATGGGCGGCCACATCGTCGCGGGCCACGTCGACGCGGTGGGCAGCGTAGTCGCGTTCGACGACCTGGGCGGCAGCTTCCGCCTGGAGATCGAGGTCCCCGCGGAGCTCACGCGTTACATCGCGCGCAAAGCGTCGATCACCGTGGATGGCGTGAGCCTCACCGTGAACGAGGCGGGCGCTCGTACTTTCGTGGTCAACATCATTCCGCACACACGCGCCGTCACGACGTTCCGCAACCTGGGAGCGGGCAGCCGCGTGAACCTCGAGGTCGATCTCCTCGCGCGGTACGTGGAGCGCATTCTCAGGAGCACACCGTCGGAGCGCGGAGCCCCTGGCGCGTGATCGGGGTCACCCCGGGATATGCCGAAGGCGTTGCAGGCTGGGTTAAATGGCAAAATAGCGGTCTCCCACCGGAGTCTTCACCATGAGCATCAGCCCGACCCAGGACCTGATCGACGACATCCGCCGCGGCCGCATGATCGTGCTCGCCGACGCGGAAGACCGCGAGAACGAGGGCGACCTCGTCCTCGCCGCCGATTTCGTGACGCCGGAAGCGATCAATTTCCTCGCCACGCACGCCCGCGGCCTCGTCTGCCTCACGCTCACCGAGGAGCGTTGCCGGCAGCTGAACATCGATCTCATGGTGAGCGACAATCGCTCGCCGATGGGCACCAACTTCACCGCTTCCATCGAGGCGGCGGTCGGGGTCAGTACGGGCATCTCCGCCGCGGATCGCGCGCGCACCGTGCGTGCCGCGACCGCCCGCCACGCCAAGCCCGAGGACATCGTGCAGCCCGGCCACATCTTCCCGATCATGGCGCAAGCCGGTGGCGTGCTGGTGCGTGCGGGCCATACCGAGGCGGGCTGCGACCTCGCGGACCTTGCCGGCCTCACGCCCGCGTCGGTGATCTGCGAGATCATGAATCCGGACGGCTCGATGGCGCGCATGCCCGAGCTCGAGGAATTCGCCGCGCGCCACGATCTCAAGATCGGCACCATCGCCGATCTCATCCACTACCGCAGCCAGAACGAGAAGCTGGTCGAGCGCGTCGCCGACCGCATGGTGAATACCCCCTATGGCGCCTTCCGCCTGTGCGTGTACCACGACAAGACCGTGGACGAGGTGCACTACGCGCTGGTGAAGGGCGAGCCCACGCCCGAGCGCCCGACGCTGGTGCGCGTGCACGAGCCGTTCGCCTCCCTGGACATGTTCGACTTCGACTCCACGCGCCACGCCTTCTCGGTGCAGGACGCGATGCGCATGGTCGCGCACCACAAGGAAGGCGTGATCGTGCTGCTGCGCCGCCAGGAGCCCGCCTCCGAGATCCTCGATCGCCTCGACGACACGCGCGCGCGCCGCGCCACGACGCGCAAGTGGGATCCACGCCTGCACGGCATCGGCGCGCAGATCCTGAAGGACCTGAACGTCGGCAAGATGCGCGTCCTCGCGCGGCCCAAGCGCATTCCCAGCATGTCGGGCTTCGGCCTCGAGGTCGTGGAGTACGTGTCCCCCGACGACGCGAAGGCGATCAAGGCCGCGGTATGAGATCGGCCAAGATCCCCGCCACCAATGGCGAGGGCATGCACATCGGCATCGTCTGGAGCCGCTTCAACGAGGAGATCGTGCGCGAGCTCCTCACCGCATGCGACAAGCAGCTGGTGGATCTTGGCGTGGCCGCCGAGGCCATCGACGTGGTGAGCGTGCCCGGCGCGCTCGAGATCCCGCTGGCGCTCCAGGCGCTCGCGCTGGAGCGGCGCGGCTTCGCGGGCCGGCGCTACGACGCCCTGGTGGCGCTGGGCGCCGTGGTGCGCGGCGAGACCTACCATTTCGAGGTGGTCTCCAACGAGAGCGCGCGCGGCATCCTCGACGTGCAGCTCGAGACCGGCATCCCGATCGCCAACGGCGTGCTCACCTCCGACACCGAGGAGCAGGCGCGTGCGCGCGCCGCTGTGAAGGGCGCGGAGGCCGCGCGCGTCGCGGTGGAGATGGCGAACACGCTGCGGTCGATCGCCGGATGAAGCCCACGCGCCGCCACTCGCGCGAGTTCGCGCTCCAAGGCCTCTACCAGTGGATCTACACCGGGGCGAGCGCGCAGACGGTGCTCGCCAATCTCTCCGAGATGGAAGGCTTCGCCGGGGCGGACCGCGAGTTCCTCGAAGTGGAGCTGCGCGGGGTCATCGCGCACGCTGCGCCGCTGCAGGCGATGCTCGAGCCGCTCGCCGACCGCAAGTGGGCCGACGTGAGCCCGATCGAGCGCGCCATCCTCCTCATCGGCGCCTGGGAGCTCGTGCACAAGCCCGAGATTCCCTATCGCGTCACGATCAACGAGGCGATCGAGCTGGGGAAACGTTTCGGCGGCACCGACGGTCATAAATATGTCAACGGCGTGCTGGATCGTCTGGCGGCGGATGTGAGGGCTTCGGAAGTCGCCACGCCCCGCGCGCCGCGTCCGCGCAGGCCGGAAGGCGCCTCGAAGGCCAACGAAAAGAAAGCACAGGAATGATTCAAAGCAATCCCGAATTCGATCTCATTGCGCGCCATTTCACCCGTCCGGCCGCCAATGCCGTGCTGGGTGTCGGCGACGATTGCGCCCTGGTGGACGTCAGCAACGGCATGGACCTCGCGGTCTCCACCGACACGATGGTGTCAGGTACGCATTTCTTCCCCGACGTCGATCCCGAGAACCTCGGCCATAAGGCGCTCGCGGTGAACCTCTCCGACATGGCGGCGATGGGCGCGATGCCGTACTGGGCGATGCTCGCGCTGACACTGCCCACGGTCGATCACCAATGGCTCGAGGCCTTCGCCAAAGGGTTCTACGATCTCGCCGCCGAGTTCAACGTGTCCCTGATCGGCGGCGATACGACGCGCGGCCCGCTCACGCTCACCGTGACCATCATGGGTGAAGTGCCCGCGGGCGCGGCGCTTCGGCGTAACGGCGCCAAGGCCGGTAACGACGTGTGGGTCTCCGGCAACATCGGCGACGCGGCGCTCGCGGTCGCGCACCGCCACGGCAAGGTCGTCCTCAACGAGGAGGATTACCGCGAAGCCGTGATGCGCCTGTACGAGCCCACGCCGCGCGTGGCGCTGGGCCAGGCGCTGCGCGGCATAGCCACCGCCGCCATCGACATCTCCGACGGACTGCTCTCGGACCTCGGCCACATTTGCAGGCTTTCCGGAGTGGGCGCCACCGTGGACCTCGGGTCGATCCCGGTGTCGGCGATCGGCGCACGCCATTCGGCCGACGGGCCGGGGCTCACTGCGATCGTGGCGGGCGGCGACGACTACGAGCTCTGCTTCACGGCGCCGGCGAACGCCCGCGAGAGCATAGCGGATCTCACCGACGTGCTCAACATCCCGCTGACCCGCATCGGCCAGATCAAGCGCGGCAAGGGCGTGAGCCTGCAGGCCGAAGGCAAGCCCGTGAAGGTCGATGGCCGCGGATACGACCACTTCTCGGGCTCCTGACGCGCGCTTCCTGGTTGCCCACCCGGCGCATTTCATCGCGCTGGGATTCGGCACGGGCCTCGCGCCGAAGGCGCCGGGCACGTTCGGCACCCTCGCCGCCCTCCCGATCTACTGGGCGCTCGCGGCTTTCCTTCCGCCGCTCGTCATCGCGTTTATCGCGATCCCGCTCTTCTTCGTGGGCGTGTGGGCGTGCGAGCGTACCGGTCGCGACCTGGGCGTCTCCGACCACGGCGCGATGGTGTGGGACGAGATCGTCGCCTTCCTGCCGCTCGCCGCGGTCGCGTCGCAGGATTGGCGCCTGCAGGCCTACGCCTTCGCGCTCTTCCGCCTCTTCGACATCTGGAAGCCGCCGCCCATCCGCGCGCTGGAGCGCGGCGTGAAAGGCGGGATGGGCGTGATGATCGACGACGTGGTCGCCGCCTTCTACGCTTACCTCGTGTTCGTGCTTACGATCGTCATCGCCTACAAGGTCCTCGGATTCGCATGAAAGACTGGCCCTATCCGCGCATCTTCGCGCACCGCGGCGGCGGCAGCCTCGCGCCGGAGAATACCCTCGCCGCGATCCGCACCGGGCAATCGCTCGGCTATCGCGCGCACGAGTTCGACGTGAAGCTCTCGCGAGACGCGATCGCGCTCCTGCTCCACGATGCGACTCTCGAGCGCACCACCAGCGGCCGCGGCCGCGCCGCCGACCTCGACTGGTCCGAGCTCGTGAAGCTCGACGCCGGCGCCTGGCATTCGGCGACGTTCCGCGGCGAGAAGATCCCCACCTTCGAGGAGGCCGCGAAGCTCCTGCGCGCGCAAGCGACGACGGCGAACGTGGAGATCAAGCCCACGCCGGGACTCGACGTCGAGACCGGCAGGCACGTGGCGCTCGACGCTGCGCGACTCTGGGCCGGAGCGGGCGTGGCGCCGCTCCTGTCGTCCTTTTCGTACGAGGCGCTGATGGCGGCGAAGGCTGCGGCGCCGTCATTGCCGCGCGGCTGGCTCGCGAAGCAGCTCACCCCCGGCGACTGGCCGCGGCTGAGGGCTCTCGAAGCGGTGTCTTTCCACACCGATCACCGCAAGCTCGAAGTCGACAGCGTTTCCCGGCTGCACGACGCCGGGTACCGCGTGATGGTCTACACGGTGAACGACATCGCGACCGCCGAGAAACTCCTCGAGGCGGGCATCGACGGGCTGTTCACCGACAACCTGCGCGAATTCGCCGCATACTTCCCCCAGGCGATCGCGGAATAATCTCGCTCGCGAAGCGTTCACTCTGTCAGGGTACCTCGGGGGGACTGTCATGGAAGCAAGTCTGCGGGCGCGCGCATGCGCGATCCTCGCGCTTCTCGCCTTCTGCACGTCGGCGAACGCGACGTTCCATCTTTGGCAGATTTCGGAGATCTACTCCAACGCCGGCGGCAGCGTGCAGTTCATCGAGCTCTCGACGTCTTTCGGAAGCCAGGAGTTCGTCACGGGCCACGCGATCAATACCTCCCAGGGAGCGGCGACGCACTCGTTCACGCTGACTTCCGATCTTCCGGGCAGCTCGACCAACAAGACCTTCCTCATCGGCACCGCGAGCTTCGCCGCTCTCAACCTGGTGACGCCCGACTACGTGGTGCCCGACAACTTTCTCTTTCTTCCCAACGGCACGATCGATTGGGCCGGCGCCGACACGGTGAGCTATGCATCCCTGCCCACCGACGGGATCCACTCCATCAATCGCAGTGGCGTGGTCGCCGTCAACTCGCCGAGGAATTTCGCCGGAGCGACCGGAACCGTGGTGCCGACCTTGCCGCCCGTCTGCGTACCCGGTTCTCCAACGATCGGTTCTGCGCTTGCCGGTAACGCGCAGGTGACGATCTCTTTCACGCCGCCGACGAGCAACGGCTGTACGATCACGGGCTATACCGTAACCTGCAATCCCGGGGCGCTGAGCGCGAGCGGCCAAGGATCGCCGATTGTGCTCGCGGGTCTCGCGAACGGTACGGCCTACACCTGCTCCGTCTCCGCGAGCGGTTCAGCGGGCCCGGGATCGCCGTCGCCCACTGTGACGGTCACGCCGATCGCCGTGGCGACTTCCGCCAGCGGGCCGAGCGCTACCGGTACCGGCACCATCGCCGCGTCCTTCACGGGTGGTGGAGCGACGTGCGGCTTCACCGTGGCGCAATTCATCCCGCTACAGGCAGGGCCCGCAAGCCCCCCGGCCGGGAGCGCGCCGGCGGGCCTCCTCTTTCCGCAGGGCCTCTTCGACTTCACGGTCGCCGGCTGCACGGCGGGATCGACCATCACGATGGCCGTGGTCTATCCGACGCCATTGCCCGCCGGAGCGCAGTACTGGAAGTACGGGCCGACCGCGGCCCAGCCCGCTCCCCATTGGTACATCCTGCCCGCGGCAATCGCGGGCAACACGGCCACCTTCGCCATCACCGACGGCGGCCTGGGCGATGACGACCTCGCCGCCAACGGCACCATCGCCGACCAGGGCGGCCCGGGCGTGCCAGGCGCGGCCGGCGCCATCCCGACGTTGAGCGAATGGGCCTTGATCGCGCTCGCGGCGATGCTGGCCGCCTTTGGACTCGCGGCCTCTATTCCGCGTCGAGGGTGACGGGCAGCGCCAGCAAGTGAAACGACAGCGCCTTGCCGTGCATGTCGAGATTCAGCGCGTCGTTCACGCCGCCATCGAGAACGCCGTCGAGGACGAAGTTCAGAGCGTGGATCTTCGGGAGCACGTAGCGGGTGACTCGGGTGGGCTCGCGATAGGCGAAATGCGCGGCGACCCGCTCCTCGGTGACCTGCGCGAGCAGGATGCCGAAGTGCGCGGGCTCATAGGCGATCACGCTGATGCTCGAGCGGTCGCCCTTGTCGCCGGTGCGGCCGTGGGCGATTTCGTAAAGGGGGATCGTCTTCGCCTCCACGCTCACTCCAGGATCTCGTAGCGCGCCGGCACCAGCTCGCGCGGGATGAGGCAGGACGTGGTGGAGAGCCGCTTCCTTTTCGCGACGCGCACTCCCGCGCCACCGGCCGGGCCCGCGGTCCAGAGCGCCGTCACCTCGTTCATGAGCCGCTCGACCACGGCCTCGTCCGTATGCGCCCCCGCCACCCGCACGCGCACGTCGGTCGCGTTTCCCGCGGGTGTCGCGCCGAGCATGCGCCCGGTGTCGTCGCCGAGGACGCTCGTCACGCCGATCAGGTCGAAGCGAAGCGCGAGGAGGGGCGAGAGGCGCTCGCGCAAAACGTGCATCGCGAGGCGCGCTCGGGCTTCGGCGTTGCGCCCGGCGTAGGAGATCTCGCCTTCGCCGAACCAGCCGCGCTCGAAGAACACGTTGGCCTTGAGCGTGGCGGGACGCTCGTGGCCGCGGACTCCGGAAAGGCGCACCCGATCGCGGCCCAAATCGGTCACCTCGGCTTGCGAGATATCGGCGACGACGTCAGGCGTGAGATACGCGGCGGGGTCGTGCAGCTCGTAGAGAAGCTGCTCCTTCACCGTGCGCGCGTCGACCAGGCCTCCGGTGTCCGCGGCCTTGCCGATCACGCACGTTCCGTCTCGCGCGATCTCGGCGATGGGGTAGCCGGCATGGGCGAGCCCGGGCACGTCCTTCATCCCGGGATCGGCGAAGTAGCCGCCGGTCACCTGCGCTCCGCACTCGAGGAGATGGCCCGCCATCGTGGCACCGGCGAGCGCGTCCCAGTCGGTCATCGACCAGCCATAGTGCGCGAGCGCGGGGCCGACGACGAGCGACGGATCGGCGACGCGCCCGGTCACCACGACTTGCGCGCCTTGCTTCAACGCCTGCGCAATCTCGAGCGCTCCCTGGTAGACGTTGGCGCTCGCGAAAGGGCGCCCGGCGAACTCATGGGGAATGTATTTTTCGACGATCGCCGCGCCGCGCTCGCCCGAAAGATCGTCGCCTTCGACCACCGCGATGCGGATCCGCCCGAGGCCGAGATCCTCCGCGATTGCCTGGATGCGCGCTGCCGCGCCGCGCGGGTTGGCGGCGCCGAAATTGGAGACGATGGGGATGGCGTGCGCGATGCAATCGGCGAGGATCGGGCGCACCTGCAATTCGATGGCGGGCTCGTAGCCCTTCGCCGGGTCGCGCCGCTTTTCCAGCTGCGCCAAAGCGAGCGTGCGCTCGGCGAGCATCTCGAAGATGAGCGCAGCCGGTCCACCGCGCGCGATGAGGGTCCTCACCACCGGGGCCGCCGCGTCGACGCGATCGCCCGAGAATCCCGCGCCGGCGCCTACCGCGAGCTCTTTCATGCCCGCTAGTATGACTCCCTCTGCCTTACGCGGCGATCGCCTGCGACTGCCGGATGTGCGTGTCGAGCTCGCGAAGCGCCGTGCGCAAGCCTTCCTCCACCACAGGGTGATAGAAGGGCATCTGCAGCATCTGCTCGACCGTCATCTGCGCCTGCAACGCCCATGCGAGAAGGTGCGCAATGTGCTCGGCGTCCGGCCCGACCATCTCCGCGCCGAGGAAGCGCCCGGTGGAAGGATCTCCATAGACGCGCAGGTGCCCCTTGTTGCGCAGCATTACGCGCGAGCGGCCCTGGTCAACGAAAGAGACCTCGCCCGCAGCGAGCGCATTGGGCTTGAGCGCGGCGAACCCGGGGCCGACGATGGCGATCTGCGGGTCGGTGAAGACGATGCCCAGCGGCGCGCGCCGCGCTCCCGCTTTCACGTTCGGGAAGAGCGCCGCGTTCTCGCCGGCGATGCGACCTTCGTCAGCGGCCTCGTGCAGGAGCGGTACGTCGTCGGCCGCGTCGCCCGCGATGAAGATGTTGGAGGCGCCCGCCTGCGCGGTGGCGCGATCGAAGCGCGGCACGCCGCGCGCATCGCGCTCCAGGCCCAGCGTCTCTACGCCGAGGCCATCGACGTTTGGCAGGCGCCCGGTGGCCGCGAGCACATAGTCGAAGCGCTCGGCGCGCTTGTCGCCGCCGGGGCTCATGTAGTCGATCTCGACGTGGTCCCCGATGCGCTCCACTCGCGAGACGTGGGCGTTGGGATCGAGCGTGAATTCCGCGCCGAAAGCGTCCGCCGCCGCGCGCTGCACATAGGGGTCGGTGATGGGACCGAGGCGCCCGCCGCGCCCGAGCACCACGACGCGCACGCCCAGGCGCGCGAGCGCCTGGCCCAGCTCCAGGCCGATCACGCCGGGGCCGAACACCGCCACCGAGCGCGGCAGGTCGTCCCAGTCGAATACATCGTCGTTCAGCACGAGGCGCTCGCCCAGCCCCTGCAGGATCGGGGCGATGGCAGGCCGCGAGCCGGTGGCGATCACGATGGCGCGCGCCGCGATGCGTTTCGTGCCGACCATGAGCGTGTTGCGGTCCACGAACTTCGCGTAGCCGCGCACGCGGTCGGCCTCGGGAATGCCCTCGATGCCCTGCACCACGAATCCCACGAAGCGGTCGCGCTCGCGTTTCACGCGTGCCATCACCTCGCGCCCGTCGACGCGCACTTTGCCATCCACGTGCACGCCGAATCCCGGCGCGCGGTGGATCGAGTGCGCCGCTTCGGCCGCGGCGATGAGGAGCTTGGAAGGCATGCAGCCGACGCGGGCGCAGGTGGTCCCGTACGGTCCCCCCTCGATCACGACCGCGCTTGCGCCCGCGGCGCGCGCCGCGCGATAAGCCGCGAGGCCCGCCGTGCCGGCGCCGATCACCGCAACATCAACCGGGGTCAGACCCCGCTCTGACCCCGGTCTGACCCCGGTCTGTCCCCGCTCTGTCCCCTGCTCGTTCGTTTGCATGGAGCCTCTGTCGATCTATTCCCGGAGTCCTTATGCGGCTTTCTTCTGGTTGCCCGCGAAGTACGCCTCGAGGTCGTCCGCGCTGCCGATGAGCTTGCCGCCGATGAAGACCTGGGGAGCCGTGCCCGCGCCGGAAACCGCGCGCAAGGTGGACGAGGTGACGCCCTTGCCGAGCGTCACTTCCTCGTAGACGAGGCCGGCTTTGTCGAGGAGCGCCTTGGCGCGCGCGCAGTGCGGGCACCCCACCTTGGCGAAGATCACGACCGGCTCGGGCGCTTTCTCGCGCGGGGCGATGTAGGCGAGCATGGTGTCGGCGTCAGAGACCTCGAACGGGTCGCCTTCCTTCTGCGGCTCGATGAACATCTTCTCGACCACGCCATCTCTCACCAGCATCGAGTAGCGCCACGAGCGCTTGCCGAAGCCCAGGTCCGACTTGTCGACGAGCAGGCCCATGCCTTCGGTGAATGCGCCGTTGCCGTCCGGGATGAAGGTGATGTTGGGGGCGTTCTGGTCGTTCTGCCATTCGCTCATCACGAAGGCGTCGTTCACCGAGACCACCACGATGTCGTCCACGCCGAGCTTGCGGAAAGTCGGCGCAAGCTCGTTGTAGCGCGGCAGGTGCGACGACGAGCAGGTCGGCGTGTACGCGCCCGGCAGCGAGAACACCACCACGGTGCGGCCGTGGAAGAGCTGGTCGCTGGTGACATCCTTCCACTGGCCGTCCTTGCGGGTACGGAAGGTGACCTTAGGGACGCGCTTGCCTTCGGAATTGGGGAACATGTGGTCTCGCTCGCTGGTTGATTGGGTATGAGCGCTATGTTGTGCCATTTCGATTGATTTCACCAATTGATTGTCGTTATACTTTCGATAGTCCAAGGCTATGGCCCATGACCCTCACTGAGCTCAAATATGTCGTGGCGCTCGCCCAGGAGCGCCATTTCGGGCGCGCGGCGCAGAAATGCTTCGTGACGCAGCCCACGCTCTCCCTCGCGCTCGCCAAGCTCGAGGGCGAGCTCGGCGTGAAGCTCTTCGAGCGCAACAAGAACGAGGTGCTGGTCACCGGTCGCGGCCAGGCCATCGTCGAGCAGGCGCGCCGCGTCCTGGACGAGGTGGGCAAGATCCAGAGCCTGGCCCGCGGCGGCAAGGACCAGCTCGCGGGCGCGTTGCGCCTGGGCGTGATCCCGACCATCGGCCCGTACCTGCTGCCCGAGCTGATCCCGATCCTGAGGAAGCGCGCGCCCGCCATGCCGCTGGTGATCGAGGAGAACCTGACCGGCACCCTGGCGCCGATGCTGCGGGAGGGCGAACTCGACGTCGTCATCATCGCGCTGCCATTTTCGATTCCCGGCGTGAAGACCGAGGTCGTCTACGAGGAGCCCTTCAGCGTGGTCGTTCCCGAGGGGCATCGCTGGCAGTCGAGGAAGGGCGTGAAGCCCGCGGAGCTCGCCGACGAGAACCTGCTCGTCCTCAACAACGGCTACTGCTTCCGCGACCAGGTGCTCGAGGCCTGCCCCGGTCAGTCGAACACCGCGCTCCCTGAGGGCCGCGCCGGCAGCTCGCTCGAGACGATCCGCAACATGGTGGCCTCGGGCCTGGGCGTGAGCGTGCTGCCGTCCTCGGCGCTTACCCGGCGCTACGCGACCCAGATGCTGAAAGTGGTTCCATTCTCCTCGCCGGTGCCGTCGCGCAAGGTGGCGCTCGCCTGGCGCGCGAGTTTTGACCGGCCGCTCGCGGTGGAGACCCTATCGGCGGCGATCCGCGCCATCAAGCTTCCATGCCTCAAGATGGCCTCCTGAAAAATCGTACCTGACACCACTTTCCACCTGCCACTTTCCACCTGGCGGAAAGTTGCACCTCGGAAAGTTGTACCTGACACCACTTTTTCAGGCGAGGTCTTTGACGAGCGCGGCGCGGATTTCGGGCGAGACGGGGTCGAGCATCGCCTGGTAGTGCGGATGGTCGATGCCGATGGCGAGGCCGACGCCGTACTTGAGCGCCTCGGCCATCTCGCGGGCGAGCTCGAAGCGCAGGAAGTGCACTGCCGAGGTCTTCTCGTCATTCTCGCGCTCGAGGTCCTCATCGGCGATGGCGTAGACGCGCTGCGAGCCTTCGACCCGCACCCACGCCTTGTCCTCGGCGCCTTTCAGCTTGCCGAGCGCGACGCGGCGCTCCTCGACGTCCTCGTACTCGATCATCATGGTCGCCTTGAAGTTGCGCCCGTCGGGGACGAGCGGGTTGTAGGCGTCGATCTCGTCCTGGATGCCGCGCTCCTCGAAGATCTTCTCGGCGCGCAGCATCTCCTGAACCTGGTAGCGCATGGTGAGCTCGTCTTCGAAGATGAGCGTCACGTGCCCGCCCAGGTGCACGGT
>JBBRQA010000034.1:0-22027 GCA_038227085.1 Burkholderiales bacterium | reverse complement strand
TCGAGGAGAAATGCTCGAGGTGTAACCCGTCAAACTCGGCGAAGGCCCTGGACGAGAGTCCGAGCGAACACCGAGCCAAGCCTCTTCGGCGAAGAGGAAGGTGTAGAGAGCAGACGGCGGGCACCTAAAGCCGCAAGGCCACGGTGAAGGCGTGCTCCAGACCACGAACCCGCGAGGGGCGGCGAAAGCCGAAGTGGGAGGAAAATCCCCAGGCCGCAAGGCCGTGCCGGTTCGAGTCCGGCCCCGGGTTCCAGAAGCATAGGAAGCAACTGGAACTGACGAGCACTCGGAACCTCGTTTCCCTCGAAAGACGCCCCACGATACCACCAATATGCGAAACTGGCTAGAAGTGAGCAGAACGCGGCCAGGGGGTATCCATGGGGGTAGCGAAACCGCATAAAGGGGGTATTGGGCCGACTGGGAACCGAACCGGCAAGGACCGCCTGACCGACGCGAGAGCGCGCGCGAAAAACCACTACCGCGAGGACGACGGCCAGCTGCTCGTACCGCCCTACAAGCTGAGCGACGGGCAGGGGCTGTATCTGCTCGTGCAGGCTACCGGCGCGCGCCTCTGGCGCCTCAAGTACCGGCACGGCGGCGCTGAGCGCGTCTACGCGATCGGCATCTTTCCGGAGGTCTCGCTCGCGACCGCGCGCGCAGAGCGCGACCGTGCGCGCGAGTGGATCCGCGCGGGCAAGGATCCCACTGTCGAGCGTCGATCAGCCAGGGCGCTTGGCGCGGCAGTGCAGGCGTCGACGTTTGGTGTGATGGCTGAGGAGTGGGTCACGAAGATGGCGTCCTCATGGTCGGAGGCGCATCGCGGCGCGCAGCGCTCGCGCCTCGACAATGAGCTCCTCGATCGCCTGGGCGACATTCCGCTCGCCGACGTGAAGCCGGCCAACGTGCTCGAGGCGCTGCGCCAGATCGAGGCCCGCGGCGCGCACGAGGTCGCGGCGAAGTGTCGGGTGATGGTGTCGCAAATCTTCCGGTATGCCGTGCAGACGTCGCGCGCCGACAGCGATCCCGCGGCGCTGCTCTCGGGGGCTCTCGTGCGGCCGGCGCCCACGCATCGCGCGACGATATCGCTCCAGGACATGCCGGACCTGTTCAAGGCGGCGCAGAAAGTGCCCTCGGAGGCCGTCACGCGGCTCGCCCTCTACTGGACCATCCTCACGGCCGCGCGGACCGCAGAGACCCGCTTCGCGCCGTGGAGTGAAATCGAGAAGGCGACGCTCTGGCGCATTCCCGCGGTGCGAATGAAGATGACGCGAGAGCACCTGGTGCCCCTCTCGCGCCAGGCGCGCGAGATCCTTGAGGCGGCGCGGCCGCTGCGCACGTCGAAACATCCTGATGCGCTGATCTTTCCGGGCTTCACGCGGCACGGCTCGCTCAGCGAGAACGCGCTCCTCGCATTCCTCGCGCGCGCGGGCTACTACGGTCGGCAGACCACGCACGGTTTCCGCGCGTCATTCTCGACCTGGGCGCACGAGGTCGCCGAAGCCGATCCCGATGTGATCGAGGCCTGCCTTGCGCACGTGCGCGGCGACGTGCGGGCCATCTACAACCGCTCGCAGTATCTTTCGCGTCGCGGCGAGCTGTTGCAGCGATGGGCCGATCAGTGCACCGCGTGGGGAATGAAGTTATAGCGCCGCAGCTAAGTCTTTGATTCGCCGCTGCTTAAAATTCGCTTGCGAATGCATGTAGCTTTCGGAACTGCGCGATACGTTCGCATAGTTCTGGAGATTTACATGGAAGAGACACTGATTCGCCGCGTTTATTGCGGCGAGCTCGCACGGGCGATGGGATTTTCCACGAAGTGGCTCCTCGAGCTTGAAAGGCGAGGCGTCATTCCCCCGGGGCGCCGCGATCCTGGCGGCCGGCGCAAGTTCTGGCCATCGGACATCGCGCAGGGGCTCATCGCGGGGCGGGCACCGGAGCCCGAGAAGCGGGCAGAGACAGCGTAGGTGCCCGCGAGTGAAGGCATGGGAGGTCACGGCGTGGGCTTGGTCCGCTCCAGTCGATTCCGCTTCGGAGCGGCTGGTGCTCGTCGCGTATGCATGGCGCGCGGGCGCGAAACTCCAGGCGTGGCCAGGCCTCGATCAACTTGTGACCGATACCGGGCTCCACCGCGACACGCTCAGCAAGGCGCGCAAAGCTCTGGTGAAACGGGGTCACCTCCGCGACACCGGCGAGCGGAAACATTACGCCGCGGTGTACGAGCTTGGCTTTAAAGAAATGCTGAAAAACCAGCAGATTTCGTCCTCTAGAAATGCTGAAAAACCGACAGATGTTTCGGCGGATGAGGAGAAGAAAAGCGGAAATACCGACGAGGAAATGTCGGAAAAGCGGCAGATCACTCCTATTACTGATTTTAAACAGTCCATGAACAGTTCAAGCGCGCAAGCGCGCGAACACGCCCAGGGGGCAGATGCCCCAACCCCTGAACAGCCCAATGACACCGGGGTGCGCGTCCAGAGGGGCCTCGAATCGCCGATAGAGATGCTGCGCAGAACCATGCCGGAACTCGCCAACATTCTCCCCCCCAGGAAAGTCGAGCACACATGACCCGTGAAGCGGCCGAGCATCGAATGGAGTACGCGAAGGCCATGATGACCAGGGCGGCGCAGGCGACCCTCGAGGGCAACGTCCTCGCCGACGATTTCGCATGGCTCGCCCTCGCCGAGCTCGAAGCTGCGCGCGCGGAGCTGCTGCGCGTGAGTGGCTCTCACGAACCCGGAAGGAGGGCTGCGTAATGTCCGTTTTGGGCACACTGACCGCGAGCGTGATTTTAAACTCCTCGAACTTCGAGGGCGGGATGGAACGCGCGAAGTTCGCGGCGGCGCAGGGCGCCACGACCATCGACCGCGCGATGAGGGACCTCGAGCGCAGCGTGTCGTCCTCGCTCAACTCGATCGCCGGCGCGTTCGCTGCAGGCCTGGGCATCACGGCGCTGATGGCGATGGGCAAGACCGCGATCGAGACGGCTGAGAACTTGCGCCACGCTGCGGAGGTCGCGGGCCTTTCGGTGGAGCAGTTCAGCGCGCTCGCGTTCGCTGCAAAGCAAAGCGGCGTCTCGATGGAATCGCTGGAAATGGGCTCGAAGAAGCTCAACGTGGCGATCACGGACGCGGCGGGTGGCGGCGCGAAGTTCAGCGGGATTTTCAAGGCGCTGGGCGTCGACATCACCGGCACGAGTGCCACGTCGGACGGCTTCAACAAGGTGCTGCTGCAGGTCGCGGACACGTTCAAGAATTCCGAAGACGGTCCGATCAAGGTGGCGGCCGCCGTGAAGCTCTTCGGGAAAAATGGCGCGGACATGATCCCGCTGCTCAATCAGGGCGCCGCCGCGATCAAGGCGATGCAAGACGAGGCGTTGAAGCTCGGACGCGTCCTGGGCACCGACGCCGCGGAGCAGGCGCACCAGTTTCACGACAGCCTCGACAAGCTGACCAACCGCAGCACCTTCCTCGCGCAGGCGCTCGGCAATACCGTGTTGCCAGCGATCAACGCGATCGTCACATCGATGATCCAGGGCCGCACCGAGGGCGGCCTCTACGAGATGGCCATCCGCGGCGTGACCGAGGCCCTGGCGCAGATCAAGGGCGAGGGCCCGAAAGCGGAGCTCGAGAAGATCACCAACCAGATCAAGCTCGCGACGTCGGCGGCGCGCGCCCTGAAAGACGAGCGCTGGTACACCTTCGACGGCGCTGGGCAATACGCGGAGCAGGCCGCGAAGCTGAATGGCCTGCTGCAGCAGCGCGCGGCACTCGAGCACGGCATCTTCCTGGACGAGATCGCGGCGCAGGACAAGCTCGCGATCGACGGGCAGATCGCGAAGCGTCGAAAGAAACTCGGCCCTGGCCTCGGCGAGGATGGGGCCTCTACGGTCGACATTTACCAGCAGGAAAATGCCGAGCTCGACAAGCAGATCGCCAAGCTGAAAGGCGTGGGCGAGCTCGAGGCCTACATCGAGAAGCTGCAGGAGAGTCGATATTCGAAGCTCACGCCGGCGCAAAAGCAGGAGCTCATCGACAAGGAATCGATGATCGTGAAGCTCGAGCAGGAGAAGGTGTCGCGCGCCGAGATACTGAAGAGCGACGAGGAGCTCCTCAAGGCGCAGCAGGCGCTTCTCGACCTGCAGGCGAATTACGCATCGTCGTTGGCGGATCAGATCGCGCAGGAGCAGTTCGGCCTCACGCTCATCGGGAAGACGCAAGTCGAGGCGGCGAAGTTGACCGAGATCCACCGCCTTGACCTCGAGCTGAAGAAGCAGCTGGCCAATCTCCCCGACGGGGTCGACGGGAACGTCATTCTTCGCATGGTGACCATGAACGACGCGGCGAAGGCCGCGATCGGACAGACCATCGATCTCAAGTTCGCGCTGCAGGACCAGTCTAAGGTCTGGCTGGATCTCTCCCAAAAGGCGGGCGCCTTCTTCGGGGATCTCGTCGTCAATGGCAAGAGCGCGTTCACCAAGCTGCGCGCCGAGCTCAAGACCTTTGTCCAGGAGCTGCTCGCACTTTTCGCGCAGAAGTGGGTGCTGCAAATGGTGGCGGGCGTCGTCGGCGGATCGGCTGGGACAGCGCTGGCTTCGCAAGCCGCGGGCCTCGGCGCGAACACGATCAGCGGCACCATCTCGAGCTATGCCGGAAGCGCGCTGTTCGGAGCCAGCGCTGACCCGGCGCTCATCCTGTCCAGTGGCGGCATGCAGGGTCTCGGAAGCAGCGGGATGATCGGCGCGAGCGGCCTTCAGTCGACGATGTCTTCGTGGATGAGCACGATGGGAGTCACGACGACGGCGCTCGGAATCTTCGCCGTGGCGCTCGTCGGAGCAGCCGTTGTATCCAATCTTTTCTCGCAAGGCTGGAGTGCGCAGGGTTCGGGGCGCGGCCCGGGCGGCGTTGGTAGCACCGCCGATATGCTCTTCCGTCCTGGCGCGGGGCTCGCCTATGCGACCTCCCTCGGAACGAATTTCCTGACCAGCCTCGGGATCAGCGACCGGATTGCGAACGTGCTTTCCGGCGCGCCGGTGATGGATCGGCTTTTCGGGCACAGCGCGACGCACGCGGACGCGAGCGGGATCTCTGGCAGCGTAAGCGGTAGCGCGATCTCGACGAGCGGGTGGCAGGACTACTCGCAGAGGGGCGGCCTGTTCTCCAGCGATCACCGCTGGACCGACACCACCGCGCTCACGGGCGACCAGGCGAAGCCGTTCACCGATGCAATGGCGATGATTCATGGGCAGATGGTCGCGCTCGGCGCCCTTGTGGGCGATGACGCCGCGGACCTCCTGAAGAACTACAGCAAGGAATTCAATATCCAGTTGAGCGGCCTTTCCGACGCGGACGCGAAGAAGGCGATCACCGACTTTTTCAATTCGGTATACGTCGAGCAGGCGCAGCTCGTGCTCGGCGGCGCCACCGGAGCCATCAAGAACTACATCACCCAATTCAAGGGCAGCACAGCCGATCTAGTAAACGCGCTCGGATCGGTCGCGCAGATTTTCGATATCGTCAAGCGCAACCCCATGGGCGACGTGGCCGCAAGTATCGCGGCCTCGCAGAATCCGCTTAACTTCGCGCTCGCGAATAACGAGAAGGCGATGCGCGCGGCGATGTCCGCGTACGACGGAACGCTCGCCACTACGCAGAATTTGGCGACCGCGACCCGCGATTACTACAACGCGCAGGTCCAACTGCTCGTCGGGATCAAGCAGGCGAAGGCGGCGATCGACGACATGTTCGGCGCCACCTTCCGCAACATCCAGATCGCTGGACTCAAGGACAACCAGGCCAAGTACAACTTCTACCAGCAGGACGCGGCAGATCTGCAGCGCCAGGCGCTCGCCTCGAGCGACCCGGCGACGATTCAGCGTCTCGCGGGGTTGATCAACAACGACATCAACGCCGCATTCAGCCTCCTTTCGCCCGAGGAGCAGCAAGCCCAGAGCGGCGCCTTCCTCACGCGCGGGCGCGACACGCAGTCCGCAATCGACGCGCGCATGGAGAGGATCGCCCAGGACACGGCCGACGCGACGCAGAAGATGATGGCCGACATCAAGAATGCAATCGAGGCGGGCGCTGAGGCGCAGCAGACCGCGGCCAATACGCAGGCGAACGCGGCCAACACGCAGCTGCAGGCCGCCAACACGCCGCTCACGTTGATACTGCGCACAGGGGGCGGCCAGCAGGTGGTCACCATCCCGCCATGAAACTACTCGATGCACTTTTCTCCCGGTGGAAACGCGAGCAAGAGGGGCCGATTCCCACGCTGCGGCTGGCGCCCGAACTTCCTCACATGGCCGCCGCCGTCGACGCGCAGCAGCGCCAGGCGCTCGCCGAGTTGCTGCTCGAGCTCCATCGCGCGATGCAGGCGATGGCTTTCGCTCTCGGCGCTCAGCCGAGCGTGCACCCCGAGCGCTTCCAGCGCGACTTCCTGGCGGCCGCCGACGCGATATGGAAGGCGCAAGGCGAGACGCCGCCAATCGTCCAAGAGCTGCTCAAGCGATTCGAGGCCGGAACGACGCAGCACCGATGAAACTCGCGCGCCTGCTAGAACTCGCGGCTAAAGCCCTCGCGGCCTTCGTCGCACATGAGCGCGCGGCAGCGCGCTACCGCACTCCCGTACGCTTGCCGCCGCGATTTCGGCGCAAAAATGGCGGCTGGCTCGCGCACCGGCCGGGCCTGTCGCGCGGGCGCACGCCGATCACGCTCAACATCGCGGTCAACCAGGCGGCGCTCTACAACGCGTTCACGGCCGCCGGAAGTCCGGCGGGACTCTGCGACGTGGTGGTGACGCTGGCCACCGGCGTCATCCTGCAGCAAGGCTTCACGATGGGCGCGTTCGCCACCGGCTCGTCGTTCCGGTTGAACTGCGGCGCGGCGGGATGCGCCATCTACGGCGTGGGCGGCAGTGGTGGCGGCGGCGCTTCGTTCTTCACCTCGAGCAGCGTCGGGGGTGCCACCGTGGGAAGCGATGGCGGCCCAGCCATCGTGATGACAGGCCCCTTGTCGATCGACAACACGAGTGGCTCCATCAACGGTGGCGGCGGGGGTGGTGGTGGCGGCGGTCCTGCCGCGAGCGCGTCCTCGGGATCGTGGAACGCGTTCCACACCGCAACCGGTGGCGGCGGCGGCGGCGGGCGTGGATACAACAACGCGGGCGGCGGGAACGCGGGAAGCAATGCCCTCGCAGGCGCTGCGGGCGTGGCCGGCTCCGCAGGTTCCAGCGCGGGCGCGGGCCCGGGGGGCGGGGGGGTGCTCGCATTCAGCTTTGCGGCGCACTCCGGCGCGGGCGGCGACGGCGGCGGCTGGGGCGCCGCGGGCGCGGTCGGCGTGAGCGGGACCGGGACCTTCAACGCGCCCGGCAACTCTGGCGGCGCAGCGGGCAACGCCGTGACGACCAACGGCTTCGCGCTCACCTGGATCGCCATGGGCACCACCAGCGGGCCGATCGTATGAGCGCCACGGCGCGCGAGCTCGAGCCGGGGGATCTCGTATTGACTGTGACACGCCGTGCGGCACGCGTGGTTCGCGTCGACCGCAATTTGCATGAGGCCATTGTCGAGCGCCTGGACGACCGCGAGCGCGCGTGCTTTCGAATGAATCACTTGGAATTTTGCGAAGAGAGGGAAATATCCATGGTCGAACTCACCGGCGAGCAGCTCGCCGCACACTTGCTCGTCGGCTCGGCGCTTGTGCTTGACGCCTGGATAGAGCGGCAAAACCCGCAGTTCGCGGCGCGCATGAAAAAGGCTCTCGCCAGTGGCACGGCACAGGTGCATGTGCAGCTCAACCTGGGCGACGAGACCATGGACTTCGTGCTCCATAACGATGAGGGCCGCGAGACGCGGCTTTTCGGCACCGTTCTGAAGCCGAAGTCACCGCCTGAGTTGCCACCTGCTTAAAAATCGCGCTGCACGTGTTCCACAATTCCGCGGTGCACGGTTGCAAACGGCCTGCGTGATGCAGGGCGCCCTCGCGAGCGTGCCAGTAGCGCGATTACATCGGGCCCGCGCGATGCGGGCCCAGGCGGATCGCGAACCTCGTGCGCGATGCTCGAGAGAGTGGATTTGGAATACCCATGGCGCCACGCGCCAACACCCCCATTTTCTCTAGGAGCATCGCATGAGTGACGTCATCAAGTTGCTGGAACAGCAGGGCGAGGAGATCCACGCGCGCCTCGACGATATCGAGAAAAAGGCCGGCCGACCGCGGCCAGGCGCCGGTGGCGCTTTTTCGTCCAAGGAGGACCTCGAGCATCGAAAGGGTTTCGATGCCTACATTCGCAGGGGTGACGAATCCATCCTGAGAAAGACAATGACCTCCGTCTCGGGGCCCGACGGCGGCTTCGGCGTTCCGAAAGAGATTGACGCAATGATCGATGCGCTCGCGGTCAATGTCAGTCCTATCCGCGCCATTGCCAAGGTGCAGAAGATCAGCACCCAGGACTTCCACAAGCTCGTGAACGTCCACGGCACGGGCTCAGCTTGGGTGGGCGAGACGGCCGCGCGTCCGGCGACCAACACGCCGCAGTTCGCCGACATCGTGCCGCCGATGGGCGAGCTCTACGCGAACCCGCAGGTGTCTCAGGTCATGCTCGACGACGCCTTCTTCAATATCGAGCAGTGGCTCGCCGAAGAGCTCTCGCTCGAGTTCTCGCGCGCGGAAGGCGCGGCTTTCGTGAACGGCACGGGTGTCACGCAACCGCGCGGCTTCCTCACCTACACGAACGTCGCGACGGCGGACGCCACGCGCGCCTTCGGCCAGCTCGAGTACATCGGCACGGGCTCCGCGGGCGCCTTCAAGACCACGAGCGCCAGCGTCAATCCGTCCGACGACCTCATCACCCTGGTCTCGAAGCTCAAGGCCATCTATCGAGGCGACGCGCGTTGGGTGATGAACAAGAAGACCCTCTTCGCGATCATGGGCTTCAAGGATTCCGCTGGCCGCTACATCTTCAACCCGACCACGGCGCCGGGCATCGAGGACACCATCCTCGGCTACCCCGTGACCGAAAGCGAAGACATGCCCGACTACACGACCGCGAGCGCCTACGCGATCGCGTTCGGAAACTTCCAGCGCGCTTACCTTATCGTCGATCGGATGGGCACCCGCGTCATTCGCGACCCGTACACGAACAAGCCTTACGTCTCCTACTACACGACCAAGCGCGTCGGGGGCGCGGTGATCAACTCGGAAGCAATAAAGCTCTTGAAGTTCGTGTGACGCGCCATGTCCTGGCCACGCGCGCTCTGTGTAGAGGATGCAATGAAGCTCGTCGACCTTCTCGACAGGGAGCTCGCGCCGCTCGCGAGCGCGCGCATCACGGTAACGCTGGACACGGAAAGCCGATCGCTATCGTTCGACGAGGCGCGCAACTTCCGCGCGCGGCTGCACAGCCAGCTCGAGGAGCTGCGCCGGCTCGCCGGCGCGAGTCCGCGGGCCGCGTCCACTGACATCCAGCGCGACGACAAGGGCGAGATCGCGCGCCTGGAAAGGCACTTCGAGTACTGAGGCACTGACCTTGAGCGGATTACTCGGCGAGTGCCGCGCGGTAGTTCACCGCGAAAACCCCGAGTGGCCGTGGTGCGGCATCCTGTCCTGTCCATGGGATAGGGTCGCACGCGACGGCCGTTTCTCCCCAACAAGGCAAGCTGCCCAGGGCAACCAACGAACGCCGCGCGCAGGGCCTGCGTGGCCACCTACAGCCGCGCACGGGTGGCGACCGGGGGGCAGGGTCATTCTCTGGGAGGCGCGCGCTCCGTACCGCCAGGCCTCACACGCGGAGGTTTTTTTCCTCCCCTAAAAGGAAAAAGCCGCTGAGGACGGTTCTTGAGCAAAAACCGAAATTCGGAATTACGTGACCGCGCTCACGACGAGCCTCCGCGCTGGCGCCGGGATCTCAGTCGCGTCATGAGCTGAGCGAACTCGCCTCGGCACTCCAAGAACCGCTCGGCCGCGGCCATGAACGGCTTGCCGGGCCCGACGCGGGCTCGCACCAGGTACTCGCCTATCGACTCGTCAGGCCCGGGCATTGGCAGATGATCTGCATCGCCACCGCGCGCGCTCACGACGGGGCCTCCGCGGCGTACTCCAGGAAAGAGAGCGCCTCAGCGAAGTCGCTCGAGGTATCGGGCGCGCCCGTCGGATGGAGCGGCCGCAGATCGCTCGGAATTTCCTTCTTGCTGATCCCGACATGGACTTCATACTGATTCGTCACGCGCTCCAGCTCGCCGAAGCTGCTGAGGCCGAGGGCGCGACGAATCGCGATGACGTGCTCGGGCTCGAGGACGATGTTCTTCGCTGCGGTACGATCGGTTCCAGCCATCTTGCAACCTCCTGTTTAGGTTGTGGGGCGGTCAGGCGGGCCCGACGTTAGCGCGCCGGGCTTCGCCGCTTACGGATTGTCGAGGAGCTGGTCGAGCCCGAAGGTGACGACGGCGAGATGGCCCCCGGCGCTGTCCTGCACCTCGAAGCCTGGCCGCGGGGACTGCGAAGGGTTGCGGATCGGCTCGCACCGAGTCTCACTCACCCGGCAGATCTCGACGCCTACACCGGGCGAAATCCAAATGCGTTCGACCGGCGGGCGCGAGCCCGGATCACATTGCAACGTGAAGGTCAGCGCCTGCCCGTCGGGGCACACGCTGGTGTGCTGCGTGATCTGCGGGAGGTAGCGCGCGGGCGCGGCGACGATGGGCGAATTTCCGCCGTTTCCGGCCGCGAGCGCGATGGTGGGGAGCGCGGTGGAATCGGCTGAAGCGGAAAGGGATGCGAGGGCGAGCAAGGCGGCGACTATCGTTTTCACGGGCGACTCCCATGCGATGGCGCCTGGGGGTACGCATGGGGGTATTCGGAGGCGCGTTGACCGAGTTTCCCCTAGGAAACTCAGTTCCGGCCCCGGGTACCATAGCCTTTTTCCCGCATCGTCCGGTTTCTTCCAGGGACATGCCAATCTTCCCCCAAGGAGCAGGGGCACGCTGTTCCAGTAGCGGCCGACGGGATGCCCTCGCGTAGGCTTGGCCAACGCCGGCACAATCAACAACACCGGTTGTACGAATCGCTCGCCACGCTCTTTGTGTGGTAGCTTGCACGCGCAACCTGCAGAGAGAGAGCAGGCCCGCATCCATCCCTGAGGCGAGCGAGGCTCGCTCGGGGTGGGGTAAGCCTTCAACCAAAAAGGGGGACCGAAAATGAACGTTCGATCGCTGGCAATGATTGCCGCCTTGGTGCTTGGCACGAGCACTGCGGGGGCCGCTCCAACGACGCTCATGTTGCAACCCGGTGGCACCACCGTGCCGGTGACCGCTGCCGCCGGGGGCGACCCGGTGGCGACCGACGAGCTGGACGATGCGATGGACGAAGGCGACGCAGCCGACAGCGCCGGCGCCGGCCGTCCGGAGAAGGGCGTGAACCGTACGATCGCCTCGGGACACAGCGTCGGCGGAGGCGGAGCCAAGGGCGCCGCGCGCGCCAAATCCAATCCGCAACTGAAGCTCAGTTTCGACGGACTCAACTTCCACGACCAGCGCTTTGCCAACGGCGGGAATCAGTTCTCCATCGAGCCGCCGGACCAGGGGCTATGCGTCGGCAACGGCTTCGTGGTGCAGAGCGTTAACGACGTCCTCAGCATCTACGACACCTCTGGCAACCTGCTTCGAGGGCCGGTGGACCTGAACACGTTCTACGGCTACGCGGCGGCGATCAACCGCGCCAACGGCAAGCGCGGACCCACTGTCACGGACCCGACCTGCTACTACGATGCGGACACGCAACGTTGGTTTCACGTGGTGTTGACGCTCGACCACGTCGGGACCACCTCGACCCTGTCCGGCACCAACCACCTCGACATCGCCGTGAGCCAGACGGCCGACCCGATGGGGACGTGGAACCTGTATAGCCTGCCCGTGCAGAACAACGGCACGCAGGGCACGCCCGACCACCACTGCAACAACGGCTTCTGCCTCGGCGATTACCCGCACATCGGGGCTGATGCGAACGCGATATTCCTCACCACCAATGAGTTCGCGCTCTTCGGGCCCGGCTTCTACGGCGCGCAGATCTATGCCGTCTCCAAACGCGCACTGGCCGCGGGCGCGTCGCCCAACGTCGTGCACTGGGATGGCGGCGATCCGAGCATTCCGGCGCCCGCGTTCACCGTATGGCCGGCGATCTCGCCGGATTCGCAGTACGCCGGCGATTCCAACGGCACGGAGTATCTCCTCAGCTCTGACGCGGTATTCTTCAACAGCGGCGTGTCGAGCGAGATCTGGGTGTGGTCTATCTCCAACACGAGCGCCATCGATAGCGCGCCGCTCTCGCTCGCGCTGAACGTCTCACCGCTCGCGGTGAAACCCTATGCGGTGCCTAGCAGCACCATCGCACAAAAGCCAGGCAACACGCCGCTACGCGACTGCATCGCCGATCCCACGTGCGCTCCCTTGGTCGGTGCTGCGGTCAGGAACTTCAGCGCGCCACGCAGGGTTGCGGTCAACGATTCCCGCATGCAGCAGGTGACCTACGCCAACGGCAAGCTCTGGGGCGCGCTCGACACCGATGTCCTCCAAGGCACGGCGCACGCC
Source organism: Burkholderiales bacterium (assembly GCA_038227085.1). Lineage (GTDB taxonomy): Bacteria > Pseudomonadota > Gammaproteobacteria > Burkholderiales > Usitatibacteraceae > Usitatibacter. The sequence continues at coordinate 9,447 of JBBRQA010000034.1, read as the reverse complement.
TCGGGCATCGCGTACTTCGTGCTGAACCCGCACTCCGGCGTGATCTTCGCCAACGACACGCTTTCGCTGCCCGGCGCCAGTCTCACCTACCCGGCGGTCGCAGTGACGAAGAGCGGGCGCGGCGTGATCGCGTTCACGGTAGTAGGTCTCAATGACTATCCGAGCGCGGGTTACGCAGGGCTTGACGCGAAGATCGGCGCCGGCGACGTGCATCTCGCCGCGGCGGGTGCGGGACCGTGGGACGGCTTCACGGGATTCTCGACGTTGGCTTCGCGCGCGCGTTGGGGCGACTACGGCGCCGCGGCCGTGGACGGGAACTCGATCTGGATCTCTTCCGAGTACATCGCGCAAACCTGCACATACGCGCAGTACCGGGCCAGTCTGTTCGGCACTTGCGGCGGCACGCGCGGCAGCCTCAGCAACTGGGCGACACGCATCACGCAAGTCACGCCCTGAGTTGACACACCGATCGTTGGACGGCCGCGGCGGTAGGTATCCCGCCGCGGCCGTTTTAGCGCGAGGTAAGACTACAGAGGGAAAGCGCCGCTTGCGTGTGATTCCGGCCCCGCGTACCAAGACCAGCGGCGGGGATCGTCGCCAAAGGCGTAAAGCCCACAATCCCAGAGGATATTTGGCATTAGTCCTGGTCGAGCGCGCAAGCAATGGGCGCGCACCTGCGCGCCTCCGGCATGCCCCACGCGAAGAATGACTACAAAGCGGCCTAACAAGTCGCGGGAGCGAGACAAGGCTTCGTCGAGATAAGAGACTGAAGGTCACGGATCCCGCTCGTCAGGATTTCTGGCGGGAATGGCATTCGTGAACAGACTGTCGCAGGTCTGGCTAACACAGGGGCAAGCGTCATTTCGAACAGTAAGTCGCTTTCGCGGTCGCGCCGATACGCATTTCCTCCATCGCGCGCTCGACATCGGGAATCCTTCGCAGGATCCTCTCGAGCGCGCCTTGCGATACCCGGGGGCGACGCAGCCGTAGATCCACTGAATCACTATTGGGCAGCATCCGAGGCGGGGCGCGCGGAGGTGGCCTCGCGCCAGCGTTCTGTCGACTTCGCCACCAACTGCTATCGCGACGGCGCGGCGAGCTACCTGGCGGTCGTGACGTCGCAGGCGAGCGTGCAGCTCACTCGCGCACTGGGCGGGGGCTGGGAAGCTACGCGGTGACCCGCACTTCGCTGAGCGCCGCGCCGATGCGCTCGACGGCCTTCTTGATGTTGTCCATCGAGGTCGCGAACGAGATGCGCAGGTAGCCTTCCGCGCCGAACGCGGAGCCCGGAACGGCAGCAACCGCGAGCGGCTGCGCCAACAGGTAATCGCAGAGAGCGAGATCCGTAGGCGCCGATGTCTTGCCCGCGGCGTGCAGCTTCCTGATCGCCTCGCGACAATCCGGGAACGAGTAGAACGCGCCATCCGGAAGCAGGCACTTGACGCCGGGGATGCGGTTCAACCCGTCGGTCACGACCTTGGCGCGCTCCTTGAACGCCGCGAGCATCGGATCCATGCACGACTGGTCGCCGTTCAGCGCCGCCTCCGCCGCGTATTGGGAGATCGACGTGGGGTTCGATGTGCTGTGCGACTGCACGTTCTCCATCGCCTCGATCAGCTCTTGCGGGCCGCCACAGTAGCCGATGCGCCAGCCGGTCATCGAGTAGGCCTTCGAGACACCGTTCATGACGACGGTGCGCGGGTACAGGTCCGGGCACACGTTGACGATGTTCACGAACTTCGAGCCGTTCAGCACGATGTGCTCGTACATGTCGTCCGTGGCGATGACGATACCCGGGTGCTTGCGTAACACGTCGCCCAGCGCCTCCAGCTCGCCGGCTGTGTAGACCGAGCCGGTCGGATTCGACGGGCTGTTGATCCAGATGAGGCGTGAGCGCGGCGTGATCGCGCGCTCCAGCTGCTGCGGGGTGATCTTGAAGCCCTGCTCGATACCGGCCTGGATGAAGACCGGCTTGCCGTTGGCCATCATCGCCATGTCGGGATACGAGACCCAGTAGGGCGCCGGGATGATCGCCTCGTCGCCGTCGTTCAGCAGCGCCATGCACATGTTGAACGAGGTCTGCTTCCCGCCGCACGAGACGAGGATCTGCTTTTCGGTGTAGTCGAGGCCGTTCTCGCGCTTGAACTTCGCGATGATCGCCTTCTTCAGCGACGCCGTGCCGCCCGCGGGCGTGTACTTGGTGAGGCCCTTTCTCATCGCCGCGATGGCGGCTTCCTTGATGAACTCCGGCGTGTCGAAATCCGGCTCTCCCGCGCCCATCGCGATCACGTCCTTGCCTTCGGCCTTGAGCTTGGCCGCCTTGGCCGAGACGGCGAGGGTGGGCGAGGGCTTGATCACACTGAGGCGGCGGGCGACGAGCGACATGGACATCTCCGGAAGGGCGGGAGGTATGGAAAAAGGGCGCACCAGCCCCTATTTTACCCACTGGAATTGATAAAATCGTCTGTTTCGCTCCGAAAGCGTCGAACCCCATGGATGTGGATGTCGTCACCTATCCGGGCAGCCCGTTCCGGCTGCACCGGCCTTTCCACCCTGCCGGCGACCAGCCCCAGGCCATCGAGAAGCTGGTCGAGGGCCTCAACGACGGGCTCGCGTACCAGACGCTCCTGGGGGTGACCGGCTCCGGCAAGACCTACACGATGGCCAACGTCATCGCGCAGACCGGCCGCCCGACGCTCGTGATCGCGCCCAACAAGACGCTGGCCGCCCAGCTCTACTCGGAGTTCCGCGAGTTCTTCCCGGAGAACGCGGTCGAGTACTTCGTCTCCTACTACGACTACTACCAACCCGAGGCGTACGTACCCTCGCGCGACCTCTACATCGAGAAGGACTCCTCGATCAACGAGCACATCGAGCAGATGCGGCTCTCGGCGACCAAGAGCCTGGTCGAGCGGCGCGACGTGATCATCGTGGCGACGGTCTCCTGCATCTACGGCATCGGCGACCCCAACGACTACGCCGAAATGCGCCAAGTGCTGCGCGAGCGTGATCCCGTGCCGCAGCGCGATCTCCTCGCGCGCCTGGCCGGCATGCAGTACACGAGGAACGACATCGACTTTCGCCGCGGCACCTTCCGCGTGCGTGGCGACACCATCGACGTCTTTCCCGCGGAGAACAGCGAGCAGGCGCTGCGCATCTCGCTCTACGACGACGTGATCGAGGCGTTGACGCTCTTCGATCCGCTCACCGGCGAGCTGCTGCAGAAGCTGCCGCGCTTCACCCTCTACGCCAAGACCCACTACGCCACGCCACGGTCAACCGTGATGCGCGCCATCGAGACCATCAAGGTCGAGCTGCGCGAGCGCCTCGAGGAGTTCCAGAAGGCGGGCAAGCTCCTCGAGCTGCAACGCCTGCAGCAGCGCACCCACTTCGACCTCGAGATGATGAACGAGCTGGGCTTCTGCAAGGGGATCGAGAACTACACGCGCCACCTCTCCGGCCGCCCGCCGGGGGCGCCTCCGCCCACGCTCATCGACTACCTGCCGCGCGACGCGCTCATCGTGATCGACGAGAGCCACGTCACGGTCCCGCAGATCGGCGGCATGTTCATGGGCGACAAGTCGCGCAAGACCGTGCTGGTGGAATACGGATTCCGCCTGCCGTCCGCGCTCGACAACCGGCCGCTGAAGTTCGAGGAGTTCGAGGCCGCCGTGCGCCAGGCGATCTTCGTTTCCGCCACGCCCGCCGATTACGAGAAGAAGCACTCGGGGCAGGTCGTGGAACAAGTGGTCCGCCCGACCGGCCTCATCGACCCCACGCTCATCCTGCGGCCCGCGTCGTCGCAGGTCGACGACTTGCTCTCGGAAGTGAACAAACGCGTGGCCGTGAACGAGCGCGTGCTGGTGACCACGCTCACCAAGCGCATGGCCGAGGACCTCGCCGACTACCTCGCCGAGCACGGCGTGAAGGTAAGGTACCTGCATTCGGACATCGACACCGTGGAGCGCGTCGAGATCATCCGCGACCTTCGCAAAGGCCTCTTCGACGTGCTGGTGGGGATCAACCTGCTGCGCGAGGGCCTCGACATTCCCGAGGTGTCGCTGGTGGCGATCCTCGACGCCGACAAGGAAGGTTTCCTGCGCTCGGGGCGCTCTCTCATCCAGACCATCGGGCGGGCGGCACGCCACATCAACGGCACCGCGATCCTCTATGCCGACCAGATGACCGACTCGATGAAGCTCGCCATCGAGGAGACCGATCGGCGCCGCGCAAAACAAGTCGCCTTCAACCTCGAACACGGCATCGAGCCCAAGGGCGTGTCCAAGCTCATCAAGGACATGATCGACGGCGTCTACAACACCGACGACGCGCGCGCCGCCCAGAAGGCCGGGAAGGAGGAGGCGAAGTTCGACGCCCTCTCCGAGAAGCAACTCGACCAGAGGATCCGCAAGCTCGAGAAGGAGATGCTCGACGCGGCGCGCAACCTCGAGTTCGAGCGCGCCGCGAGTCTGAGGGACGAGCTGAAGACGCTCCGCGACCGCCTGATGATGGTGGGCGGCGAGGGCTAGCGCTAGCGCCCCGCGGTGCGGCAGCAGGTCGCGTAGGCCGAGGCCGTGTGCGAGCTGGTGTCGTCGTTCTGGTAGAGGCAGGTTCCGGAATTGGAAACGAGCCCCACGAGCGGCGAGTCCGCGGAGCAGCGCGTCGACACGCTGGTGTAGGCAGCGCCGCACGCGGGCAACGCGGGTTGCGCGCTGCCGCCGGCCGCGATCACCACGGACGAAGGCGACGTGGTGAGGCAATCGAGCGCGACCGCCTTGGGCTGCGCGAAATAACCCAGCACGTCGATGATCACGTGCGTCTGTTGGGTGGTATATGCGTCGCTCGCCACCGATCCCACCATGTCGGTGGGGATGACCACGAACGAGGTCTGCACCGAGCCCGCCTGGAACGACTGCGTGATCGTGGTGGGGAAGGGGTTCGGCGCTCCGTGCGCGAAGAATGTCAGGTATCCCGACCCCACCTGCGAAGTGGTGGCAACAGACGCCATGATCGCGGCGATCTTTCCCGATCCCACGAGCGATGACATCCCGCAGTCCGTGGGCGATCCGCCCTGGAAGCTGTAGGAGAGGTAAGGCCCGACGTTGATGGTGTTGATGCTCGACGCCGACCAGGTGCCCGTGCCGCCTTGGCTGGGGCGGCTGTCGTAGAGGCGGCATGGCGTGAGGGCGGTGAAGGCGAGGTCGGCATAGAGCGAGGGGGCGGTGGCGGGACTGGCCTTGGTCGACTGCTTGCCTTCTCCGATGATCGTGATGCCCGGCTGGCTCGCCAGCGCGAGGCCCATGCGCGTGCCTTCGGGAATTGGAGCCTCGATCAGCAGTAGCTCGATCTCGGCAAGGGCGGTGGCGCGCTGTGCGAGGCGGATCTGCTCCGCGCTGAAGCGCGAGAACTTGGCCATGTTGCGGCGTGACCAGTTGGCGGCGTCCTCGACCGGCAGGCGCTCGGCGAGGATGCGCTGCTGCCAATGCTGCATCAGGCCGGCGATAGTCTCGTCGGCGCTGCGAACCACGCCATCGGTGGGGCCGGCGAGCGCGACCCCCGATTGCAAGGCGAGCGCGGCGGCGACGATGCGAAGTAAACTCGAGGTGTGTGTGGAGTTCAAGGCAATCCCCTTGGAGGTGCTCATCGTCCGGCCGTGCGGCAGCATTTCGAGCGGGCCTCGACATTGCGGGCGACGCTGTCGAAGTTGCCGTACGAGCAGCTGCCATTGGTGCCGAAGAGCGTGACCTTCAGCGAGTCCGAGCCGCAAAGCGTATCGACGTACGTGTAACCCGCGGCACATGCTTCACCGGCGGGCTGTGCGACGGTTCCCGACGCGACCGGAAGCGTGACCGGCGCGCTGGTGTAGCAATCGAGCGCGGCGGTCTTGGGCTTGGCGAAGTAGCCGACGATGTCGATGATCGCGTCCGTCCTCGCGGTGGTGTAGCCCGAGATGGAGACGGGCGGGTTGGCATCGGTCGGCATGATCACGAACGACGTCTGCACCGGTCCGCTCGGGAAAGCCTGGGTCACGGTGGTCGGGAAGGGATTGGTGGCGCCGGACGGGAAGAACGTGAGATATCCAGGCTCGGCCTGGTTTACGGTGGATACCGACGCCATGATCGCCGCGATCTCGCCCGTCACCATTCCTGCGAGGACGCCGCAGTCGCCGGGCGATCCCCCCTGGAAGGAATAGGACGCGTGCGGGCCGACATTGATGGTGTTCGTGCTCAGTGCCACCCAGGTGCCCGCACCGCCCTGGCTCGAGCGGCTATCGTAGAGGCGGCAGGGCGTGAGCGCGGTGAAGGCGAGGTCTGAATATGCGGCGGGCGCGGGCAGTGCGGAGTAGTAGTGAACTGTCGTCGTCGCCGGATCGAACGCCCAGAAGCTTCCCCCCGAAGGATTCATCGCGTACACGGTGGTGCTGAACGGCAGGATCGACAGCAACGCGCCGGTGTTCGCGTCGTAGACCTTGCCGTTACCAAGCGCGATCTGGCCGTTGGCCGCGTAGATCCACTCCGGGAACGTGCGCAGGTTGTGGCTGACGTCAAGCGCATCGACCTTGAGCGCTCCGTAATAGAACGCGCTGCCGTCGGTCGCCAGCACCGTGGTGCCGCCTCCGTTGTAGGCGGAGCCATACGTTCCCGAGCCCTCCTGCCTCACGAACTGGTTGTTGACGAGCCTGAACGCCTGCACTTCCGGCGAGGATATGCCGCGATTGCCATGCAGGAGGCGGCCGGTACGGTAGTCGTACCGGAAATCGCCCGAATACACGCCGGCGTAATAAGCCGGGCCCCAATAGGACTGGCCCGAATTGAGCGTCGTCAACGCGAGTCCCGGCCCCCAGCTGTTGTTGGTGAAGGTGACCCATTGATCGAGGGACATGAGCAGCAGCTGCGTATCCGATACCGCCTGCACGCGGCCCGCGATATAGGCGGTTCGAACGTCCCACGACATGGTCGCGAGGTCGAGCCGGTGGACGTATTGGCTGCCTTGGGGCGTGCCATAGCCGATATTCTCGAAGCCATAGTCCGCGGCGAAGAGATAACGCCCGCTCGGCGCAAGGGATATGTCTGTGAACTGCGTGTTCGCGAACCGCGTCGTCGCCTGGCGTGTCGCGATCCTGATGGCGACGACCGCGCTCGCCGAGTTCTTGAGGATGAGCGCCCCGTGCGCGGGCGAGTACGCCATCATCGTGGCGTTCGTCGATACGGGAAACTGGTCGATCTCGTAGTAGCTGCTCGACGGCGCGGCATGCGCCATCAACGAGCCGCCGCAAATGCATGCGATCGCCAGCCTGCGCCATTGCTCGGGCATGCGAGCTCCTCCCCGTTTCTTGCTATGGCAGATCATATCGGCGATATCCTAGTCGTTGCAACTTCGCCGGGAAAGAGAATGAGCAGTTCATCGATATGCGTGCTGGTGGTCTGCACCGGCAACATCTGCCGCTCGCCCACCGGCGAGGGCGTGCTGCGCGACCTGATCGCGGCACGCGGCCTCGGCGATCGCATTCGCGTCTCCTCGGCGGGCACCCACGATTATCACGTCGGCGAGCCCCCCGATCCGCGCACCCTGAAGCACGCCTCGAAGCGCGGCTACGACCTCTCGTCGCAGCGCGCCGCCCAGGTGCGCGCGGAAGACTTCGAAGCGTTCGACTACATCCTCGCCATGGACCGCGGGCACCTGCGGACTCTCAAGCAGATGCAGCCCGCCGGCGCACGCGCCAAGGTCGGGCTCTTTCTGGAAGCGAGCGGCCAGTGGAAGGGCGCCGACGTGCCGGATCCGTACTACGGCGGCGCCGCGGGCTTCGACCTCGTGCTCGACATGGCGGAGGAGGCCGCGGCGCGCTGGCTCGAACGCTTCGAGGCCGAACTCGATCCTTCCGCCTTCAGGCTGCAGAGTTTCCGCTGAATCGACAGAACCTAGCGCCCGGAGGGCCCTCTAAGGGGATCTCTCCTGGAGTGACCCCATGAACTCGACCCGTCGATATCCTGATTTCCTCAAGGCCGCGATCCTGTCCACCGTGCTGGTCGCTGCCGCGGCGCAGGCCGCTGAGGTGACGCTCTATCTCCAACCGAATTTCAACGGCAGGCAGCTTACATTGCGTGGCTACTCGCCTAACCTGGGAGACCTTGGCTTCCAGGACCAGGTTTCCAGCATTGTCGTGAACTCCGGGCGTTGGGAGCTTTGCACCCAGCCTGAGTTCAAGGGCGACTGCGCCACGGTGGAGGCGGGAGAGTATCCGGTGCTGGATCCGAAGCTCAATCACCGCGTCGAGTCGGCTCGCGAAGTCGGCAATTATCGGGAGCAGAAAGGCAGCTACAGCGCGTATGGACGCGGCTCACTCGAGCTTTTCGGGCAGCCCGGGATGCGCGGAAAGTCGATGAAACTCGATCGCGATGCGCCCACGCTGGAAGGAAGCGGTTTCAACGACCGTGCGTCCAGCCTGGTGGTCACCGAGGGCACATGGCAGCTGTGCTCGGATGCAGGCTATTCCGGAACCTGCAGGACCTATTCGCCCGGGGAGTACCCGGACCTCGGCTACGGCATGGCGAAGGAGGTGTCTTCCGCGCGCCTGGTAAGGTCGTACCGCAGTGCGCCGGCCGTGATGAGCGGCGGATACGATGCTCCGGCAGCGCCCACGCAGGGCGCCCGCGTGATCCTTTTCGACGGTAACGACTTTCGCGGAGAGAGCCTGGCGGTGTCGGGCATGAACGGCTCGCTCAGCCGCGCGGGATTCGACAACGCCGCCGCCTCCATGATCGTCGAGGGCGGTGGCTGGTTGTTCTGTACCGAGCCCTATTTCCGCGGAGATTGCAGGGTTCTCGGCCCGGGCCGTTATCGCACGCTGCGCGATGTCGGGCTCGATCGCAATATCGCATCGCTGCGCCCGGCGGGTGGCGTGGACAATCCTGCGGCGCGCGCTCCTGCAAGTGGGGACATAGTGCTCTACACGGAGCCCAACTTCGGCGGGCGCGCTTATCCCGCCCGGCAAGACGTTTCGAACCTTGGACCCACCGATTTCAACGATCGCACCGCCTCGATCGTCGTGAACTCGGGAAGGTGGGAGGTGTGCACCGATGGCGAATATGCCGGACGTTGCGCCGTGATGGGCCCGGGACGCTATCCCGCTCTCGGCGGACTCACTAACCAGATCTCGTCGCTGCGCCGCGTTCGCTGAGACTCGAGCGCACTCCCGGCGCTCCGACAAGAAGGTCACGAGCGGCAAGCAGGCGCTCGCGATCGGCTTGTCGGAGGCGCACAAGGCAGCCGGAGAAAAAGAAGTAGAGCGGCCTACCAGCCGCCGGTGCGGACCCAGTCCTCGAACATCGGGATGCGGTCGACGCCCCAGAAGGGCTCGCCGTCGACGATGAAGAACGGCGAGCCGAACACGCCTGCGGCGATCGCCGCCTCGACCTCGCGCTTGGCACGTTCCTTCACGACGGGATC
>JBBRQA010000033.1:0-22284 GCA_038227085.1 Burkholderiales bacterium | reverse complement strand
TCTTCCCCGTCCTGGACAGCGCCGAGACCACCGGCGCGACATCGCCGGCACCGGTCAACCGTCCAAGCCAGCTCACCGCGGCGTCATACACCGGCCTGAACGACCTCAAGCGCGCCCGCATCACGGTGGGCACCAGCAACTTGGGCTTCCGCGGCTACGAGAGCCTCGGCGGGGACTTGAAGCTCGTCTGGCAGCTCGAGAGCGGATTCCAGATCGACCAGAACACCGGCCCGGGCCTGGGCGCGCGCGATTCCAAGGTGGGCCTGCGCAATCGCTGGGGCGAGGTCTTCATGGGCCAGTGGGACACGCCGTACAAGTACATCTCGCTGGCGGTGAACCCGCTGCGCGGGGGCTACGTATTCGATCGCACCGCGATCACGGGCAACCCGGGCTTCGGCGTGGGCAACACCACCACCCAGTTCACCCGCATCGGCGCCAAGCCCGACGCCTCGTTCGACCGCCGCCAAGGCAACTCGGTGCAGTACTGGTCGCCCAAGATGGGCGGGTTTACGTTGCGCGCCGGCTACTCGGTGAATGAAGGCACCGGCAGGGTCGTTGCCGGTGGACCGATCGTGAAGCCGACGGTCGCCGCGCTCTCCGCGCAGTACGACGTCGGGACACTGAGCCTTCGCTACGGGTACGAGCAGCACAAGGACTATTTCGGCCTGACGCAGCTCGGCGGCTCGGCCGCCGGCACCGCGGGCAACTCGTCGTCCAAGGATCGCGGCCACAAGTTCGTCGCGCTCTGGCGCATCGGCAACACGCGCCTCACCGGCATGGTCGAGCAGCTCGAGTACAAGAACAGCAGCGACAGCCTTGCCGGCGCGGTGAACGGGTACAAGCGCACCGCCTGGTACGGGGTGATCGAGCAATTCTTCGCCAACAACAGCAGCGTGTTCCTCTCCTACGGCAAGGCCGCGGACGGATCGTGCGAGCGAGTCGGGGGCGCGGCGTGTTCGACGCAAGCGCTCGGCGCGAGCTACATGACGGCCGGCTACATCTACCGCTTCAGCAAGCGCACGGAAGTGTTCGCCATGTACTACAGGCTCACCAACAAGGAGAGCGCGCAGTATTCTCCGGGCCCGATGGTGAACGCGGCGACGATCGCACCCGGTGCCGACACGCAGGCCTACGGCGTGGGGATGATCCACTTCTTCTGAGCGCTCGCGCGCAAACGAAAAAAACCCGGGCTCGCCCGGGTTTTTCTTTTGCGCTTCGCATTCGCTATTCGGACGCCACCGTGCCGTGCGCTTTCGAGGTTCGGGCATGCAGGTCACGCAGCGTCGCGAGCTCCGCGGCGGTCGGCGGCGCGGTATCGGCGAGTTGCGCCGCGACCTTCAGGTCCCAGCCGGTCGAGGCCTTCGCCTGTTCCACGGTGATGCCGGGGTGGATCGCGACGAGCGTGAGCTCGCGCGTCACGGGATCGGGCGCAAGCACACCGAGATCGGTGATGACCGCCGTGGGCCCCGCGCCGCGCGCGCCCGACTTGGCGCGTGAGTCGCCGCCGTCGAGGTGGCCGACGGAGGTGAGGAAGTCCAGTCTCGGCACGAAGCTCCTCTTGGTCTGCTTGATGATGATCCATGTCTCGCGCGCGTTGGACGCGATCTCGGGAGCGCCGCCCGCGCCGGGCAGGCGCACCTTGGGCTTCGCGTAGTCGCCGCCGATCACGGTGGTGTTGATATTGCCGAACCTGTCGATCTGGGCCGCGCCGAGAAATCCCACGTCGACGCGCCCGCCCTGCAGCCAGTAGCGGAAGATCTCCGGCACCGACACCACGGTGTCGGCGTGCTCGGCGAGCTCGCCGTCGCCGATCGACAGCGGCAGCACGTCAGGCTTGGCGCCGATGGTGCCGCTCTCGTAGATCAACACGACTTCGGGTGCGTGCGTGAGGCGCGCCAGGTTGGCTGCGGCCGAGGGCATGCCGATGCCGACGAAGCACACGGTGCCGTTCTTCAGCCGGCGCGCGGCCTCGATGGTCATGATCTCGTCGGGGGTGTATTGCATCACCGGCTCAGGCATTGATCGCGTCCCGGCTGAGCGGCGTGATGCCGACGGACTTGAGGAATCCCTCGTGGTCCTTCGTGCCCAGGACATGTTGTTTCATCCAGGCGAGGAACGTCTCGCGCTCGCGTGCGACGCTATCCCACGCCTTGCAGAACGCGTTGTCGCGCCCGTAGTAGCCGTGCGCGTAGCTGGGGTGCGCGCCGTAGGGCACCTCGCACACCGCGGACAGGACCCAGTGGGGCAGGATGCACGCGTTAACCGGCGCTTCCAGGTGGTCGACCACCTCCTCGACCGTGACGATCGCCGCCTTCGCCGCGAGCACCGCCTCCTTCTGCACGCCGACGATTCCGGTGATGAGCACGTTGCCCTCGCGGTCGGCCTTCTGCGCGTGGATCACCGTCACGTCGGGGTTGATCGCGGGCGTGGCGGCGAGCTTTTCTCCGGTGAAGGGGCACGTGATCGAGCGGATGTTGGTGTTGTGCTTCGGGAGGTCGCTCCCCACATAGCCGCGCAGTACCGAGAAGGGCAGGCCGGAGGCGCCCGCCTGGTAGCGCCCCGCCATGTCCGCGTGGCTGTGCTCCTGGATCGCGAGCGGGGCGGGCCAGCCGTTCTCGATCGCGTCGCGGAAGCGGTGGATCGAGCCCACGCCGGGATTTCCGCCCCACGAGAAGACGAGCGAGCCGGCGCATCCCATGCCGATCATCTGGTCGTAGATGATGTCCGGCGTCATGCGCACCAGCGTGAGGCCCTTGCGCGCCTGGCGGATCACCTCGTGCCCCGCGGCGAACGGGATGAGGTGGGTGAAACCCTCCATCGCGATCGTCTGCCCGTCCTTCACGAACCGGGCGACCGCGTCGGAAAGCGGCATGATCTTGTTGTTCATGGTGGTGTTCTTCGATGTAGAACGACGTTCCTGCATCCAACGCCAATGATAGACTCGATCGCGACCCGACGGAGGAGCGAGCGTGATGGAAGACGAGAAGAAACCAGTCCTCGATCGCAGGACATTCCTGAAGACCGCGGCGGCGGCCGCCGCCGTCGTCACCCCCGCGAAGGCCGGGGCCCAATTGGATTCCCGTCCCCCGACAGAATCACGCGGGGGCAAGCTCCGCGGGAATGACAAGAAGTTGCCCGGCGACATCGTGATCGAGCGCCCCGGCTCGGATTTCATGATCGACGTCATCAAGACGCTCGACCTCGAATACATGGCGACCAACCCGGGCTCGAGCTTCCGGAGCCTGCACGAGTCGCTGGTGAACTACGGCGGCAACAAGAAGCCCGAGCTCCTCACCTGCATGCACGAGGAGGCCGCGATCGCGATGGCGCACGGCTACGCCAAGGCGGCGGGCAAGCCCATGGCCGCCATAATCCACGGCACGGTGGGGCTGCAGCACGGCTCGATGGCGATCTACAACGCGTGGGTGGACCGCGTGCCGATCATTCTCTTCGCGGGCAATAGCCTTGACGCGACGACGCGCCGTCCCGGAACCGAGTGGAACCACGCGGTGCAGGACGCGGGAGCGCTGGTACGCGATTTCGTGAAGTGGGACGACTGCCCCAAGTCGCTCCAGCATTTCGCCGAGTCGACGGTGCGCGCGTACAAGATCGCGACCACGCCGCCGATGGAGCCGGTGCTTATCGCGGCGGAGATCGACCTGCAGGAAAACGCCGCGGAGGAGGAGGGCCTCAGGATCCCAAGGCTCGCGCGCTCGCGCCCCGCGCAGGGCGACCGCGCCGCGCTCGCCGAGGCGGCGAAGTGGCTCGCCGCGGCGGAGCATCCTGTGATCGTCGCGGACCGATGCGCGCGCGGCCCCGAGGGCGTGAGGCTCCTCGTCGAATTGGCCGAGGCGCTGCAGGCGCCCGTCGTCGACCTCGGCGGGCGCATGAATTTCCCGACCACGCATCCCCTCTCGCACAACGAGGCGCGGCGCGCGCTCGTGGGCGAGGCCGACGTCGTGCTCCTCCTCGAAGTCTCCGATTCGTTCGGCGTCTTCAACTCGCTCTCCGATCCGCACCACAAGCTCAGCTCGATCGGACGAAGCGACGCGCGCGTCGTGCACATCTCGATGCAGGACGTTTACATCCGCTCGAACTACCAGGATTTCCAGCGTTACCTTCCCGTGGACCTCGCGATAAACGGCGACGCGCAGGCGAGCCTGCCGGCGCTGATCGAGGAGGTGAAGCGCGCATCGGGCGACGACCGCCGGCGCCTCTTCGCCGCGCGCGGCGGCAAGTTGAAGGAAGCGTACGAGAAGGGGAAGCGCCGCGCGCGCGAGGAGGCCGCTATCGGGTGGGACCTCGTGCCGGTCACCACGGCGCGCCTCGCCGCGGAGACGTGGAACGCGATCAAGGGCGAGCCATGGTGCCTCGCGGTGAGCGACCGCATTCCATGGGCACGGCGCCTGTGGCCGGCGACCGAATACCACCACATGCTGGGCGGCTCCGGGGCTCAGGGCGTGGGCTACGCGGCGCCGGGCGCGCTCGGCGTAGGGCTCGCGAACAAGACGCGCGGGCGGTTCACCGTCACCTTCCAGCCCGACGGCGATCTCATGTACTCCCCCGGGATCCTCTGGACCGCGGCGTATCACAAGATCCCGATCCTCTACGTGATGCACAACAACCGCGCGTACCACCAGGAGATCATGCATGTGCAGCGCATGGCGGCCGTGCACAACCGCCGCCCCGACACTGCGCGCATAGGGACGGTGATCGACAACCCCGCGATCGACTTCGCGAAGCTCGCGCAGTCGATGGGCGTGTGGGCCGAGGGGCCGATTCAGGATCCGGCCGATCTCGGCGCCGCGCTGAGACGCGCCGTCGCGGTGGTCAAGTCGGGGCAACCTGCGCTTGTGGACGTTGTATGTCAGGGGCGCTAGTCCTCTGCCACTATCGGAGAAAGCAATGAAGAATCTCGCAGTCCTTTTCCTCGGCATGGCTTGCCTGTCCGCACCCCCCATCTCGGCGATCGCGAAGGAGAAGGACCAGGATGCCCCGACCCCCCAAGTGAACACGTTCTTCTACGATGGCGTCGGCAGCGGATGGCAGGTGCAATGGAAGAACAACGGCCCTGACCCGGTCAGCGCCGATGCGGCGGTCAGCGCGTTTTGCGTGAAGGGCACGATGTCCCGCTAGCGCGCGCGCCGGAACGCTATTCCCTGAGCAGCGGAATCTCGCTCGCCTTCGCGCCGCGCTTCATGGACGAGACGTACGCGTAGATGTCGGCGAGGTCTGCGTCACCCAGGTGCTTCGCGTCGTAGCGCGGCATCTGCTCGCGCGGATGGCGCACTTGCTGCACGAAGCCCTCCCACGGCCATACGTCGTAGGCGATGCGCGGGCCGGAGCCGCGGTCGCCGCCCTGGCCCGCGGTGCCGTGGCACGTGTAGCACATGTTCTTCATATAGAGCGCGTTGCCGCGCGCCGCGTCACCCGCGGGGGCATCGGCCTGCGCGGTGAGCGAGAGCATCGTGAGGATCACGGCGGCGAATCGAGCCTTCATGCGTCTTCCTCCTGTTGTTCGGCGATCGCCGCGGCGGCATTCCTGCGGCTCGCGATGCGGCGTTCCGCCAACGATACGAAACCCCCGGCGAGAAGGAAAGCCCCGTTTGCCCAGAACACCAGCAGCAGCCCGAACGCCGTACCCAGGCCGCCGAATACCACCGGCACGAGAATCTGCGTGAGCTTGTTCACCGACAGCCGCATGCCGAGAGCCTCACCCGAGCGCCCCGGCGGCGCGTGGTTATAGGTGAGGACGATGGTCAGGGGCTGCGCGCATCCGAGTCCCAGCCCCAGCAGGAACGCCACCACGGCGAGGTACGGAGCGTCCTTCACGAAGGGCACCGCGAAGAAAGTCACGCCCGCGATGAAGAGCGAAACCGTAAGCACGCCGATGTCACCAACGTGCCGCGCCGCACGATGCATGCCCATGCGCACGATGAACGCGGCGACGGCGTAGCTGCTCATCACCATCCCGATCGAGGACGCCGTGAGCCCGATCGAGCGGCCATACACCGGAAAGTAGAACGTGAAGAGCTCGATGCCCGTGAGCGTCACCCCGCTCATGATGAGCGTGCGCCTGAGACCAGGGCTTTTGAAGAGAGACGTGGAATCGACGCTCTTGCGTTCCGGCGGGTGCCCGACGTGGGCGGGCACGAGCCGCGGGATGGCGAAGACGAGGAACGCGGGCAGGATCGAGATCGCCGCGAGGATCATGTGGGTCGGCGAGTAACCGAGCCCATCGATGGAGAATCCCGCAAGGGACGGGCCGATGAATGCGGAGATCGAGGCTCCCAGGGAGAAGGTCGCGAAGTTGCGCGTGCGAGCTTCGCCTTCACCGTAGGCGCCGATCAGGCTGTGGATCGAGACGTGGAAGAAGATATGGCCCAGCCCCATCAGGGACGCGCAAAGCATGAGCCCGATGAGCCCGGGCACGGCGACCGGAATGAGGAGTGCCACCGCCATCAACGCGGCGCCAACGGCGATCGGGCGCTTCACGCCGATGCGATCGGCCAGGCGACCCGCGGTCACGGCGAGGAATAGCGGAAAGAGCGCGAAGAGCGCGCCGATCACCCCGACCTGGAAGGGCGTCGCGCCCATCGACAGCGCCGAGAGCGAGACCACCATCTTCGCGCCGCGCTGGCTCACACCTTGCAAGAGCGACAGCAGGACTGCGAGATAAACGAGCATACCCCGCGAGTATACTGGACGCTCCCTCCACGCTTTCATCGCACATGCCAGTCGGGCGCAACGATCCGTGCCCCTGCGGCAGCGGCAAGAAATACAAGAAGTGCTGCGGCGCCGTGATCCCGATCGCCGCGCCCGCCGCGCGCGCGTGCGGCGAATGCACGGCCTGCTGCGACGGATGGGTGACCGGCGTCATCAACGGCCACGAGATGTATCCCGGCCAGCCGTGCCACTTCCGAGGCGACAAGTGCTGCAACATCTATGAGACGCGGCCCAAGTATCCGTGCCGCGACTTCGTATGCGGCTGGCTCATGCCCGGCAACCCGTTTCCCGACGACTTCCGCCCCGACCGCTCCGGGATCATGGTGATCGGGATGAAGTGGCGCGGGCGCGATGCCTACGTGCTGCGCTCCGCCGGGCGCGACCCCGACGCGGAGATCCTCGCCTGGATGCGCGAGATCAGCCTTCGCACCGGCAGCCCGTTCTTCTACGAGGAGAACGGCGAGCGCCTGGGCTTCGGCCCGCCGGAATTCCAGGTCGAGATGGCCGAGAAAGTGGCGCGCGGCGAGCGGCTCTGGTGAAAACTGGTGTCAGAGACGAATTTCCCGGCATGCGTACCGCAAAAGTCGTCTCTGAAACCAGTTTTTCAGTCGTCGAAGTATCCCGAGTCGATGAAGCGCAGCCATAGCGTGCCGACGACCTTGATCGCCTCCTGGGTGTAGAGATAGTGATGCATGCCCTCCACGCGCGCGACGCGGTACTTGCGCGCGAAGGGCTCCATCACCTCGCGGTGGGCGTCGACGGTCTTCGGCGGGATCGCCTCGTCGAGCGTGCCGTTCATGTCGAGGATGGCGACCCTCTTCAGCTCTTCCGGCGGAAAGCTGGGCTCGATCATGTCCTTCACGAATGACCCGAGTCCGGCCTCACGGTACGGCGCAGGAAGGAAGTCGGAGAGCCACAGGCGCATCGCGACCTCGGTGAGCGCGGCAGTGCCCATCTGCATCATGGGGTCCTCTCCGCTCTTGAAGCGCGGGCTTTTCTGCGCGTTCTTCCACCACGCCTCGCGCGTCGACCGATCGAGATCCTTGGTGTAGTAGACGAAGTCATCGAAGCCGCGCTCGCGCAGTCGCAGCGCCGATTGCGCGTACGGCTGCTGGAAATCGCCGCCCTTGGCGCGGCGAAACACGTAGGCGAGCCCGGTGCTGCTGGTCCCCCATCCGAGGTAGCCGTCGGGCGTGACGGTCTTGGCGAGCGGGTAGAGGAATGCGCCCCCGGTGGACATTCCCCAGTACAGCAGGAACACATTGCCGCGTTCCGCGCGCGGCACCGCGCGTTCGATCGCGAGCCGGTAGCCCGTGAGGAAAGTGGCGGGCGTTGCGGCGAGCATCTCGCGGTAGAGCGCGCTTCCCGGGCGCGGCACGCGATAGGTCGAGCTGTCGCCGCTGGTCGCGCCCTGCACGCCCGAGGACTTCACCTCGTAGTCCGCCGCGGTCCAATGCGCCTTCTGCCTGCGATTGAAGATCGGCATGCGTGTGTCGAGGGGCACGCCCTGCCACGAGCCGCTCTGGTCGGGCGCGAGGAAATTCCAGCGGCCCACGCGCGTGAGGGCCACGAACGTGACGCCGCGGCGCGCGAGCCAGATGCCCGGGCCTTCCTTGCCCTCCGGGGTCTCGAGGAAATCTCCGGCGTATTCGCTTCCCGGCTCGCCGCCGACCACCACGATGCGCCGGCCGCCATGCAGCCGCGGCTTGTCGGGTGCGAGCGTCACTACCACTTGTGTGAACGACTGGCCGAAGGAATCGAAGTCGATGTACTCGACTTTCTTCGTGAAGCCGCTGGTCGCCGGATACTCGTCCTGCGCGAGGATCGTCGCGAGGGACTCGCGTTTCACCGTCTCGCGATCGGCGGGCAATGGCGCCTCCTGCGCGGCGGCGGCGAGGCAGGCGGCAATCAGCAGGCACGATACGAGGAGGCGTGGCATGGCGATGGTCTGCAGAAGGGGAGCGCCGACTGTATGAAGCGGCGCGGCCGCCGTCAACGTCTTCTTTCCCTCATGCGGAACGGCGACCGCGGTCATTGACGGGCCGCGCCGCACGCCGTCTAAATGGAGGCTGGACTGCACGAGGCGAGCACCATGACAGAAGCAATGGCAATCGAGATGACCGTCAACGGCAGGCGGGAAAGGATCAGCGCGCCTCCGGAGACGCCGCTCCTCTACGTGCTGAGGAACGATCTCGGCCTCGACGCCCCGCGCTTCGGTTGCGGCCTCGCGCAGTGCGGCGCGTGCACCGTTCACCTGGACGGCAATGCGATCCGCTCGTGCGCCACGCCCGTCGAGGCGGCCCGCGGGTCGAAGGTGACGACGCTCGAAGGCCTCGCGCCGCGCCCGGGCGTCCTGCATGTGGTGCAGCAGGCCTTCATCGACGAGCAGGCCGCGCAGTGCGGCTACTGCATCAACGGCTGGATCATGAGCGCCGCGGCGTTGCTCGCCGGCAACCCGCGCGCGACGGACGACGAGATCCGCCGCGGGCTCGCCGGCCTCAAGTGCCGCTGTGGCACGCACATGAGCATCCTGCGCGCGGTGAAGCTCGCCGCCTCGCGCATGGCCGCGAAAGCATAGGCGAGCGCCATGGACGACGTCGTCACCCATATCGGCGCCTCGCGGCGCGATTTCCTCAAGGCGGGCGGCGCGCTCGTCGTCTCCTTCGCCGTGCCCGGTTGCGCGGTCGAATCGATGAAACCATCCGCCGCATTGCCGGAGCCGGGAGCGTGGCCCGCGTCGATCGATCCGAACGCGCTTGATTCGTGGCTGCGCATCGGCGCCGACGGGTCGGTGACGGCCTCGGTGGGGAAGATCGAGGCCGGCATGGGGGTGGGGACGTCGTTCGCGCAGATCGTGGCCGAGGAGCTCGACGTGCCGCTCGAGCGCGTGACGATCGTGATGGGCGATACCGCGACCACCGTCAACCAGCGCGGCACCGGCAGCTCCAACGGCATCATTGAAGGCGGCGAGGCGATGCGGCGCGCGGGCGCGCAGGGCCGCGCGACGCTGCTTGCGCTCGCATCCGAGCGCCTCGGCGTCGGCGTCGAAGCGCTGCGCGTAAAGGAGGGCGTCGTTTTCGCGGCTGCCGACGCGTCGCGTCGCGCGAGCTATGGCGAGCTCGTCGGCGGCCGGCTCCTCGATGTGAAGGTTGGCGAAAAGCCCGCGTTGAAGAAGCCTGCCGACTACACGCTGGTCGGCAAGCCCGTGCCGCGCATGGACATTCCCGCGAAAGTCGTGGGCGCGTACCGATACATCACCGACCTGCGCGTGCCGGGAATGCTGCACGCACGCGTGATCCGCCCTCCCCAGGCGATGGCGCGCCTGCAGAAAGTCGGCGCCGCGACACTGCCCGGGCTAGTGCGCGTGGTCCACGAGGGCGACTTCCTCGCGGTCGTCTGCGAGCGCGAAGAGCAGGCGATCGCAGCCGCGCGCGCGCTGCCGGTCGAGTGGTCGCAGCCTGCGCCCGCGTTCTGGCGGGGCTACGACGAGCTCTATGCGCATCTGCGCAGTGCCGCTCCACGCACCACCCGCTCCGAAGGCCTGCGCGGTGATGTCGATGTCGCGCTCGCGCTCGCCGCGCATCGCCTCGAGGCTTCCTACGAATATCCGTTCCAGTCGCACGCCTCGATGGGCCCGGCTTGCGCGGTGGCCGACGTGCGCGACGGCGGCGCGGTGGTCTGGTTCGCGGGCCAGAAGCCCTATCCGCTGCGCGCCGCGGTGGGCAATCTTCTCAAGATCCCCGCGGAGAAGGTGCGGGTCGTGTGGCGGCCGGGCCCCGGCTCGTACGGCATGAACGACGCGGACGATTGCGCGATGGACGCCGCGTTCATCGCCCGCGCGGTGGGGCGCCCGGTACGCTTGCAGTACATGCGTGCCGATGCCACCGCCTGGGATCCGAAGGGCCCGCCCGTGGCGATCCGCATGCGCGCGGGGATCAATTCCGCGCGCGAGGTTTTCGCTTGGGATTACGAAGCGCGCGGATTCTCGGGCCGCGTTCGCAACAACAGCACCGACTTCGGCGGCGACGCTCTGGTGGGACAGTTGATCGGCGGCCAGCGCGTCAAGTCGACCGACTGGCCGCAGTTCTCTTCGGAGTCGTACACTTTTCCCAACGCGCGGCGCGTGAGCCACATCGTCGACTGGAATCGCTCGATGGCGACCGGGCTTCGCACCGCGCACCTGCGCGATCCCGACGGCATGTCGACCTGCTTCGCCTCGGAGTCGTTCGCCGATGAGGTCGCGTACGCGGCCGGCATGGATCCCGTCGCGTTCCGCCTGCGCTACCTGGGCGATGCACGCGACAAAGCCGTAGTCGAGGCGTGCGCGGCGAAAGCGGGGTGGGAGGCGCATGCCGCGCCGCGCGCGCCGCGCGGGCGCATCGCACGCGGCCAGGGCATCGCCTACGCGCCGCGCAACGGCACCGCGGTCGCGGTCGTGGCCGAGGTCGCGGTCGATCGCGAAACCGGGCGCTATCGTGTCACGCGCTTTACCTGCGCGCACGATTGCGGTTTCGTCGTGAACCCGCTTAGCCTGCGCGGCACGATCGAGGCGAACCTGATCCAAGGCATGAGCCGCGCGATGCACGAGGCGGTGCGCTTCGACGCGACGCGCGTGCTATCGGCCGACTGGATCAGCTATCCGATCGTCGACATGACCGAGGTCCCCGACGCGATCGACATCGTGATCGTCGGCAACCGTCCCGAAGCGCGCTCGCGCGGCGCGGGGGAGCCCGCGACGCGCCCAGTGGCCGCGGCCATCGCCAATGCGCTGCACGACGCGGTGGGCGCGCGCATCCGGCGCGTTCCGCTCACGCCGGATGCGGTGCTCGCAGCGCTGAAAGCCTGACGCGGACACGATGGCGGCAAAGCGAGTGCTGGCCGCGATCGCGGCATGCGTCGCGCTGCACGCCGCCGCACAGGCTCCTGCCCAACGCACGCGCGAGCTCGCCGAAGCGGCGCGGCACGAGGGCACGCTCACGTTATATTCCTCGATGGTGGACAAGGACCTGCGCCGCCTGGTGGCCGAGTTCGAGCGGCGCTACGCGGTGCGCGTGAATGTCTGGCGTTCCGGCAAGGCGAAAGTGCTGCAGCGCGTGGTCGCGGAGGCGCGCGCCGGACGCCACGAGGTGGACGTGGTGCACAACCCGTCGGTGGCGATGGAGGCGCTGCATCGTGAGAAGCTCCTGCAGCCGGTCGATTCCCCCCTGCATGCGACGCTGATTCCCGAGGCCGTCGCGCCGCATCGCGAGTGGGCCGGGCCGCGCGTCTACATCTTCGTGAATGGGTTCAACACCGCGCGGGTGAAGCGCGAGGAGCTGCCGCGCAGCTACGCCGATCTCCTCGACCCGCGCTGGAAGGGGCGCCTCGCGATCGAGGGCAAGGAGCAGGAATGGTTCGTGACGCTGGTGCACGCGATGGGCGATGAGAAGGGGCTGCGGTTTTTCCGCGAGCTGGTCGCCACCAATGGCATATCGGTGCGCATGGGCAACTCGCAGATCGTGAACCTGATCGCCGCGGGGGAGGTGCCGTTTGCGCTCGCGCTCTACAGCTACCTGCCCGAGCAGGCGAAGCGCTCCGGCGCGCCGGTCGACTGGATCGCGCTCGCGCCGACCGTCGCCGCTACCAACGGGATTGGCATCGCGCGTAGCGCGCCGCACCCGAATGCGGCGCTCCTCTTCTACGAGTTCATGCTGGGCGATGGGCTGTCGATCATGGAAGAGCTGGGGCATCTGGTGTCCAGCCGCGCCAAGACGAGCCAGCTCGCGCCATTCAAGCTCACCTTCATCGATCCGACTGCGATCATCATCGACTACGACCGCTGGACCAAGCTTTACGAGGAAACCATGCAGGGCCGCGCGCCCGCGGCCCCCCCGTGAGATCGCCATGACCACCGCGCAGGAAAACGCAACGCTCACCCGCACCGGGCCCGGGACCCCGATGGGCACGCTCTTGCGGCGTTACTGGCTGCCGGCGCTTCTCGCCGCGGAGCTTGCCGAGCCGGATTGCCCGCCGGTGCGGGTGCGCGTGCTCTCCGAGCGCCTCGTCGCCTTCCGCGACACGCGCGGGCACGTGGGCCTCGTCGACGAGTTCTGCGCGCATCGAGGCGTGAGCCTTTTCTTCGGGCGCAACGAGGAGGAGGGCATCCGCTGTCCCTATCATGGCTGGAAGTACGACGTGAGCGGCCAGTGCGTCGACGTGCCCTCGGAGCCGGCCGCGAGCGGCTTCTGTAACAAGATCCGCCTGAAGAGCTATCCGTGCGTTGAGCTGGGCGGCGTGGTGTGGATCTACATGGGCCCCGCCGCGCAGCGCCCGGCGCCGCCCGCTTACGAGTGGACCGCGTTGCCGCGAGCGCGACGCCACGTGAGCAAGCAGCTGCAGGAATGCAACTTCCTGCAGGCGATGGAGGGCGGCCTCGACTCGATCCATTCGACTTTCCTGCACCGCTACTCGGTGGGCGACGATCCGCTCCTCAAGCGCGACGCGGAAAGCGCGGCGATGATCAAGGGCGATCCGCACCCCGCCTTCCTGCCCACGGTTTCGCCGGCGGGGCTGCACATCACCACGCGGCGCAAGGTGGGCGAAGACCGCTACTTCTGGCGCGTCACGCAATTCCTCATGCCGTGCTTCAACCTCTTCCCGCCCTATGGCGACAACCCCTGCGGCGGCCACGCGTGGGTTCCCATGGATGACGAGAATTGCTGGGTGTTCAACATCGACTATCATCCGCGCCGCGATCTCACGGCGCTCGAGCTGGCGGGCGTCGCGGAAGGTCGCGGAGTGCACGTTCCGCTCGTGCCGGGGACTTTCCTGCCGGTCGCCAACAAGGGCAACGACTACCTCATCGACCGCGATGCGCAGAAAGCGCGCAAGACGTTCTCGGGCGTAATGCGCGTGGGCGTGCAGGACGCGGCGGTGCAGGAGAGCATGGGCCCGATCGAGGACCGCGCGCGCGAGAAGCTCGTCTCCAGCGACAACGGCATCATCATGACGAGGAAGCGCCTGCTCGACGCGGCCCGGGTCGCGGGGGAGGCGAGCGAGCTGCCGGGCCTCGATCCCGCGGCGCAGAGGGTGCGCGCGCTGTCGATGGTCACGCCGCGCGACATGCCGTTCGCGACCGCTCTCGCGCAACACGGAGCGTCGCGCACGCCCGAAGCGGCGGATCGATGACGCGCCGCGCGGCCGCGGCGTTCTGCGCGTTCTGCGCGCTCTGCGCGCTCTGCGGGACGCTGGCGGCGTGGGCGTCGCCGGTATCCGACATCGCGTCGTACGAAGGCGCCGACCGCGCCCAGCGCCTCGCCGAGGGCGCGCGCAGGGAAGGCGGCGTGCTCGACGTATACACCTCGCTCACGTTGGAAGATATGGCGGCGCTGAACGGCGCATTCGAGGCGAAGCACCGCATCCGCGTGAGGCTCTGGCGCGCGGCTTCCGACAAGGTCCTGCAGCGCGTGGTGACCGAGGCGCGCGCCGGACGCCACGAGGTCGACATCGTCGAGACCAACGCGCCGCCGCTCGAGAGTCTGCATCGCGAGGGACTCCTGCAGGCGGTGCGCTCCCCAACGCACGCGGGCCTCATCGCCGCCGCGTTGCCGGCGCATCGCGAGTGGGCGGGCTCGCGCTTGAACGTGTTCGTGCAGGCGTACAACACGCCGGCCGTGAAGCGGGAGGACTTGCCGAAGACCTACGCCGATCTACTCGATCGCAAGTGGAAGGGCAGGCTCGGCATCGAGGCCTCCGACGAGGACTGGTTCGCAGTGGTGCTCTCGCAGCTGGGCGAGGAGGCGGGCGTGAAGCTCTTCCGGAAGGTGGTCGCCGACAACGGCGTCTCGGTGCGCAAGGGGCATACGCTCCTCACCAACCTGGTGGCCTCCGGCGAAGTGCCGCTCGCCCTCACCGTGTACAACTTCACCGCCGAGCAGGTGAAGCGCCGCGGCGCGCCTCTCGACTGGTTCGTGATTGCGCCCGCCGTGGCGCGCGCCAATGGCCTCGCGATAACGAAGCACGCGCGGCACCCGCACGCGGCGCTCCTCTACTATGATTTCATGCTGGGCGACGAGGCGCAGCGCATGCTGGTGGAACGCGGCTTCATGCCCGCGAGCCGCACCCTGAGGGGCCCGCTGCCGGCCGACTCGCTGCGCGTCGTCGATCCCGCGATGATCCTCGACCAGTCGGAGAAGTGGGAGAAGCTCTACGAGTCGGTGTTCGCTAAGGCGCGCTGAAGAGGCGCAAGCGCGCGGCTGCGCTCCGCTAGAGGGTCGGGATCCATGGCGGGTCGACCCACGCGACGCCCACGTGCGAGCGCCGCCGTCTGCTCCGCGGGCGAGCGCGCCACTTCTGCCTCGACGCCGAAGCCCTTCGCGATCCAAGCCATTTTCATGTCGGGCTTGCCGAGGTTGTCGTGCTGCAGCTTGTCGCCGACGTTGATGACGCATACGCTTACGCGGTGAGCCTTCGATAGCGGCTCACCAGGCGTAGCGGCAGCCGCGCCACGTCTTCCAGCACCTCGTAGCCGATGCCGTCGCACATCTCGCCCTGCTCACTCCGGCTGGATCTTCATGTCGCGGATCACCTTCCCCCACTTCGCGGCCTCGCTCTTGAAGAGGGCGGTGAGCTCCTCGTGGGTCATGGCTTCTGCGTCCACGCCCTGCTCCTGCAGCTTCTTCTTCATCTCGGGGCTCTCGACGATCGCCGAGATCTCCTTGTTCAAGCGGTCGACCACGGCCTTGGGCGTCCCCGCCGGCGCGACGAACGAGTACCACGTCGTCACCTCGTAGCCCGGCACGGTCTCCATGATCGGCGGCACGTCCGGAAGCTCGGGGGATCTCTTCGCGCCGCTCACGCCGAGCGCGCGCATCTTTCCGGCGCGGATGTGCTGCAGCATCGACGGCAAGGCGTTGAACATGAACTGCACGTTGCCGGCGAGGAGATCGGTCGTGCCCGGTGCGCTCCCCTTGTAGGGAATCTGCACGGCGTCGATGCCTGTCATGAAATTGAACATCGATGCGGAGAGGCCCTGCGTCGTCGCCGCGCCGAGGGAAGCGAAGTTGAGCGAGCCCGGCTTCGCCTTGGCGAGCGCGATGAACTCCTTCGTGGTTTTCGCCGGCACGCTCGGATGGACCACCAGCACCATGGGCGTGAAGCCGATCATCGCGACGGGTGTGAAATCCTTCAACGTGTCGTATGGATGGTTCTTGATGAGGGACGGCGTCATCACGAAGACCGGCGTCGCGATGCCAAGCATGTAGCCATCCTTGGGGGCGTTGGCCACCGTGCGCATGCCGATGGTGTTGCTGCCGCCGCCCTGGTTCTCGACGATGATCACTTGCTTGAGGCGCTCGCCCAACTGCTGGCCCACGAGGCGCGCGAGGAGATCCACGCCGCCGCCCGCCGCATAGGGAACGATCACGTGTATCGGCTTGGTGGGGTACTCCTCACCCCAGGCGCTGGGCGCATTGCAAACCAGGGCCAATGAAGCGAGCAGGACTCTAGTGCGAATGGTCATCGTCGTCGTGTTGGCGCGTGTGAGTGGCATGGCCGTGGCCATGGTCGTGATCGTGCATGAGGTGTTTGGGCACGTCGGGGAACATCTCGCGCGCGCCCCGCGCGACGCCGCCGGCCCATTCGACGCCGCCCTTCTTGCGCGCCGCTTCGACGAAGTCGTTCCACGCGAGTTTCGACGGATCGCGCGCGACCTCCAGGCGTTGGGCCAGCGCGGCGAGCACAAGTTTCCGGACGCGGCGCCCGTCCCAGCCCTCGCACATCGCGGCGAGCTCGGCGATGCGCGCCCCGTCCTGCGCCAGGGGTGCGACCGCGGGCCATTGAACGGCGAGCTCGCCGATCGCGCTCTCGAGGATCTTCGCGATCGTCGCCGTATCCGGGAGCGAGAAGCGCATGACCAGGTCGGCGCGCGACAGGAAGGCCGCGTCGACGGCCTCGATGAAGTTGGTGGTGGTGACGAAGAGCACCGCGGGCAGCTTCTTGGCGATCTCGTCGATGCCGAGCAGCACCGCGTCGGTGGCGCGATGCACGTCCACCGGGTTCGCCTCGAAGGACGCCGCCGAGCGGCTCACCGCGAAGCTCTCGACCTCGTCGATCAGCACCACGGTGAACGGGCGCCGCGCCGCGATCTCGGGAATGGTCTCGGTCAGGAGGCGGGTCACGTTGCGTTGCGATTCGCCCAGCATGTCGCTTGGGAAAGCGTGCGGGTTGATCTCGAGGAGGGTCGTCGCGCCCTCGCGCGCGAGCGCGAGCGACGCCACCTGCGCGAGCCCCCGCGCCATGGTGGTCTTGCCGGTGCCCGGCGGTCCGGCGAGGACGATGAGCCCGTGCGGCAATCCTGACAGCATCGAAAGCTTGCGGCCGTGCTGCAGCACGAGGAGCGCCTGCGCGAGGAGCCTCTCCTTCACCTCGCGCGGGACGATGATCGCGTCCCAGTCGCGGTCGTGGTGCTCCGCTGGCAGCACGTGCATCGAGAGCACGCCCGGGGGAAGGGCATTCCTGGCGCGCTCCATCACTCGGGCCGCTTGTCGTCCGGCCATTCGATGCGCGACATCTCCTGCATGGATACCAGCGTGTCCTCCGCTTCCTCGAAGAGGACCATCGGGTCCATCAACGCGCGCATCGTCTCGAGGATCGAGTCGAACATGTGGATTCGCACCAGGCGGCACTGGTTGTCCGGGTCGTCGTTGAAGTGCTGGTGCCAGAGGAAGTGGTCGACCACGATCAGGTCGCCTTTCTTCCAGCGGTGGTGCTCACCCTGGTCGGGCGCCGTGCCCATGAAGCTGTGCCCGTGGCCCTCGACCACGTACAGCCACGCTTCGCCCGGATGGCGATGCAGCGATTGCGTCTTGCCGGGCGCGAACTGGATCATCACCTGGGTGAGGCCCGAGGCCTCATTGCCGATGGCGCGGTCGTTCAGGAACTTGGTGCGCGTGCCGCGCGGTGTAGCGAGGATCTCCTGCTCGTCGTAGGGCGTGTGGATGCGCCCGGAGCGGCGCTTCTTCGTCTCCACCGCGAGGCGGCGCAGGCGACGCGCGTACGGATCATCGCCCTCGATGCCGCCGGAGAAGGGCGGGCGGGGCGGGAGGCACTCGAACTTCTCGTGGCCGCGGTCCTCGATCAGGCTCATGCCCAGCGTCCACAGCGTGGGCTCCGAGGAATAGCTCATGAAGCGCCCGGTCTTCTTGCCGTCGTTGCCGTGGCGGTGCCAGCTCCACGCCGGGATGTGGATCGCGTCCCAGGCCTTCCAGTCGTAGCGCACGCCGTCCACCTCGGTCCAGCCCGCGCCCTCGACCATGAAGAGGATCGCGTCCCAGGAATGGCGGTGGATGGTGGTCACCGTGCCGGGGTCGACCTCGTGCACCAGCGCGTCGAGGCTCCTGGTCGGACGGTCGCCGTCCCAGCCCATGTAGACCCCGGTGCGCATGCCGCGCGCGGTAGGCACGAGCGCCACGTCCTCCTTGCGGATCACGCTCTGCTGGTGCTTGCGCCACTCCTCGATGAACTCGGCACGGCGCTTCTTCTGGATGTGGTAATGGGTGGTGGTGGTCTGGGTCTTGGTGGTCATGGTTCCTGCATATGGAACAGCGTTCCATTGGTTTTGCGCCGGTTCATTAGACAATGATTGCCCGGGCCGGGTCAATTTGGGGCCTCGCGTGATCGCCCCCCGTATAATGACCCCGCCCATGAGCGCCATGCCCGCCCCGCGCGCGATTCCATCCCCTCGGCGCCTCCTCGTCCTGCTCATCCTCGCTTTCCTCGCCATCGCGGGAAGCGCGATGCTGTACACCTCGACCACCTTCGACGAGATCGTGTTTCCGGCGGTCGGAGCGCGCGGCCTGCACACCGGAGACTTCGGCCTGGTGAAGGACCATCCGCGCCTGCCCCAGTACCTGTACGGGATCCCGCTTTACCTCGCGGGCGTCAACTACCCTCCGGAGGAGGTGGCGCGCGCCACGGGCTTGCCCCACTACCTCTACGCACGCGCGCTATTCTTTGAAGCGGGGAACGATCCGCAGCGCCTCGCGTGGTTGACACGCATCGTCGGCCTCGGGTTTGGCGTGCTCACGGTGCTTGCGACCTTCCTGCTCGGCAGGCGCCACCTGGGCGAACGGGCGGCGTTGTTCGCGGCGGCGTTGGTGGCCTTCCTTCCCGACATGCTCGCCCACTCGGGCGTGGCCTACAGTGACGTTCCGCTCGCGTTCGGCGTGCTCGTCGGCGCCTACGCGCTCGACTGGGCGGTCCGAAGGCCCACGCACGCGCGGGTCGCGCTCGCGGCGCTCGCCTTCGCCTTCGCCGCGAGCGTGAAGTACAGCGGCCTCGTGTTGGGTCCGGTCCTCGCGATGCTATTGGCGCTCGAAGCCGCCTCGGGACGATGGCGCGATCCCGCATGGGGGCGAGCGATCGCGGTCGCGGTGCCGATTTTCGCCGCGGTCGCCTATGCGACGCTGGTCCTGGTGTACCTCGGCGACTGGCGCCTCGCCGAATTCCGGGCGGGGCTCGCGGCGGGCGCCGGCGGGGCGGGTGGGCGCGACGCATTCCTGTGGGGCGCGCACTACGCGGGCGGACGCTGGTACTTCTTTCCCATTGCCATCGCCCTCAAGACGCCGGTCGCGTTGCATGTCCTCGCCGCCATCGCGATGTTCGGCGCATGGCGCGCAGCGCGCTACGGCCGCGCGCGCGAATGGCTCGCCCACGGCGCGCGCGCCCCCGCGGCGGCGGCCGCGTTCTTCCTCGCCGCCTTGATCGTCGCGCCGTTGAACGTCGGCTCGCGGCATGCCCTGCCGCTCCTGCCGCTCCTCGTAATCCTCGTGGCGCAGGGCGTGGCGCCCTTCTGGCGGGCGGGCACCAGCGCGGTTCGCGCCACCCTCGCGGTCGTGTTCGCGGCATTTCTTCTTTCGTCGCTGCGGCCATACCCCTATTTCCTCTCCTACCTCAGTGAATACGCCGCGGGCCGCGCGTCGTACGAGACGTTGGTGGATTCGAGCACCGACTGGGGACAGGGATTGATCGCGTTGCGCACCTTCATGCGCGAGCGGGGGATCGACCAGGTCGCGCTCGGTTACTGGGGCTCGGCCATTCCGGAGTCGTACGGCGTCCGCTACGCACGCATGCCGAGCTACTTCCCGTTGCGCGCGCCGGCCGCGTCGGCCACCGGGCCGCGCTACCTCGTCGTTTCCGCCACGTTGCTCGCGGGCTTCGTCGCGAGCGATCCCTATGGGGCGCTGCGCAACGCGCGCCCGGTCGCTGTCGTCGGCGGCAGCCTCTACGTGTTCGACCGCGAGGCGCTGGGTACACTGTAGCGATGTCCATGCTCTCCATCACGATCCCGCTCTACAACGAGGTGCGCAACATCCAGCCGCTCTACGAGCGCCTGGTGGCGGCGCTCGAGCCGCTCGGCAGGCCTTTCGAGATCGTCCTCGTGAACGACGGCAGCAGCGACGGCTCCGAGCGCGAGCTCGACGCCCTCGCGCGCACCGACCCGCGCGTCAAGGTCGTCCACTTCCGGCGCAACTTCGGGCAGACCGCCGCGATGATGGCCGGCATCCGCTATGCGTCCGGCGAGATCATCATCCCGATGGACGGCGACTTGCAGAACGATCCGGCCGACATTGGCAAGCTCCTCGCCAAGCTCGACGAGGGCTACGACGTGGTCTCGGGGTGGCGCAAGGACCGCAAGGACCATGCGCTGCGGCGCAACCTCCTCAGCCGCGTGGCGAACGTGTTGA
Source organism: Burkholderiales bacterium (assembly GCA_038227085.1). GTDB lineage: Bacteria > Pseudomonadota > Gammaproteobacteria > Burkholderiales > Usitatibacteraceae > Usitatibacter. The sequence goes on along the minus strand of JBBRQA010000033.1, from coordinate 1,834 downwards.
TCTCGCGCATCTCGGGCGTGCACCTGCACGACTACGGGTGCTCGCTGAAGGCGTACCGAAAGGACGTCGTGAAGGGTGTGAAGCTCTACGGCGAGATGCACCGCTTCATCCCCATCTACGCGTCGTGGGAAGGCGGAAAGATCGCCGAGGTCGCGGTGAGCCATCATCCGCGCCTCCACGGCGAATCGAATTACGGCGTCGACCGGGTCGTGAAGGTGCTGCTCGACCTGATGGTGGTGCAGTTCCTCGCGCGCTATGCGAGCCGGCCCATCTACATCTTCGGCGGCGCGGGCCTGGCCGCGATCGGGATCGCATTCCTCGCGGGGCTCTGGGCGGTCTACCTCAAGTACTTCGAGAACACGTCGTTCATCCAGACGCCGCTGCCGCTGCTGGTGGTGCTCCTCGTGATCACCGGCGGGATGAGTCTCCTCATGGGCCTCCTCGCCGAGATCATCATGCGCACGTACTACGAGTCGCAGGGGAAGGCCGTGTATCTCGTGAAGAGCACGACGAACCTCGGCTCCGATCCCTCCTGAGATGTGCGGCCTGGCGGGATTCGTCGGCGCGGGCACCCTGGCCGACCTTCGCGCGATGGGAGCGGCGATCGCCCACCGCGGGCCGGACGGGGAGGGCATCCATGTGGACCCGGCCGCGAACGTCCACCTGCTGCACCGGCGCCTCGCGATCGTCGACCTCGAGGGCGGCGAGCAGCCGATGTGGAACGAGACCCGCGACGTCGCGGTAATCTTCAACGGCGAGATCTACAATCACCTGGAGTTGCGCGCGGCCCTGGTCGCGAAGGGCCACGTGTTCCGCTCCGACCACTCCGACACCGAGGTCCTGGTCCACGGCTACGAGGAGTGGGGCGAGGGGCTGCCGCTCAGGTTGAACGGCATGTTCGCTTTCGCGATCTACGACGCGGCGCGCCGGCGGCTCTTCCTCGCGCGCGACCGCTTCGGCAAGAAGCCGCTCTATTACTGTTGCCGGCCCGGGCTCTTCGCGTTCGCCTCCGAGCTCACCGCGCTTGCGCGCCATCCCGGAGTGCCGCGCGACATCGATCGAATGTCGCTGAAGAAGCTCTTCGCGTACGGGTTCATTCCCGCGCCGCGTTCGCTCTACGCGGGCGTCCGGCGCCTGCCGGGCGGGCACCAGATGGTCTTCGCGCTCGACCGGGCGGGCGAGGTCGTGGTGCGCAAGTACTGGGAATTCGCGATCGAGCCGCCGCGCGACATTCCCGCGAATCCCGAGGCGGCCTGGGGCGAAGAGCTGCGCCACCTCCTCGCGCAGGCGGTGCGCCGGCGCCTCATGAGCGACGTCCCCCTGGGGGTCTTCCTGAGCGGCGGCGTCGATTCCAGCGCGATCCTCGCGTTCATGGCGCGCGAGATCCCGGCCGAAAACGTGCGCACGTTCTCGATCGGCTTTCACGAGCCGAGCTTCGACGAGTCCGCGCAGGCGCGCGCAGTCGCCAGGCACTTCGGCACGCGCCACTACGAGGAGATGCTGAGCGTCGATCGCGCGCGCGAGCTGGTGCCGCTCGTGCTCGGGCGCCTCGACGAGCCCTTCGCCGACCCGTCGATCGTGCCCACCTACCAGCTCTGCGAGTTCGCGCGGCGCGAGATCACCGTGGCGCTGGGCGGAGACGGCGGCGACGAGCTCTTCGCGGGCTATGATCCCTTCAAGGCGCTCGGCGTCGCCCGCTGGTACGGCGCGCTGCTCCCCGCGGCCATGAAGGGCGGCATGCGCAGGCTCGCGGAATGCCTCCCGGTCTCGGAGGCCAACATGAGCTTCGAGTTCCGCGTGAAGCGGGGGCTGCGCGGCGCGTCCTACCCGCCGG
>JBBRQA010000032.1:0-22726 GCA_038227085.1 Burkholderiales bacterium | reverse complement strand
GACACCACGCGGGCGCTGCGCGAATACCAGCTCTCGCTCGCGGAATGGCACGAGGTGCCGCTCGATCCGGCCAGGCCCGAAACCCTCGCCGCCGCGTGCGAAGCGCTTACGCAACTCAAGCAGGTGCGCGGCGCCGCGGTTCCTCGCTGGCGCTACGCGGTGATCAACTTTCCGCACGCGCTGCTGGCCGCGGGCGTGACGCTCCTCGACACCGCCGGCTTCAACACGCTTGCCTCCGAACCGGAGCTTTCCTTCCACCGCGTGCCCGACGCGGCGGCGATCGTCTTCATCGTATCGGCGGAAAGCTCGATCACGCCGGTGGACAAGGCGTTGTGGAGCGAGCACGTCGCCACCGTGGGCGGGATCGAGGACACCTGCTTCGTGGTCCTCAACAAGATCGATGGCCTGCGCGAAGCGGGCACGGGCGAAGGCGCGGTGCTGACCGAGATCGACCGGCAGGTGAAGTCGGTGGCCGATGCCCTGGGGATCGCGCCCACGCGCATCTTCGCGCTCTCCGCCAAGCAGGGCCTTGCCGCCAAGATGGCGGCCGACGGCGACGCGCTCCTGAAAAGCCGCCTGTATCGCCTCGAGCAGGCCCTTTCGCGCGGCATGGTGCACCAGCGCCGCCTCGCCCACGCCACCGCGGTGCGTGCCGAGGCGCACGGTGTGCTCGCGGAGATCCACGCGCTCACCACGAGCCGCCTCGCGTTCGCCAACGAGCAGCTCGAGACACTGGCGGCGCTGCAGGGCAAGAACCAGAAGCTGATCGAGCTCCTCGCGAAGAAGGCCGGCGTCGAGCGCGGGCGCATCGAGCAGGCGCGCGCGATGATGACGGGCTTGCGCGGCGCCCACAATCGCAACGCCGACGAGCTGGAGCGGCTCCTCGATCCCGGGGCGGCGCGCGCCGCGGCGATGCATGCGCGCCGGGCGGTCGCGGGAAGCGCGTTCTCCAAGAGGATCGGCGAGGTGCTGGACGGATTCTTCCGCGAGTCGCGCGAGCGCATCACGCGCGCGATCGACGTGGTCCAGGAGGCGCGCAAGGTCATGGCGACGGTGAGCCAGAAGATGACTGTCGAGTACAAGATCGCGCTGGTCGAGGCCGCGCCGTTCACCACTGAACGCTTCCTCGTGGAGCTCGACCGCCTCGAGGAACACTGCGCGCGCGAGTTCAAGGGCGGCTCCAACCTCTTCCTCAAGAGCCGCAAGGCGCTGGGCACGGTCTTCTTCGATACCGTCGCGCTGCAGGTGGTACACGTCTTCGAGATCGCCTCGCGCGAGACGCGAGCGTGGATGGGCGGGTTCATCCGACCGCTTGAAGCGCAGATCAACGCCTACCAGGAGCAGTCGAACGCGCGCATCGAAGGCATGGGGCGCATCCAGAACGCGGAGGTCGACCTCCTCACCAAGCTGGAAGAGATGAAGCGGCTTGCGGCGGACGTCTCGGCGCAGCGCGAGCAGTGGGAGGCGCACCAGAAGGACCTGCTGGCGCTCCTCGAGTCGCGCGAGCCCTCGCTCGCCTAGCCGGCGGCCTTCGCGGCCGTGAGGCTCTCGTACTTCGCGAGCAGCGCTTCGCGCGACTCGGCGTGGTCGGGATCGAGCGGAATGCAGTCCACCGGGCATACCTCCCGGCACTGCGGCTGTTCGAAGTGGCCCACGCACTCGGTGCATCGGCCCGCGTCGATCACGTAGATCTCCGCGCCCATGGAGATCGCGCCGTTCGGGCACTCCGGCTCGCACACGTCGCAGTTGATGCACTGGTCGGTGATCTTGAGCGCCATCTACGCGGGCCCCGCCTCGCCGCGCCCGATCTTGGCGCGCATGCGCTCGGCGGTGAGCGGATGCACGAACGAGGAGATGTCGCCGCCCAGCACCGCGATCTCTCGCACGATGGTGGCGGAAAGAAACAGGTACTTGTCGGAAGGCGTGAGGAAAAGCGTCTCGACTCCCGGGGCGAGCCGCCTGTTCATCCCTGCCAGCTGGAATTCATATTCGAAGTCCGACACCGCGCGCAGCCCGCGCAGGATCACGCCCGCCGACTGCTCCTTCACGAATTCCGAGAGGAGCCCGGAGAAGCCCAGCACCGAGACGTTCTTGTAGGGCTCGAGAACCTCGCGCGCGAGCGTCACGCGCTCCTCCAGCGAGAAGAAGGGACGCTTCGACTGGCTGTGGGCCACGCCCACCACGACATGGGCGAAGAGGCGCGAGGCGCGCTGGATCAGGTCCTCGTGGCCGTTGGTGATGGGATCGAAGGTGCCGGGATAGACGGCGCGGGTGTTGGTCATGGAGTCGTCTCGTAGAGGGCATAGCGTACCGCCCCGGCGCGGTCGTCGCGCAGGAGCCGCCACGGCGCGGGCAGGTCGAGAGCCGCGGCGCTCTCGATGTACACGCGCGCGCCGGGATTCAGGATCGCGGGCAGGAGCGCAGTCGCGCGCACCGCGAGGTCGCTCGCGAACGGCGGGTCGACGAACACCACGTCGAACTTGTCGCGACTGCGCCCCACGTACTGGAGCGCATCCGACTGGACTATCTCCAGGCCTTCTGCCTCGAGGACGCGCGCCGACTCGCGCAACCCCTTGGCGATCTCACGCTCGCCCTCCACCATCACCACGCGCGCGGCGCCGCGCGACAGCGCCTCGAAGCCGAGGACGCCGCTGCCGGCGAAGAGGTCGAGGCATACGCGCCCGTCGAGGCGCTGGCCGAGCCAGTTGAAGAGGGTTTCACGGACGCGGTCGGGAGTCGGTCGGAGTTGAGCGGCGGGCGGGAAGCTGACCAGTCGGCTCCTCCACTTGCCGGCGATGATGCGAACGCGGTTGCGCCCGGAGGCGGTCATCGTCGAAGGATACCGTAAAATATTCGGTCTCCCGCCCCATCGCCCGTCTCCCGGCCGCCCCCATGCCTCCCCTGTTTTCCAAGAAGACCCCGACCGAACCCGGCGCCGGCTCGGGCCTCGCCTCGTTCCTTCGCAAGGATCTCGAGCTCACCCGGGCGCGCTGGAAGGGCGCCCTCGGCGTGCTGCGCACGCACCCGAAGATCGACGAGGCGCTCTACGAGGAGCTCGAGTCGCAGCTGCTCGAGGCGGACGTGGGCGTCGCCGCGACGCAGAGCCTGATCGCGTCGCTGCGCAAGGCGCAGCGCGACAAGCGCCTGGAGGATTCTTCGCAGCTCGAAGGCGAGCTCAAAGCGGCGCTCGTGGCGCTGCTGGCGCCCTTGGAGAAGCCGCTCCCCGCCGAGCGACCCAAGCCCTTCGTGATCCTGCTGGCGGGCGTGAATGGCGCGGGCAAGACCACCACCATTGCCAAGCTCACGCGGCTCTTCCAGTCGCAGGGCAAGTCGGTGCTGCTGGCGGCGGGCGACACGTTCCGCGCCGCCGCGCGCGAGCAACTCACCGAATGGGGACGGCGGCACAACGTGATCGTGGTCTCGCAGGACAAGGGCGACTCGGCCGCGGTGATCTTCGACGCGATCCAGTCGGCGCGCGCCAAGGGAATCGATATCGTCCTCGCGGATACCGCGGGCCGCCTCACGACGCAATCGCACCTGATGGACGAGATCCGCAAGGTGAAGCGCGTCATGGCGAAGGCCGACGCCGCCGCGCCCCATGAGACGTGGCTGGTCCTCGACGCCAACACCGGCCAGAACGCGGTGCGCCAGGTGAAGGCCTTCGACGAGGCGCTCGGCCTCACCGGGCTCGTAGTGACCAAGCTCGACGGCACCGCCAAGGGCGGCGCGGTCGCGGCGATCGCGCGCGAGCATCCGGTGCCGATCCGCTTCATCGGCCTGGGCGAGAAGGCCGAGGACCTGCGCGTATTCATCGCCGCGGACTTCGTCGAGGCGCTGTTCGCGTGATCCAGTTTTCGTCGGTGGCGAAGCGTTACCCGGGCGGCCACGAGGCGCTGCGCGAAGTGACGGTGGAGATCGCCGCGGGCGAGATGGTCGCGGTCACCGGACATTCGGGTGCCGGCAAGTCGACGCTCCTCAAGCTCGCGGCGGGCATCGAGCGCGCCTCGAGCGGCACGGTCGTGGTCCACGGCCAGAACCTGGGCGCGCTCGGCGAGACGGCGCTCGCGGTGCTGCGCCGTCGCATCGGTTTCGTCTTCCAGGACCACAAGCTTCTCTTCGACAGGAACGCGTTCGAGAACGTGGCGCTGCCGCTGCGGGTGGCCGGCTCGGCGCGCGATGAGATCGCCAGGCGCGTGCGCGCCGCGCTCGACAAGGTGGGCCTCCTCCCGCGCGAGAAGGCGATGCCGGTGGCGCTTTCCGGCGGCGAGCAGCAGCGCTTGTGCATCGCGCGCGCCATCGTGAACCGGCCCGCGATCCTCGTCGCCGACGAGCCGACCGGCAACCTCGACGCGGACTACGCGCGCGCGATTCTCGAGCTTTTCGGCTCCTTCCACCAGGTGGGCGTGACCGTCCTGCTCTCCAGCCACGACGAGTCGAGCCTCGCGCGCCTGGAGTGCCGCCGGCTCACGCTCGCCGGCGGCACGCTGCTCGAGGCGGTGGGCGCGTGAGCGTGTGGCTGCGCTTGCATGTGCACGCGTTCGCGGACGCACTCCGGCGCCTCGGCGCGCAACCCCTCGGCGCGGCGTTCTCGATCCTGGTTCTCGCGGTGGCGATCACGCTGCCGGTGCTGGCGGCGGTCGCGCTGCGCAGCGCGGGCACGGTGACCTCGGGCCTCGAGACCGACCCGCACGTGAACGTCTACCTCGCGCTGGACGCCAATGACGAGGACGTGCGCCGCGTGGGCGAGGCGCTGCGCTCCCACCCGGAGGCGGCTGGGGTGAAATTCGTCTCGCGCGTCGAGGCCCTCGAGGAGCTGAAGGCGACGACGCACCTCGCGGAGCTCCTCGCGAGCCTCGACCGCAATCCCCTTCCGCATGCATTCACGGTGCGCGTGAAGAGCACCGACCCCGCGAGGCTCACGGAGGCGAAGGCCGCGTGGTCGAAGCTTCCGAAAGTGGACCAGGTCGTTGCGGATTTCGAATGGTCGGACCGCCTCGGGCGCTGGATCCGCTTCGGCAACCGCGCCCTGGCACTCGTCGCCGTGGTGCTGGGCGCAGCGGTTGCCTTCATCGTCGGGCACCTGATCCGCCTGCAGGTCGTCTCGCAGCGCCAGGAGATCGAGGTAAGCCAGCTGATCGGGGCCACGGCTTCGGACGTCCGGCGCCCCTTCCTCTACCACGGGCTGGCACAGGGCGTCCTGGCCGGAGCCACTGCCGTCGGCCTCAGCTGGTTGGTGGCACTCTGGATCGGATCAGAGTTGCGAGCGCTCACTCCAGGATATTCAGATGAAATCAAGGTTGTTTTTATCTCGGCCTTTGGCTGCGCGCTGATCGTGGGGAGTGCCGCTCTCCTCGGCCTCTTCGGCGCCTGGTGGGCCGTGGGACGAGAGCTTCGGCAATTTTCTCCCTCGCGCTAGGAACAATTTCGCCGGTTAGCACTCCAAGGGTACGAGTGCTAAAATGGAGTCCGAACCAAGGAGGTTTATCAACACGATGAGCAGCCTGTCTCTCCCGCTTGCCCTGCCCCCCGTCACCAGCCCGGAGTCGTACGTCCAGGCGGTGAACGCCATTCCCATGCTCACCGCCGAGCGCGAATTAGCGCTCGGCCGGCGCCTCCGCGCGACCGAGGACGTGGCGGCCGCTAGCGGCCTCGTCCTGCCGCACCTGCGCCTGGTGGTCTCCGTGGCGCGCAATTACCTGGGCTACGGCCTGCCCCACGCCGACCTCGTGCAGGAAGGCAACATCGGCCTCATGAAGGCCGTGAAGCGCTTCGACCCGGAGCGCGGTGTGCGCCTCGCGTCGTTCGCTATCCACTGGATCAAGGCCGAGATCCACGAATACATCCTGCGCAACTGGCGGATGGTGAAGATCGCCACCACCAAGGCGCAGAGGAAGCTCTTCTTCAACCTGCGCAGCATGAAGAAGACCAGCGCCGCGTTGACGAGGAAGGAGATCAAGCAGGTCGCCGAGACGCTCAACGTGAAGGAGAGCGACGTGATCGAGATGGAGCAGCGCCTGGGCGGCGGCGACGTCGCTCTCGATCCCTCTCCAGAGGACGGCGAAGACCATTTCGCCGTGACGCCGATCGCCTACCTCACCGACGCGGCCGAAGGCCCCGCAGACCACTTCGAGCGCGAGCAGACCGAGTCGCTGAAGAGCCGCGGCCTCGAGAATGCATTGCTGGCCCTCGATGATCGCAGCCGCCGCATCATCAGGGCGCGCTGGCTTGCCGAGTCCGACCCGATGACGCTGCACGAGCTGGCCGCCGAATTCGGCGTCTCGGCCGAGCGCATCCGCCAGATCGAGGCGAAGGCCATGCAGAAGATGAAGAAGCAGCTCGCCACGTTGCACTGAGGCGCGCTGCATAGAGGTTGAACGGGGCTTCGGCCCCGTTTTTTTTCAGGAGTTGAGCAGGATCCTGAAGTCCGACGCCATCGCCTCCGGCGCCGCCCCGTAACCGAAGACGAGCCGCAAACGCCCTTCCCTGTCGAAGGCAAAGGTCTGCGCCGTGTGGTCGACGGTGTAGGTCTCCGCGGTCTTGCCGGGGCGCTCCTGCGCGTAGACCTTGAACTCGCCGGTCGCCTTCCTGGTGGCCGCCTCGTCGCCGTACAGGCCGAGGAAACCGGGATTGAACGCGGGAACGTACTGCTTGAGGAGCTCCGGCTTGTCGCGCTTCGGATCCACCGTGACGAAGAGCACCTGGACGCGCGAGCCGTCCGGGCCCAGCTTCTTCACGGCCGACGAGAGATCCGCGAGCGTGGTAGGGCACACGTCCGGGCACTGCGTGTAGCCGAAGGTGACAACCACGACCTTCCCGCGAAAATCGGCGAGGCTGCGCGGCGTGCCGTTGAAGTCGGTGAGCTTCAGCTCGCGGCCCATGGCGGCGCCGGTGACGTCGATCCCGTTGAACGGAGTCTTCGAGCCCGCGATCTTGTCGCAGCCGGCGAGCGCCATGGCGGCGCAAGCGAGAGGAGCGGCGATGCGCATCACGGCTTTCACCCCGGCAGGGCCGGCAGGTAGTGGTCCACCATCAGCCCGGCGAAGAGCATCGCGAGGTAGAAAATCGAATAGCCGAAGGTGCGCTTGGCGAGCGCGTCGCTGTAACGGCGCCAGATCGCGATCGCATAGCCCAGGAACACCGCGTCGAGCACGAGCGCCACGCCGAGGTAGAACCACCCGGCCATGCCGGTGGCGAAGGGGAGCAGTGTCGCGGCCGTGAGGAGCAGCGTATAGAGGAGGAGGTGCAGGCGCGTGAACGCCTCGCCATGGGTGACCGGAAGCATCGGCACGCCGGCATTCGCGTACTCCTTGCGCCGGTAGAGCGCGAGCGCCCAGAAGTGCGGCGGCGTCCACGCGAAGATGATGAGGAAGAGGAGGAGCGGCTGGAAGGTCACGTCGCCGCTGATCGCCGCCCAGCCCAGCAGCGGGGGCATCGCTCCGGAGGCGCCGCCGATGACGATGTTCTGCGGCGTGGCGGGCTTCAGGATCACGGTGTAGACCACCGCGTAGCCGACGAACGTGGCGAGCGTGAGCCACATGGTGAGCGGATTCACCGCGTGCCACAGGATCGCGAGCCCGAGGCCGCCCACGGCTCCGGAGAACAGCATGATCTGCGCTTGCGAGATGGTGCCGTTCACCGTGGGGCGGCCGCGCGTGCGCGCCATTGCCGCGTCGATCTTCTGCTCGACCAGGCAGTTGAACGCAGCCGCGGCACCGGCCACGAGGGCGATGCCGAGCGTGGCCGCGAAGGCGAGGCCGGCGGGCGGCAGTTGTGGCGTGGCGAGGAACATCCCGATCACTGCGGTGAACACGATGAGCGAGACCACGCGCGGCTTCGTGAGGCGCCAGAACTGCACACCGATGCCGGGAACCTGGGATGTGGCTTGCTGGAGCATGGGAGCCGACAATTTTAACCCATCAACCTATCTGCGAGGCCTTCAGCAGGCGCTCCAGGTCCTTCAGCATCCCGCGCATCTGCGGGTTGGCCGGCCAGCGCATCATCACGTTGCCGCGCGGATCCACCAGGTAGATGTGGGCGCGGTCGTTCACGGCGCCCGGCGGCAGGGCCAGCCCGCACGGGGTGAGCGCGATGACGAGCTCCTCGAGCGGCGCGAACGCCGGCGAATCCGGCGAAGCGAGGTCGTCCACCACGAAGACGCGCGCCACCCGCGAGGCGTTGCGCCCCAGCGCGAGGCGCACCTGCCGCATCGCGTGGACCTTGGCGGCGCAAGGCCCCGCGCACGCGCCGGAATCCGAAGCGACCAGGATCCAGCGGTCCTTCAGCTCGGCGAATCGAAAGACGCTCCCGTCGGCGCGCGCCAGCGAATGCCCGGGGATCGAGGCGGGCGGCAGCAGCAGCTCGCCGTAGTTGGCCGTCGGCTCGAGATGCATGAACTTGTAAGCGAAGAGCGACGCGGCGATGGGCGCGGCGAAGAGCGCGACGAGGAGGAGCAGCTTCGCGCGCGGCCCGATCTTCACGAGCGCCTCTTCAGGTTGAGGACGATCCAGAGGACCAGCGTCGTGGCCGCGAGCGAGAACCAGGTGAGCGAGTATTCGCGATGCCTCTCGACTCCGGCGTCGGGCTTCTCGCGCACGGCCGAGAGCCCTGGCGCGGGGGCATCGGCCAGCACCACCACCGGCAGGATCGCGATGCCGCTCTCCGAGCGATAGCGGTCAAGCGAAAGGTTCTGGCGGACCGGGCCTTGCACATTTTCGGGCGCCAACTCGAGGAAGCGCTTGGGGGGCAGCGTCGCCATGCCGCTCACCTGCGCCGGCCCCGCGGGAACCGCTACCGCGGGCGGGCGCGGGTACTCGGGCCCGCGCGCGATCCAGCCGCGATTCACGAGGACCGCTTCCTCCTTCCCTGCGAGTTGCAACGGCGTCATCACGTAGTATCCGGCGCGACCCTCGAAAACCTGGTTGTCGATGAAGACCTGGCCGCGCGCCAGCCACTCGCCGGAGGCGTGCACGCGACGGTAGAGGATCGCCTCGGCCGAGTCCACGGGCCCGGTAAGCGCCAGCGGACCCGCGGCGGCGCGCGCCTCGAGGAGCGCCTGGCGCGCCTCCTTCTCGTCGCCGCGCTGAACCTGCCAGCGCCCGAGCCAGAGCGTCAGCGCGATCAAAGCGGCGGCGCCGAGCGTGAGCCCCAGCCCGGGCGAGAACGTGAACGCGCCGATCCTCACGGCGCGCGGCCGGCTTGCGAGGGATACACTAGGCCGCCATGAAAATCGTCATTCTCGTGCTGCTCCTGGGGATCCTCGCGAGCCTCTTTTCGGGCCTCTACTTCGTCTTCAAGGACAAGGGCACCACCAACCGTGCGGTGATCTCGCTCACCATCCGCATCGCGCTCTCGGTGCTGGTGTTCGTCCTGCTGGTGGGGTCCTACTACTTCGGCTGGATCCCGGGCGCGCGGCTGTAAAAAAAGTGGTGTCAGGTACGACTTTTCGATGGCGGAGTCTGTCCGCGAAAAGTCGTACCTGACACCACTTTTCCTTGGCGTGGCGCTAGACCCAGTAGACGAAGATGAAGAGCAGCAGCCACACCACGTCGACGAAGTGCCAGTACCACGACACCGCCTCGAAGCCGAAGTGGTGTTCGGGCTTGAAGTGCCCCGCCACGCTGCGGAAGAGGATCACGATCAGCATGGTCACGCCGAGCGTCACGTGGAAGCCGTGGAAGCCGGTGAGCATGAAGAAGGTGGAGCCGAACACGCCAGTCGTGAGCTTGAGGTTCAGCTCCGAATAGGCGTGGCCGTACTCGATCGCCTGCAGCGTGAGGAAGATGATGCCGAGGATGATGGTGAGCGCGAGGCCGAAGATCAGGTTCTGGCGGTCGCCCTTCTTCAGCGCCCAGTGCGCCCACGTCACCGTCACGCCCGAGGACAGCAGGAGCAGCGTGTTGATCGCGGGGATGCCCCACGCGTGCATGGTCTCGAATTCCGGCGGGCGGTAGGGGCCCGCCGTCGGCCACTGCGCGGTGAAGTCGGGCCACAGCAGCTTGTTGTCGAGGTCGCCCAGCCATGGCACCGAATACTGGCGCGCGTACCACAGCGCCCCGAAGAACGCGGCGAAGAACATCACCTCGGAAAAGATGAACCAGCTCATCGCCCACCGGAAAGAGCCGTCCACCTGGGCGTTGAACAGCCCGCCTTCGCTCTCGCGGATCACGGTGCCGAACCAGCCGAACAGCATGTAGATGAGCGTGAAGACGCCGATCCCGAAGGGGATCCAGCCAGCGCCGTAGCCGTTCATCAGCAGGACGCCGCCCAGCGCCATCAAGAAGAGAGCGATCGAGCCGACCACCGGCCAGTGCGACGGCGGCGCGAAGTAATAACCCGTAGGTTGCGTGTGTTCCACTGTGACTCCCCTATCTTGTGACCAGCTTGACGATTGCGAACAGCACCAGCACGAACACGACCGCGCTCACCAGACCTGCCGCGATCACGTGCTGCGGCTTCAGCTTCTTCGTATCCGACTCGTAATCCGCGCGCTTCCTGACGCCGAAAAAACTCCAGAACACCGCCTTGAAGGCTTCGAGCATTCCGTCCCCGCCCTCAGGCGGGGGCCTCGAAGAAAGTGTACGAAAGCGAGATGGTGTCGAGGTCGCGCGGCGCGTCGGCGCTCACGCGGAATACCACCGGCATCTCGCGCGTCTCGCCCGCGGCGAGCGTCTGGTTGGAGAAGCAGAAGCACTCCTGCTTCACGATCCAGCGCGCGGCGGCCATGGGCGCGGTGTTCATCACCGCGTGCGCCGTCACCGGCCGTCCGAGCGTGTTCTCCACGCGGTACTTCACGCTCACGACCTCGCCGGGATGCAACTTCACCTGCCGCTCGAGCGCCTCGAATTTCCACGCCAGCCCCGCGCTCGAGGCGAGGAGCTCCACCGTCACTTCGCGGCTCGCGTCGATCTGCGTGTTCACCACGCCCACCGTGCGCGTCTGGGTGATGCCGATCGCCTCGCAGATCTGGCGGTACATCGGCACCATCGCGAAGCCGAAGCCGAGCATGCCCACCGTAATCACGAGGAGCTTGCCCATCAGGCGGCGGTTCTCCTGCTGGAGGGCGGCGTTCACTTGTAGACGAAGAACTTCAGCATGACGACAAGGTAGATACCGAGCGCCATCGCCGCGAGCGTGACCGCGGAGATGATCGCCCCTTTTCTCTGCTTGGAAGTCACTTGATGATCGGAGCGGTCTCGAACGTGTGGTAAGGCATCGGCGTCGGCAGGTGCGTCCACTCCAGCGAGTCGGCGCCCTCCCACTGCTTCTGCTCGGCGGGCTTGCCGCTCCTGATCGTCGAGATCACGTTGTAGAGGAAGATCAGCTGCGAGAAGCCGAAGATGAAGCCGCCGATCGACGACCACATGTTCCACTCGGCGAACTGCAGCGCGTAGTCGGGAATGCGTCTCGGCATGCCCGCCAGCCCGAGGAAGTGCTGCGGGAAGAAGAGCACGTTGAAGCCGATCATCGACAGCCAGAAGTGCAGCTTGCCGAGGCCCTCGTTGTACATCTTGCCGGACCATTTCGGCAGCCAGAAGTACACCCCGCCGATGATCGCGAAGAGCGCGCCTGACACCAGCACGTAGTGGAAGTGCGCGACCACGTAGTAGGTATTGTGCAGCGTGATGTCCACCGGGACGATCGCGAGCACCAGGCCCGAGAAGCCGCCGATGGTGAACAGGCACAGGAAACCGACCGCGAAGAGCATCGGGGTCTCGAAGGTCATCTCGCCCTTCCACATGGTCGAGATCCAGTTGAACACCTTCACGCCGGTGGGCACCGCGATCAGCATCGTCGCGTACATGAAGAAGAGGTTGCCCGCGGCGGGCATGCCCACCGTGAACATGTGGTGGCCCCACACGATGAAGGACAGGATCGCGATCGACGCCGTGGCGTACACCATCGAGGCGTAGCCGAAGAGGGGCTTGCGGGCGAATGCGGGCAGGATCTGCGAAATGATCCCGAACGCCGGCAGGATCATGATGTAAACCTCGGGGTGGCCGAAGAACCAGAAGATGTGCAGGAACATCGTCGGATCGCCGCCGCCGGCCGCGTTGAAGAAGCTGGTGCCGAAATGGCGATCGGTGAGGAGCATCGTCACCGCGCCCGCGAGCACCGGCATCACCGCGATCAGCAGGTACGCCGTGATGAGCCAGGTCCACACGAAGAGGGGCATCTTCATCATCGTCATGCCGGGCGCGCGCATGTTGAGGATGGTGGTGATGATGTTGATCGAGCCCATGATCGACGAGGCGCCGAGGATGTGGATGGCGAGGATCGTGAAGTCGACCGCCATGCCCTGCTGGATCACCAGCGGCGGATAGAGCGTCCAGCCCGAGGCCACGGCGCCGCCCGGCAGGAAAAACGACCCGATGAGGAGGAGGGCCGCCGGGATCAGCAGCCAGAAGCTCCAGTTGTTCATGCGCGGGAAGGCCATGTCGGCCGCGCCCACGTGCAGGGGCACGAGCCAGTTCGCGAAGCCCACGAAGGCCGGCATGATCGCCCCGAACACCATGACCAGGCCGTGCACGGTGGTGAGCGAGTTGAAGAACTCGGGATCGAAGAACTGCAGCCCCGGCTTGAAGAGCTCGGCGCGGATGCCGAGCGCCATCGTGCCGCCGAGGAAGAACATGAAGCACGCGAACCACAGGTACATCGTGCCGATGTCCTTGTGGTTGGTGGTGTAGAGCCAGCGAGTGAAGCCGGCGGGCGGCCCGTGGTGGTCGTGCGCCTCGCTATGGCCGTGGCCGTGGTCGTGGTCGTGGGCGTGGTCGCCGTGAACGTGGGTGGCAGCGCTCATAAGTACTCCGCTTTCTTTCTCGTTACTTGCGCGCGGCCGCGATTTCGGCCGGCTGGATCGCTTCGCCTGTCTTGTTGCCCCAGGAGTTGCGCTCGAAGGTGATGATGGCGGCGATGTCCGCGTCCGAGAGCCGCGCAAAGGACGCCATCGCGGTTCCGGACTTGCCCTTGAGGACGATGCCGATATGCCCCGCCTTCGGCCCGGTGGCGATCTTGGAGCCGTCGAGAGCCGGGAAGGCGGGCGGCATGCCCTTGCCCGTCGGCTGGTGGCACGCGGAGCAGTTGGCGGCGTATAGCTTCTCGCCCGCGGCCTTCAGCTCGTCCATCGTCCACTTCTTGTTGGGATCCGCGGCGACGGCGGGAGCGGGACCGGGAGCGGCGGCGACCTGGGCCGGGGCTTCGGCGGCGGCGGGAGCCGGCGCGGGCATCTTCGCCTTCGCTTCCTTCACCCAAGCGTCGTATTCGCCCTGCTCCTTGGCCACGACCACGATCGGCATGAAGGCGTGCTCCTTGCCGCAGATCTGGCTGCACTGGCCACGGTAGGTGCCCGCCTTCTCGATGGTGAACCAGGCGTCCTTGACGAATCCCGGGATGCCGTACTGGTTGATGCCCAGCTGCGGCACGTACCAGCCGTGGATCACGTCATTGGAGGTGATCAACAGGCGCACCTTCTTGCCTACCGGCACCACCAGCGGGTTGTCGACCTCGAGGAGGTAGTGCTCGTTCTTCGGTGCGCCCACCTTGCCGTCGCGCTCGTCGATCTGGTCGCGCGGCGTGGCGAGGTTGGAGAGGAACTTGACCCCGTCCTGCTGGTAGTCGTACTCCCACTTCCACTGGTAGCCGGTCACCTTGACCGACATGTCGGCGTTCGAGGCGTCCTTCATCTCCAGCACCGTCCTGGTGGCCGGGTAGGCCATGCCGATGAGGATGACGAAAGGGATCACGGTCCAGATCACCTCGACCGTGGTGTTCTCGTGGAACTGCGACGCCTTGGCGCCCTGGCTGCGCCGGTGCTTGAACACCGACCAGAACATCGCGCCGAAGACCACGATGAAGATCGCCACGCACACCCAGAGGATGCCGAAGTGCAGGGCGTAGATATCGCGCGACACCGGCGTGACCGGCGGCAGGATGTCGACGTGGTAGTCGGCGCGGACCATGGTGGAAACGAGGAGTGTCGCAATGGGAGCGACGAGGGCGCGCAGGTGTTTCAAAAACATGGCCAGACCTTTTTTTTACGTGATTGCCTATTTCGCGGTGACCGCGATTCGCCCGCGGAGCTCATCCGCCAGCTTGCGCCGCCCCTCGTCCGACATGAGCCTTCCCAGCTGCACCGTCCGGCCCGCGTAGGCAAGGCCGAGGGTACATCGATAGCCGCGCTCCTTGACGATGACGCGCGCCCAGGGCCGGTGGGCCACGAAGCGCGTGAGCGAAGCCGCATCCCGCGACTCAATCCGCACCTCGTGCTCGCCGATCTCTAGCCTCTCGAAATCCGCGTCGTGCATGCGCACGAGGTGAAACGCAAAGAACACCAGAGCGGCTTCCAACCCCGCGAAGGGCATCACCGGCCACGCCCCGATCGCCGTTGCGAACGCCCCGATGCCGAGCGTCGTGCCCGCCATGGCCCCGAGAAAGATGCGACGCCCCGCGATCCCCAGTGAACGGTTGGGGACCGAGTGATGTACGTACGGCGGGGGATCCGCTTCCGGGAACATCCGAGAGCCGCTCCAAAAAACGGCCCATTTTATCCGAGCGGAGCCTCGGGCGCAAAAGATCGAGCGGGCTTATGCCTCGGAATCGTCGGCCGCGCCCCCGCCCGCCTCGTCTTCGGCGGGCTTGGCCGGGATGCGATACGACTCGCTCGCCCAGGCTCCCAGGTCGGTGAGCTTGCAGCGCTCGGTGCAGAAGGGGCGCCATTTGTTCGACGCGGTGAACGCCGTCGTCTTGCCGCACGACGGGCACGCGAGGATGCGGCCGGACAGGGGTGAATCGGTCACAGGTTGCAGAAGGCGAGCTCGAAAGGGACGTCGTGCTCGTACACCTTGGTCTTCTGAACGCCTTCTGGAAGGAGGAAGCGCACGTTCAGGGCGTACTTGTTGGCGCTGATCTCGGGAACGCAGGGAAGCTCGTCGGCCAGCGCCAGGCGCAGCATTTGCGCAGGCTTCTCCGCCGGGGTCTGCTGGAAGACGCCCTGGAAGGCGATCAAGGAGTTGGTGCGCCCGCTCTCGCGCAGCACGCGCAGCACGATGGAGAACGCCGCGTGGATCGGAAGGAGCGGTTTCAGCCACCCCTCGAGGTCGGCGCGGCGGCGCTCGGCCGGGTGGTGCAGCCAGTGGTGGTACGAGGGTAGATCGAACTCGCTGGTGCCCCCGGGGATTCCGATCCGCTGCTTGATCGCCATCAGCCACTCGTTCTCGCGCAGCGCCTGGCCGGTCTTGCCTGAGGTCGCATGAAGGGTGGCAAAGGCGCTGTCGATCTCCCTCAGCACCCCGTTCAGCTTCTCCTCGGAGATGGCCGGGTTGTTGCGCAACGCCTCGAGGAAGGTGCGCTGGCGGTCGAGCTCCTGCAGCAGGTCGCTCTTCAGGTCGGCGCGGCTCGCGACTTCCAGGATCTCGAACATGCCGGTGAGGCACGCGTGGTGCTCGTGGGGGTTGTCCGAGTCGAGGAAATGGCGCACCCGCTCGTAGAGGTCTTCGAGCCTGAGGAGCGTGCGGACGCGCTCGTTGAGGGGATATTCGTAGGTGATCACGGACCGGCCTAGGTTGCGCCGGATTGTGGGGCAATGTCACGGGGTTGACAAATCAAACCGGTGATTTCCCGCTCATCCGCGCATAGATCGCGTGCAAACGCGCGCACTGTGGCTCGAGCGCCGCGGGCTCCCCGCCGTTCCAGACCGTGTCGTCGGCGGCCTGCAGCCGCCGCCAGCGCGGCCACTGTGCACGCATGATCGCGCGCACGCCCTCCGGGTCCAGCCCGGAGCGCGCCGCGGTGCGCGCGACCTGGATCTCCTCGGGGCAATCGACCACGAGCGTGCGTGCCACGCGGTCGGCATAGCCGCGCGTCTCGAACAGGAGCGGCACCACCACCAGCGCGTAGTCGCCCGAGGCGCTCGCCAGGGCGGCGTCGGTCGCCGCGCGGATCGCCGGATGCAGGATCGACTCGAGGCGCGCGCGCGCCTGCGGGTCCTCGAAGACCAGCTCGCGCATCGCTGGGCGGTCGAGCGCCCCGTCGGCGCCGATGTAGCGCGCGCCGAACTCCGCGCGCAGGCGCTCGATCGCCGCGCCTCCCGCCCCAGTGAGGGTGCGCGAGATGTCGTCCGTATCCACCACGTGGGCGCCCAGGCGCTGCAGGTGGGCGGCCACCGTGCTCTTCCCGGAGCCGATGCCGCCGGTGAGCCCGATCGCGATCACCCCGGGAAGTGGCCGACCCAGGCGGTGACCGCCTCGCGTCCGCACAGGAGCGCCGCGACGCCTCCCAGCGCGAGGTACGGGCCGAACGGGATGCGGGTGTCGGCGTCCTTCTTCGAAAGCCACAGCACGAGCGAGCCGACCACGGCCCCCAGGCTCGCGGACAGGATGATCGCCACGGGAAGCACCTGCCAGCCGGTCCAGGCGCCGATGGCGGCGAGAAGCTTGAAATCCCCGAAGCCCATGCCCTCCTTCTTCGCGATCAGGCGGAAGGCCCAGTAGACGCTCCACAGGATCATGTAGCCGCCCGCCGCGCCGAGAACCGCCGAGCGCAGGTCGGTGAAGACGCCGAAAGTGTTGGCGATCAACCCGAGCCAGAGGAGCGGCAGCGTGAGGTCGTCGGGAAGGAGCTGGGTATCCAGGTCGATGAAGGTGAGCGCCAGCATCACCCAGACGTAGACCAGCGCGAAGGCGAGCGCCGCGGAGTAGCCGAAGCGCCATGCGACCAGGAGCGCGAGCCCGCCGCCCAGGATCTCCACCAGCGGATAGCGAGCGCTGATCGGCGTCCTGCACTTGGCGCACTTGCCGCGCAACACGAGCCAGCTCACCACGGGGACGTTCTGCAGCGCGGTGATTGGCGCCTTGCACTGCGGACAGGCCGAGCGCGGCGTGAACAGGTTGTAGGTTTCGGCCGGCGCAACCTCGCGGCCCTCCAGCGCCGCGCATTCCTCGCGCCACTGCGCCTCCATCATCTTCGGCAGACGGTGGATCACCACGTTGAGGAGCGAGCCCACGCAGAGGCCCAGGAGGCCCACGGCGAACATCAGCGCGGTGGGCGACTTCTGCAGGACGTCGAGCAATTCCATGTTTTCTTTTTCCGGGAGTGAAAAGGGCGCGGGGATCGCTCCCCGCGCCCTCTTTCGCCGCCCGTGCCTAGATCGCCTGGCCCATCTTGAAGATCGGCAGGTACATGGCGACCACGATGCCGCCGATGAGGCCGCCCAGGATCACCATGATCATCGGCTCCATGAGCGAAGAGAGCGAATCGACCGCCTCGTCGACCTCGGCCTCGAAGAAATCCGCCACCTTGGAGAGCATCGCGTCCAGCGCGCCGGACTCCTCGCCGATGGCGCACATCTGCAGCACCATGCTCGGGAAAACCTGCGAATTCTGCATCGCCACGGTGAGGCCGGTGCCGGTCGAGACCTCCGCCTGCACCTTCTTGGTCGCCTCGTAGTAGACGTAGTTGCCCGAGGCGCCCGCCACCGAGTCGAGCGATTCCACCAGCGGTACGCCGGCGGCGAACATGGTTGCGAGCGTGCGGCACCAGCGCGCGATGCACGCCTTGCGGATCACGTCGCCGAAGACCGGTATGCGCAGGATCATGCGGTCGATGGCGCGCTGCATGGTCACCGAGCGCTTCCAGCTGTACATGAAGAACCACCCGCCGGCGAACATCCCCGGGAATACCCACCACCAGTTGCCGATGAACCAGTCCGAGATCGCCATCACGAAGAGCGTCGGCCCGGGAAGCTCTGCGCCGAACCCCTTGAACAGGTCCTTGAACACCGGGATCACGAAAATCATGATGACCGCGGTCACCACCATGGCGACCACGATGATCGAGATCGGGTAGAAGAGCGCGCTCTTGATCTTGCCCTTGATGGCGAGGATCTTCTCCTGGTAGGTCGCGAGGCGATCGAGGAGGGTGTCGAGAATACCGGCCTGCTCGCCCGCGGCGACCAGGTTGCAGAAGAGAGCGTCGAAGTAGTTCGGGTACTTGCGGAAGGCCTGCGCGAGCGACGACCCGGTCTCGACGTCGGTCTTGATGTCGAGGAGGAGCTTGCCGACCGAGGGGTTGCTGTGCCCGCGGCCGACGATGTCGAAGGCCTGCAGCAGCGGCACGCCCGCCTTCATCATCACCGCCAGCTGGCGCGTGAAGATGGTGAGGTCCTTGGCGGAGATCTTCTTGCCGCCGCGCGAGCTCACCTTCTTGACCGAGATCTTCTGCATGCCCTGGCGGCGCAGCTGCGCGAGCACGATGTGGTCGCCCGCGGCGCGGATCTCGCCCTGCTGCGTCTTGCCGGTCTTGTCCTTGCCGCTCCACTTGAAGTTGTAGAGCTTGACGTCCTTTCCGGTGTCCTTCTTCGCAACAGCTGCCATTTTCGTTCCCCTTACTCGTTGGTCACGGCTTCGACTTCTTCAAGCGACGTGAGTCCCTTCTTCACCTTGATGAGCCCGGACTGGCGCAGGTCCCTGATGCCCTCGCGCTGCGCCTGGTCGGCGATGTCGATCGCGTTGCCGTTCTTCATCACGATGCGCTCTATCTCCTCGCTGATCGGCATCACCTGGTAGATACCGACGCGCCCCTTGTACCCGGTATTCTTGCACAGCTCGCAGCCCACCGGACCGAACGGCTGCCACCCCCCGTCGAGGTCGTCGTCCCGGAAACCGGCCCTTTTCAGGGCCTCCTCGGGGATGTCCTCGGGCTTCTTGCACACGCAGAGCTTCCGCGCCAGGCGCTGGGCGGTGATGAGGATCACCGACGAGGCGATGTTGAAGGGCGCGATCCCCATGTTCATCAGGCGCGTGAGCGTCGCCGGCGCGTCGTTGGTGTGCAGCGTCGAGAGCACCATGTGCCCGGTCTGCGCCGCCTTGATCGAGATCTCGCCGGTTTCCTGGTCGCGGATCTCCCCCACCATGATGATGTCCGGGTCCTGGCGCAGGAACGCCTTCAGCGCCACCGGGAAGGTGAGCCCCTGCTTGTCGTTGATGTTGACCTGGTTCACGCCGGGCAGGTTGATCTCCGCGGGGTCCTCGGCGGTCGAGATGTTGATGCCCGGCTTGTTGAGTATGTTGAGGCACGTGTAGAGCGACACGGTCTTCCCCGAGCCCGTGGGCCCGGTCACCAGCACCATGCCGTAGGGACGCCCGATCGCGTGCAGCAGGTGCTCCTTCTGGTCCGGGTCGTAGCCCAGCGCGTCGATGCCGAGCGTGGCGCTCGAGGGATCGAGGATGCGCATGCAAATCTTCTCGCCGAAGAGCGTCGGCAGGGTCGAGACGCGGAAGTCGATGGCGCGCGTCTTCGACAGGACCAGCTTCATGCGCCCATCCTGCGGCACGCGCTTCTCAGAGATGTCGAGCCGGGAGACGACCTTGATCCGCGAGGCGATCTTCTCCTTGATGGCGAGCGGCGGCTGCGCCACGTCGTAGAGGATGCCGTCGGTGCGGTAGCGGATGCGGTAGAACTTCTCGAAGGGCTCGAAGTGGATGTCGGAAGCGCCGCCGTTGATCGCGTCGAGCAGGATCTTCTGCACGTACTTCACCACGGGCGCGTCGTCGATGTCCTCGGTCTGGATGTCGGGCTGGGCCTCTCCGTCGGTCATCTCCATGCCCGAGAGGTCGACGTCCTCGGTGGCCTGCTCGAGGGTCTTCGCCGACGTGTCGGTGAGCTTCTTGACGATCGCCGAGAGCTTGTCGTCCTCGACCACCACCGGCTCCATCGTCATGCCGGTGGCGAACTTCACTTCCTGGAGGACCTGCTCGTTCGACGGGTCCGACATCGCCACGAAGATGCGGTTACCGCGCTTTCCGAGCGCGATCACCCGGTGATTCGACACGATCTTGCTGTCGATCAAGGTGAGCGGCAGGTTCTCGACATCCACTGCGTTGAGGTCGAGCAGCGGGTAGCCGAAGGTCTGCGCCGCGAACAGCGACACTTCCTTGGCGGAGATCTTCTTGGAGGTGACCAGCTGCTGGATGAACGAGACGCCGGCCTGCTTGGCCTCGGACTGAATGGCGTTCGCGTCCGCCTGGATGAGCCGGCCTTGCTGGACGAGCGCGCGCCCGAGGGCGCTGAATTGGGAGGGCTGGGCAGCCATAAAAAGATTTCGTTAAATCAACACCATAATGCGCCTTTTGAGTTTTACTTGTAAAGAAAGAGTAACGCATCGGGTTATAATTCGGAAGCACTCGTTCGAGCGGGCCGCGAACCAGCCCCAGCGTGCGGTTCCACCCGGCCGGCCGCTCAACTCGTAGAAGTCCATGCCCCTTTACGTACTAGGCATCAGCCACCACAGCGCACCCCTGGAAATCCGCGAGAAGCTCGCCTTCCCGCAGGAGCGCCAGGGCGAAGCGCTCGCAGAGCTCGCCAGCCAGCCGGGCGTGGCCGAGGCGGTGCTCGTCTCGACCTGCAACCGCACCGAGATCTATTGCCGCGCCGACAGCGACGCCGCCCCGCGCGCCTGGCTCGAAGCGCACGGTGCCCGTGCCGGTCTCGCCATCGCCACGCACATCTACAGCCACTCGGACGAAGCCGCCACGCGCCACGCCTTCCGCGTTGCCGCGGGGCTCGACTCCATGGTGCTGGGCGAGCCGCAGATCCTCGGGCAGGTGAAGCAGTCGGTGCGCACCGCGCAGGCCCGGGGCACCCTCGGGCACGTCCTCGACCGCCTCTTCCAGAAGACCTTCTCCGTGGCGAAGCAGGTGAGGAGCGAGACGGCGCTCGGCGCGCAGTCGCTGTCGATGGCCGCCGCCGCTACCAAGCTCGCGCAGAACGTGTTCGGCGACCTTTCGCGCACGCACGTGTGCCTCATCGGCGTGGGCGAGATGGTGGAGCTCGCGGCGACCTACTTCGTGGCGCAGCGCCCGGCCTCGGTGGTCGTGGCCAACCGCACCCTCGCGCGCGGCGAGGAGTTCGCCGCGCGCTTCGCAGCCGAGGCGATCGCGCTCGCCGACCTGCCCGCGCGCCTCGCCGAATTCGACATCGTCGTCACCGGCACCGCGTCCACGCTGCCGATCCTGGGCAAGGGGCTCATCGAGCGCGCGCTGAAGGCGCGCCGCCAGCGTCCCATGTTCATCGTCGACTTCGCCGTGCCGCGCGACGTCGAGGCCGAGGTCGCCACGCTGCGCGACGTCTTCCTCTACAGCCTCGACGACCTGGGCAACATCGTGCAGGAAGGCGCCGAGAGCCGCCGCGCCGCGGTCGCCGACGCCGAGGCCATCATCGAGCGCCAGGTGGCGGAGTTCCGCGAGGCGCAGGGCGCGCGCGCCGCGGTACCGGCGATCGTTGAGCTGCGCCGGCGCGCCGAGCAGTATCGCGAGGTCGAGCTCGCCAAGGCGCGCGTACGCCTCGCCCGAGGAGAGGATCCGGGCGCGATCCTCGAGGCGCTCGCCAAGGGCCTCGTCAACAAATTCCTGCACCACCCGTCGCAGGCGCTCTCGCGCGCCGGCGACGGCGAGCGCCAGGCGCTGGCGCGCGCCATCGAGACCCTCTATCCCGAGCTCGAAGAGGGCGAGACGCGCGGGCCATGAAAGCGTCCATCGCGGCGAAGCTCGCGAGCCTCGACTCGCGGCTGAAGGAGATCGACACCCGCCTCTCCGACCCGGAGGTGGTGAACGACCTCGACAACTTCCGCAGGCTCTCCCAGGAGCGCGCCGAGATCGAGCCGGTGGTCGCGCTCTTCAACGAGTTCCGCAAGGCCGAGGGCGACATCGCCGCCGCCGAGGACATGGCGAAGGACGCGGACATGCGCTCCTTCGCCGAAGACGAGATCGAGGCCGGCCGCGAGCGCCTCGTCGGGCTCGAGGCGGACTTGCAGAAGATGCTGCTGCCGCGCGACCCGAACGACGAGAAGAACCTCTTCCTCGAGATCCGCGCGGGCACCGGCGGCGACGAGAGCGCGCTTTTCGCCGGGGACCTGTTCAGGATGTACACGCGCTTCGCCGAGCGCAACCGCTGGCAGGTCGAGGTCGTCTCCGAGAGCGCGGGCGAGGCCGGCGGCTTCAAGGAAGTGATCGCGCGCGTCGTCGGTAACGGCGCCTACTCGAAGCTCAAGTTCGAATCCGGAGGCCACCGCGTGCAGCGCGTACCCGCCACCGAGACCCAGGGGCGCATCCACACCTCCGCGGCGACGGTCGCGGTGATGCCCGAGGCCGACGCGGCGGTGGACGTCGACATCAATCCGTCGGAGGTGCGCATCGACACCTATCGCGCGAGCGGCGCGGGCGGCCAGCATGTGAACAAGACCGACTCGGCGGTGCGGCTCACGCACCTGCCCACCGGCATCGTGGTCGAGTGCCAGGACGGCAGGAGCCAGCACAAGA
Source organism: Burkholderiales bacterium (assembly GCA_038227085.1). Lineage (GTDB taxonomy): Bacteria > Pseudomonadota > Gammaproteobacteria > Burkholderiales > Usitatibacteraceae > Usitatibacter. Next base: position 419 of record JBBRQA010000032.1, on the reverse strand, counting down.
ACAAGGAGCAGGCGTGGCGCATCCTGGCCGCGCGCATCAAGGACAAGCAGACGCGCGAGGCGGCCGCCAAGGAGTCCGCCGAGAGGAAAAGCCTGGTCGGCTCGGGTGATCGCTCCGACCGCATCCGCACCTACAACTTTCCGCAGGGTCGCGTGACCGACCACCGCATCAACCTCACGCTGCACAAGATCGACGCGATCATGGACGGCGACCTGTCCGACTTGACCGGCGCGCTCGCCGCCGAGCACCAGGCGGAGCTCCTCGCCGGCCTGGCGCAAGCCTCCTGAGTCCGCAATGCACACGGTGAAAGCGGCGCTCGAGGAAGCGATGGCCACCATCGAGCGCGTCGACGCGCACGTGCTGATGGCCTACGTGCTCGGCGTGAACCGTGCGTATCTCGCGGCCAATCCCATGCGCGT
>JBBRQA010000031.1:0-23111 GCA_038227085.1 Burkholderiales bacterium | reverse complement strand
GACGCTAGGCCTCGTGGCTTTCGGCAAACTGAAGGGGGCGCGGAAATTGACCGCGATCAAGCTTTGCTGTTGTGCGGCCGCAACCGGACCCGAGTGCGCCGTTCAAAAGCCCCAAGACGGCGATGGCAGCAGAACGCCCATGCCGTCGCCGAGCAGAAACACGGCGAACAACGCCGCCGCCCAGAACGCCGGGTACTCCCAACCGCCGCCCTGGTTGCTGAAGAGCCAGCCGTGCTTGCCATGCTCCATGACGATGGTGCCGATCATCAGCGGGACGAGCAGCAGGGCGACGTAGCGCGGATAGATGCCGAGGATCAGGCATGTCGCGCCGCCGAGCTCCGCGGCGATGGTGAGGTAAGCGAACCAACCGGGAAGGCCGAGCGACTGGAAGTACTTCACGGTGCCGGGAATCGTGAACACGTTCACCTTCAGCATCGCGTGCGCGATGAACATGGCTCCAAGGCAGAGCCGCAGCACGAGCACGGCGTAGGGTGCGGTCGCGAGATCGATGCTCATGGGGGACTCCTCCTCGGGCATTATATGGTCATGGCAGGACCTCACTCGCACGACGATCACGCGCACGACGATCACGCCCCCCACGACCACGGGCACGATCATGGCCACCCCCACGCGCTCCCCGACAACAACATGGCGTTCGCCGTCGGGGTCGCGCTCAACGCGGCCTTCGTGGTCGCGGAGGTCTTCTACGGGCTTTCCGCGAATTCGCTCGCCCTGCTCTCCGACGCTGGGCACAACCTGGGCGACGTCTTCGGCCTCCTCATCGCATGGGGCGCGGTCCACCTCGGCAAGTCGCTGCCCACCAAGCACCGCACCTATGGCTTGCGGCGCTCATCGATCCTGGCCGCGCTGGTCAACGCCGTCGTGCTGCTGGTCGTCGTCGGCGGCATCACCTGGGAAGCGGTGACGCGCTTCTCGCATCCCGAGGAAGTGGCAGCCGACACCGTGATGTGGGTCGCCGCTGCCGGAATTGCGATCAACACCATCTCGGCCCTGTTGTTCATGGCCGGGCGCAAGAAGGACCTGAACATCAGGGGCGCGTTCCAGCACATGGCGGGGGATGCCGCGATCTCGGCGGGCGTGGTCGTCGCGGGGTTGGTCATCCGCTCCACCGGGTGGCATTGGCTCGATCCCGCGGTGAGCATCGTGATCGGCCTCCTGATCGTCTGGGGCACATGGGGATTGCTGCGCGAGTCGGTGAACCTCGCCATGGACGCGGTGCCCGAAGGCATCGACCTGCACGCCGTGGAAAGATATCTCGCGGCGCTCCCCGGCGTGCAATCGGTGCACGACCTGCACATCTGGGGCATGAGCACTACCGAAGCGGCCATGACCGTGCACCTCGTGATGCCGGAGCTGCCCGGGAGCGACGCGTTTCTCGACCGCATCTGCCATGACCTGCGCAAGGACTACGACATTCCCCACGTCACGATCCAGATCGAGCATGGCGACGTGCAGTGCCACCAGGCGCCGGCCCACGTCGTCTAATGACGAACGCCCCTAGTGCTCGTGGCGGTGGTGGGAATCGGGATAGTGCGGATGATCGTGCGTCGTCCCTTCGTGCCGGTGCGCATGGACATGAGGCTCGTCCGCATCCATCCCGGTACCGTGCGCATGTTGATGGTGTTCGTCGTGGATGTGCATGTGCTCATGCGTGAGCCCCACATGCGTGTGGTCGTGGGCGTGGTGCTCGCTCAGGTGCAGCCAAACGCCCCATGCCATGAACGCACCCGCGACGACGAGCTGCCAGGTCAACGGCTCGCCCAGCACCGATAGCGCGATCAATGCCCCGGCGAACGGCGCCGTCGAGAAATACGCGCCGGTTCTTGCCGTGCCCAGCTCCCGCAATGCCACGACGAACAGCACGAGGCTCACGCCGTAGCTGAGGAGGCCCAGCACCGCCGCTCCCGCCACGACCGGCAGCGAGGGCAAAGCCGACCCCGCCACGAGGGCGAGCGCGGTATTGGCGGATCCCGCGATGAGGCCCTTGGTCATCGCGATGAACGTCGCATCGCTCAACGCCGCCTTGCGCGTGAAGTTATTGTCGAGCGCCCACGCAAGGCAGGCGCCGAGAACCGCCAATCCCGGCAGCACGCTCCCGAAGTCCGCGTTGCCCGGCCAACTGAGGACGACAGCGCCCACGACAATGAGGAACATGCCGAGCGCGATGCGCCGGTCGAAATTCTCGCGGAATACGAACCATGCGATGAGCGCGGTGAATACGCCCTCCGCATTGAGCAGCAAGGAAGCGCCCGAGGCCGGAATGCTCGCGAGCCCGATCATCAGGAGCGCGGGGCCGACGATCCCGCCCGCGACGATGGCCGCGGCGAGCCACGCCTGGTCCGCTCTCGTCATGGAAACCGGCGTCGGACGAACGATGCGCCGGTAGATGAAGAGGCCCGCGCCCGAGCCCAGGTAAAGCAGGCCGGCGAGGAGCCAGGGGCTCGCGCCGTCGAGCAGCAGCTTCGCGAACGGTGTGCCGGCGCCGAAGAGCAGCGCCGCCCCCAGCGCCGAACGGACTCCGCTTTCGCGCAAAGAAGCGATCATCGAGCCGGGAGGCGCATCGTCATGAACACGCTGTTCGGGTCTTCGCGGTAGTCGCCGAACGGGCCGCAGCGCACGAAGCCGAAGCTCTCGTAAAGAGCCTGCGCCGGCCTGAAGGCTTCGAGGGAGCCGGTCTCGAGGCTCAGGCGCTCGTAGGATCGCGACCGCGCGGCGCCGATGATATGCGCGAGGATCGCGCGCCCCGCGCCCTTGCGCCGATGCGCGGCGGGAGTGCGCATCGACTTCACTTCGCCGTGCTTGCGGTCCAGCTCCTTGAGAGCCCCGCAACCAAGCAAGAGCGAGCCTTCCCAGGCGGTCCAGAACGTGACGCCGGGCTGGCGGAGCCTGTCGAGGTCGAGCGCGTGGACGCTCTCGGGTGGAGATAACTCATGCATGCTCTTCAAATGCTCATTGAGCAACGCGTGGATCGCGGGCCTGGAGAGATCGTCGATTTCGATCTTCATGAACGTAGTAGTCAGGGCTTGCCGGCGCTGCACACCTGCCGCGGCGATAGACTACTGCATTCGCCTTCGCTCTGCCGATCAAGTCACCCGCGTCAGCACTTGCGTCAGGCGCGTCGCCGCACTCATGAAGAACGTGGCCATCGATTGAACGGTCTCCGCGACCTCCGAGGCCCCTTTGAGTCTGTGCAGGACAACGGAAAAGGCGTACGCGGTTACCTCGGCAGCGCTCTGGAACCTTCCAGGCTGGAGGTCCGCGGGAAGTAGAGCGAGCGCGTCCTTGCCGAGGCCCTCGATGAAATCCTGCACCACTGCGACGACCTCGGCCTCGGAGTTCGCGCAGTCGAGTCGATCCTGCCAGGTCGCGGAGTGCTTTTGTACCGGGATGCCCATGGCTGTGAAGTGTGGCCCCCTCCCCAGGCAAATGCTGTCGGAAAGCGCCTACGTCGAAGAGCGCACCGTACGCATGCGATCATGAGGGATGAGCAACGCAATGAGGCCCCCGTCGAGGGGAAAATGCCTCTAAGTCCGCTTGCCGGGCTGCCGGCCCCCGCCTCGATGCGCCTGAACGTGCCGCGACTTGTCACGGCATATTATGCGTTGCGCCCGGACCCGTCCGTGCCCCGGCAGCGAGTTCTATTCGGAACCTCCGGTCATCGCGGCTCCGCATTTGACACGGCATTCAACGAAGCGCACATCGCCGCGATCAGCCAGGCGATTTGCGACTATCGTGCGCATCAGAAAATTCACGGCCCGGTGTTCCTGGGCATCGACACGCATGCCCTGTCGGTTCCCGCATTCACCACCACGCTCGAGGTGCTGGCCGCGAACGAGGTGCAAACGATGATTGCCGCAAAGGACGAATACACTCCGACACCCGCGATCTCGCATGCCATCCTCACGTACAACCGCGGCCGCACGAGCGGGCTCGCTGACGGCGTGATCATCACGCCTTCGCACAATCCACCCGCGGACGGCGGGATCAAATACAACCCGCCGCACGGCGGCCCGGCCGGAACGCTCGTGACACAGTGGATCGAAACACAGGCGAACCAGTACCTCGAACGCGATCTGCGCGGCGTGCACCGCATTTCGTACGACCGGGCGCTGGCCGCTGCCACGACCCACCGCCATGATTTTCTCGAGGCCTACACCGGCGACCTTGCGAGCGTCATCGATTTCGACGTCATACGCGCCGCGAGCATCGCGCTCGGCGTGGACCCCCTGGGCGGTGCCGGCGTCCACTACTGGGCCCGCATCGCCGAGCGCTTTCGACTCGATCTCGAGGTGGTGAACCCGATTGTCGATCCGACGTTCGGCTTCATGAGCGTGGACTGGGATGGACAGATCCGCATGGACCCATCGTCCCCATACGCGATGCGCAGCCTGGTCGCGCTCAAGGACCGGTTCCGCATCGCGTTCGCTTGCGATACCGACCACGATCGACACGGGATCGTGACGCCCGGCGCGGGCCTGCTTCCCACGAATGACTATCTCTCGGTCGCGATCCACTACTTGTTCTCGCATAGACCGCAATGGCCCGCCATCGCGGCCGTCGGCAAGACGATCGTGAGCAGCCGAATGATCGATCGCGTAGCCGCCAAGCTTGGGCGGACGCTTCGCGAAGTGCCGGTCGGATTCAAATGGTTCGTGGACGGGCTGCTCGACGCTTCGATCGGCTTTGCCGGTGAAGAGAGCGCGGGCGCCTCGTTCCTGCGCCGCGATGGCTCGGTGTGGACGACAGACAAGGACGGCATCGTCGCCGCGTTGCTTGCTGCAGAGGTTACGGCGCGCCTCGGTCGGGACCCCGGGGAAGTCTATCAAGGGCTCGCAAGTGAGCTCGGCAGGCCTTCCTATGCGCGCAAGGATGCGCCTGCGACTCCCGCGCAGAAACGGGTGCTGAAGCTCCTTTCGGCCGACCAGGTGCGCCTCACCGAGCTTGCCGGCGAGCCCGTGAAACGCGTGCTGACGCATGCACCCGGAAATGGCGCGCCCATCGACGGCGTGAAGGTCGAATCAGAGAACGCATGGTTCGCTGCACGTCCCTCGGGCACCGAGGATGTCTACAAGATCTATGCAGAAAGCTTCCGGGGCGCCGATCACCTGGCGCTCGTGCTCAGCGAGGCGCAGGCGATCGTCGATGACGCTTTGCGCGCGGTCGCAGATTGAGCCCGCTCAGCAAACTCCGGCGAATGGTCCACTAAAACCTGGGAACTCCATTTCGCACGCTAGCTCGGCTGGGTCGGTTCGGTGCGATACCGAACAGACGAGACGAGGATTCCACGGCGATCATGTGGACCTCAAATGATGACGATTGGGACAGGATTGAGGAGTTGCCACTCGCGGGCGAGTTTTGCCGTTCTTGTCGCGGCTACGGGGTCTCTGGCGATGGCGGGCTGCGCCACGACGGAGACCGTCTACAACACCAACCGCGACGCCGACACGGTTTCGGTCGTCAGCCGCGCGACCTCCAGGGTCATCGACACCATCCCGGTTGGACGAGGCCCCGTCGCCATCGTGCTCAATACCCCGGCGACACTTGCCTACACCGCGAATTCCCAAAGCAATACGGTCTCGGTCATCAGCACGGCTAGCAACAGCGTGATCGCGACGGTCGCCGTCGGCGCACGGCCCTTCGGCCTCGACGTCAATCCCGGTGGAACGCTCGTTTACGTCGCGAATTCGGAGAGCAATTCCGTCTCCGTCATCGATACCGCCAGCCACACTGTCACCGCAACCGTGGCGGTGGGGGAAGGACCGACCGGGGTTGTGATCAACCGCGCTGGCAAGCTCGTGTACGTGACCAATCAGCTCGGCAACTCGATTTCCGTGATCGGGGTCGCAACCAATGTCGTCACGGCAACCATTCCGGTGGGGGAACGGCCCATGAACCTCGCCGTGAATCGCGCGGGTTCCCGGGTCTACGTGGCCAACATGGCAAGCAACACGGTCTCGGTCATCGACACGGCGACCAACACGGTGCTCACCACCATCCAAGTCGGGGCCTCGCCGATCGGCCTCGCAATCGATCCTTCCGACACTTTCGTTTACGTCGCCAACCAGCGCGGCAATTCAGTCTCGGTGATCAGCGCCGCCGAAAACGCCGTCACCGCGACGGTGGCGGTCGGAGAAGGCCCTACTGGTATCTACGCGAACCGCTCGGGGACCCTCGTCTACGTCGTCAATATGTTCGCCGACACGCTGTCGGTCATCAGCACCGCGACCCACGCTGTCGATGCCACGATCCCTGAAGGTCATGCTTCGGATCGCGCCGCAGCCAGGGGGGCAACCACGCCGATGGCGGCTACGTATGGCGAACGGCTGGACACCGGAGCGGCGAGCGCGCCAGGCAGAGCAAATCGATAGGCGGAAGCCGTGGAAGCGATCAACCGACCCGCGAAGCCCGGAAAGAAAGGCTACGGTCGCCTGGATCTCATCCGGGCCCAGTGATGCTGAAGTCGTGGGAACCACTCGCGCGTGACGAAAGGAGAAGGAGCAGTGCGGCCGGTGTCGGTTCCATCATCCATCTCGTGATCGTCTGCTTTCGGCGGCGGGAGCGGTCATTCGATCCTAATGGGTCTTCTCGACCCGTACATCGGAAAAGTAGGCAATGCTCTTGGCGCCTGTCTGGTCGGTATCGGCGAACAACGCGATTTCGACGAGCCGGGCGCCGCGAGGCTCTCCCCACTGCTCGCGATACAGCTTGCCCAATTCGACCCTCTGGTGGTGCCACCGCCCGATGTTGTCGTTTCCGCCGTTGGCCACGTAGTGCGGGAAAGGGTGAGAGCTGCCGAAAAACTTCAGGTACTTCCAGTCACCCGCCACCAACTTGCGGTTTCCCCAGATGATCTCCATGGAATGGGTGTCGCCCGCTGCCGACAGAAACTGCATGTAAATGCGCGCGGGATGATCGTCCCCGGCAACCGTCATCTCGTCCGCATCGATCATGATCGGCTGCTCGATGAACCAGTCCCAGCCAAGCGCCGGGTAAGAATCGAGATCGACGTCGACGTATCTGTACAGCATCGAACCGCTGCCGTGGGTAGCGAGGCGAATTGAAGCACGACCGTCTTTCTTGACGAATGAGATGTCCATTGGTGAGGTGCGAAAAAACTTTCGGTGGTACCACCCCGCCGGCACGGGATCGATAGGAAGCGGCTTTCCGAACTCCATCAGCGCGAACGATGCTGAGCCGTCCGGCACAAGCACATTCAGCCGGTTGCCGCCGCTGCAGGCCAAGAGCAATACGGCTGACACTACAACGGCGAAGAAGCGAATCACTTGTTCCATTCAAGCAATGTTACCGTGTCGCGAGTAGAGCCCGACCTATACTCGAGAAGCTGTCCATTCGCCCTACCTCGAAGGTCCGCTTCGGGTCGAAAGCGGCCATAGTTGTGGTGTGCTTGTGGGTTGACTGGCTGCGGTGGCCCATCGTCACTCTGAAGGGTGGCGGAGACGATCGGAATTTGGCTGAAACGAACAGTTGGCGGAAGGTGTGAGATTCGAACTCACGAGGGACTCGCATCCCTGCCGGTTTTCAAGACCGGTGCCTTAGACCGCTCGGCCAACCTTCCTTTGGAAAACACTACCGCTACTTCGCTTCTGTTGCCGGTTTTGGTGCGCCCGTAACCTGAAGGTTAGTGCGCCCCACGCTCGCCAAGAGCGGGCGAGCGGCAAGACCGGTGCCTTAGACCGCTCGGCCAACCTTCCTTTTACCCTGCGCCCGGATTGCAAAATTCAACCCGGATTGCGCCTAAGCGCTGAATTGGAAAGGATTTTACGCGTTATCATGGGGGCCTTGAAATCGTCGTATTGGCCCCATACTCTAACAAGGCGGTCGATTTCGATCGCCACTCTTGGTGAAGGAGACTCAATGCAACCCGAATCCCCGATGATGGCGCCGGGACAAACGGCGTCGACGACGCTCGCGCTCGCCCAGAACCGGGTATTGCGCAACACCTACGCCCTGCTCGCGCTGTCGATGATCCCGACGATCTTCGGCGCGTGGCTCGGCATCCAGTTCAAGTTCGACTTCTTTGGCGCCCACCCCGCGATCGGCTTCGTGGCCTTCCTCGCGATCGCCTTCGGCTTCTTCTACGGCATCGAGAAGACCAAGAACAGCGGCATGGGCGTCGTACTGCTGCTCGCCTTCACGTTCTTCATGGGGCTCATGCTGTCGCGCATGCTGGGCGCGGTGCTGGGCCTGGCCAACGGCGCGAGCCTCATCGGGCTTGCGTTCGGCGGCACGGCGATCATCTTCGTCGCGATGGCGAGCCTCGCCACCACGATCAAGCGCGACCTGTCGGGCATGGGCAAGTTCCTGTTCGTCGGCGTGATCATGCTGCTGCTCGCGGCGTTCGCGAACATCTTCCTGCAGCTTCCGGGGTTGATGATCGCGATCTCGCTCATCGCGATCGGCATCTTCTCGGCCTTCATGCTCTACGACGTGAACCGCATCGTGACGGGCGGCGAGACCAACTACATCACCGCCACGCTGAATCTCTATCTGGACGTGTACAACGTATTCGTCAACCTGCTCGCCATCCTCGGCATCACGGGCGGCAGCAGCGACTGACGACTCCTCGCCAAATCAGGAAGGGCGGCCCCGGCCGCCCTTTTTTTGTCGCGGCGCGTCACGGCGCCGCTTCGATGCGCGTGACGGCGATCACCCCGTCCACCCTTTCCGCAGTGAAGCGGATCTTGTCGCCCACCTTCGCCTTGTCGAGAAGCACGGGATCCCTGGCGACGAAGACCATGGTCATGGGCGGCATGCCGAGATTGGCTATCTCTCCGTGCTTGATGGTGATCTTGCTGGCGTCCCGGTCGATCTTGCGGACCTCGCCTTCGGTGGCGGGTGCCGCGGAGGCCGCGGCCGCGTCCTTGGTCTCGGGGTTGGCCGCGAATGCGGGCGGCGCGAAGCACAACGCCGCGGCGAGAAGAAATGCGGATGCGTTCATGAAATCCTTTCGACTGTTGCGTCATTGGCGGGCGACCACGATGGAGCCCTTCATGCCCGCTTCCCAATGGCCGGGTTCGAGGCAGCCGTAGCGGAATGTGCCGGGGTTGGTGAACGTCCAGGTGATCTCCTGGGTGGTGCCGGGCTTCACGTGCGCCATGTAGGGCGCCTCGTGCTCCATCTCGGGGAACTTCTTCATGAGCTCGGCGTGCTTGGCGAGCTCCTCCTCGGTGCCCATCACCATCTCGTGCATGAGCTTGCCACGGTTGCCCACCACGAAGCGCACGGTCTCGCCGCGCTTCACGTGGATCACCGCGGGGCTGAAGCGCATGGTGTCGGCCATCTCGATCTTCACGGTCTTCTTCGCCGTCTTCGGGTCGCCCTCCCGGCCCCATGGGTGCTCTTCCGACGAGATCGGCGCCTTCGCGCGCGGCGCCTTGTGGTCTTCGTCCCCGTGGGAGAGAGCCGCGGGCGATTGCAGGATCCCGAACGCCGCGACGGGGATTGCGATGAGGCTTCTCATGCTCGTTTCCTTCTTCATGGTGGATTTCTTCAGTGTGAACCGTGGCCGGTGGGCTTGCGAACGTCGAGGATCACCTCGCGGCGTCCGCTGCCCTTGCCGGTCGCGGGATTGGTTTCGCTCATGCGCGAGGTCGGCGCGCGCACGGGGTTCACGGATTCGCCGGTCCATTCGTAGGCGACGGTCCCGGCGGGATGCTTGTAGTGCCCGGGATCCTTGTAGTCGCCCACGCCGAGGCCCTCGCGCACCTTCACGGTGGTGAACATCCCGCCCATGTCGATGGCGCCGAACTGCCCGCTGCCGGTCATCATCGGCAGCGTGTTGTCCGGCAGCTGCATCTGCATCTCGCCCATGTCAGCGCCGCCGCGATCGCCCATCACCATGTAGTCGGGGATGAGCTTGTTTATCTTTTCCGCGACTCCGCGATGGTCGACGCCGATCATGGTGGGCACGTCATGGCCCATGGCGTTCATCGTATGGTGCGACTTGTGGCAATGGAACGACCAGTCGCCGGGCTCGGTCGCCTCGAACTCGAGGGCGCGCATCTGGCCCACGGCGATGTCGGCGGTGACCTCCGGCCAGCGCGACGCGGGCGGGGTCCACCCGCCATCGGTGCCCGCGACTACGAACTCGTGCCCGTGCATGTGGATCGGATGATTGGTCATCGTGAGGTTGCCCACGCGCACGCGCACGCGGTCGCCGAGGCGACACACCAGGGGATCGATCCCGGGGAACACGCGCGAGTTGAACGTCCACAGGTTGAAGTCCGTCATCGTGTTCACCTTGGGCACGGCGCTTCCGGGCTCGATGTCGTAGGCATTGAGTAACAAACAGAAGTCGCGGTCCACGTCCTGGTAACCGGCGATGCGCTTAGGGTCGCGCGGATGCGTCACCCAGAAGCCCATCATCCCCATTGCCATCTGCACCATCTCGTCGGCGTGTGGGTGGTACATGAAGGTCCCAGCCCGGCGCGCCTCGAACTCGTAGACGAAGGTCTTCCCCGGCATGATGTGCGGCTGGCTCAATCCGCCGACGCCATCCATCCCGTTGGGCAGGCGTTGCCCGTGCCAATGGACGGTGGTCTGCTCGGGAAGCTTGTTGGTGACGAAGAGGCGCACGAAATCCCCCTCGACCACCTCGATGGTGGGACCCGGCGATTGGCCGTTGTATCCCCAGAGGCGCGCCTTCATGCCCGGCGCGAGCTCGCGCTCCACCGGCTCCGCGACGAGGTGGAATTCCTTCCAGCCGCCCTTCATGCGGAAGGGAAGCGTCCAGCCGTTCAGCGTGACCACCGGGTTGTAGGGGCGCCCCACGCCGGGATGCAGCGGCGGCGCCATGTCGGGCGTGGCGCGAGTCTGGGCGTCGGGCACCGCGCCCATCGCGGCCTTGCCCACCGCTGCCGCGCTTATGAAGCCGGCCGCGGAAAGGAAATTGCGTCGCGTCGTCATGGGGACTCCTTCATTAAATGGGGCGCGCCCGCGAGCGCGAGGCGAAGGTTCGAATCGGCGAGCCAGAAGTCGCGTTCGGCGTCGATCGCCTGCATGACGCTCGCGGCCTGCTCGCGCGAGTCGGCAAGCAGCTCGAAGACGCTGGCGAACATGCCGTTGTAGCGCAGCAGCATCTCCTCCGCGATTGCCTTCCTCAGCGGCACGATCTCGTCGCGATAGTGGCGCGCGAGGCGGTGGGCTGTGCGATACGCGGCGTAGCTCTGGCGTACCTGCGATGCGGCGCTGGCGCCGGTCGCCGCGGCGCGGTTGAGCGCCACCATGTATTCAGCCGCGGCCTGCGCGCGGCGCGCGTCACCGAAATCGAAGATCGGCAGCGGCATCTCCAGCTGGTATCCCCTCTGGATCGCCTGGCCAGTCGCGGAGTTGCGCTCGGCCGCGACCTGCAAGCCGTCCACGTAGCTCGTGATGCGCGTCACGCCCTGCTGCCGCGCCAGGTGCTCGAGCTCCGCGCGCGCCATGCGCACGTCGAGTCGCTCGTCCAATGCGACGCGCGCGACGGCCGCTTCCTCGTCGGGGCTTGCGGGAAGGTCGGGCAAGCGCTCGGGCAATGCGAGCCGCCGGGCCTCGCCCTCATCGAGCCCCAGCGCCCTCACCAGCTCCTCGCGCGCCGCGCTCTCCGCGTAACGCGACCGCGCGAGCTGCGCAACCGCGTCCGCGCGGAAGGCCTGCTCGCGCGCGCGCTGCAGCTTGCTGAAGTTGCCCGCGCGCTCCATACGGCCCGCGAGCTCCGCGCTCGCGTCCGCGGAGGCCATCACCTGCTCAGCGTACGTCGCCGACTGGCGCGCCGCCACCGCGCGGATCCACGCCTGGCGCGCGGCCGCCGCCGCCTGCAACGCGCCGATCGAAAGGCCGATGCGAAGCTGTTGCCGGCGATAGTCCGCGGCGCGCAACCGTGCCGGCAGGAAGAGCACGTCGAGCACCGAGATGCTCAACATGCGCTTGATCTCCTTCTCAGCGCCGTCGCCGTCTCCGCGCACCAGGCGCTCGAACGTGAACACGGGATTGGGCAAGCGCGTCGTCTGCACGGCCTGCGCCGATTGCGCAGCGCTCTCGGCGAGGATCGCCTGGAACGACGCGCTCGACGCTACCGCGATGCGGCCCGCATCCTCGACGGAGAGCGGCCGCTCGAGAAGCCGCGCCACTTCGGCGCGAGCGTTGTCGCGCTCCTGCTCGGTCGAGCGCAGCGCCGGCATCGCGCCGCCCCCTGTCTCGTCGACGTCGGTCGCCGCGCATCCGGCGACTAGCAGCGCCGCCGCAGCATGCAATGCAGCCGCGAGGCAGCGCCATTTCGATGACTTCATGTTCATTCCCCTGCAACCAGTGGTGCCGCGCGCGAACGGGCGCGCAACGCGAAACTGCGAAGTACCGGTTACGCCAGGACGGCGCGGGGAGGTCGCTCGAGTCCGGGGAGGACGATGCTGCGGTCGGACCAATCAAAGAAGATTGAGATGACGGCGTGGGACTTGGTCGCCGTCACGGACGCCAGAGCCGGGGAAGGCGCGGCGGCGCCGGTGCAGCATGCGGCGCAGGCGCTGCACTTGAGCTTGAGGAGGTCGGGAAGCGCCGGGGCTGTCTCGCCGGAGCCGCTGCCCTGCTGTCCCGTCGACTCATCGCCACCGTGATGATGGCCGGCGTGCTCGGCGTGGTGAGACGCCATCGCGGATTGGCGCGCGTGCATCGGGCCGCACGAGATCATCGCCGCCGCCGCGTACCCCTGAAGCGGCAGCAGCGCGACGAGGGCCCAGGCGAGCAGGATGCGGATGGATCGCGACATTGCGCAATTTTACCGTGAAAGGGGCGGCCGGAGGGGCCGCCCTTAACGGCTCATCGCTGCGGTGGACGATCGTGGACGACCGATGACGATTTGGCCTGGGCGCGATGCGTCAGAAGCGCCACTGGAGCCCGGCCGAAATCGCGCGGACGTTGAATTCCCCGCCGGTGAGGTCGTTGCCCAGCTTGTCGTAGCGCGCCCACTCCGCGCGCAGGCCCAGATTCGGCGTGAAGTCGTACGTCGCGCCCAACCCGTAGACCACGCTCGTGGTGCTCTTCGACTGCCCATGCACGCCGTCCACGAGTTGCACCGACCCGCCGCTAGAGTACGACGCCTTGGTGCGGCCAGCGAACGCGCCCACCCTGCCGAAAATGGTGAATCGCTCGCCGAGCGGCAGCAAACCCACCGCGCTCAGGTCGGCGCCGCGCGTCTTCACCGAAGTGTCGAGGAAGCCGGCCGGCACGACCGTCGAGCGGATCGCGAATTTCCCGAGATCCACGTAAGCCGCCTCGACCGCGAAATAGCGGTGCAGCCTGTAGCCCGCGTGCAGACGGTACATCGTGTCCTTGTCGTCGATGCTCGTGCTCGCGTCGTCGAATCCGAGATCGAGAAACTGGTCGGATTGGCTCGAGCCGCGATACGAAGCGCGCGATTCCCCGGCCGAAGCGCCGACGTACCACTGCGCGTGCGCCGGGACGATCGCGAACGCAAGCGCCGCGCCGAAAAGCCTGAACCGGGTGATCTGTCGCATTGTTTCTCCTGGGAGTGATGAGTGCCGATTTGCGCCGCGTGCTAGAACGGCATGAATGTGAACTTGAATGCGCGCTCGATCATCCAGCCCATGGCCACGAACGCGATGAAGGCCGAGCCCGCTCCGACCGCGTAGCGGGAATACGAGCGATGGCGCCGCGCGAGATGCGCGAGAGGCACCAGCGTGAGGACGAGGATCAGCTGGCCCACCTCGACTCCCACGTTGAAGCCGAAGAGGGAGAGCGCGAGCGTCGCACGGGGCAATCCGAGGTCGAGCAGCACGCTCGCGAATCCCAGGCCGTGGAGCAGGCCGAAGGCGAATGCGACAAGCCAGCGCCGCCGCGGCAGGAACGGCACGACGTTGTCGAGAGCGGTCAGGACGACGGACAGCGCGATCATCGACTCGACCAGGCGCGAAGGGACCTTGACCACCTCCAGGGCGGCGAGCGACAGCGTGATCGAGTGGGCGAGCGTGAATGCCGTCACGATGCGGAAGACATTCCACAACGTCGAGGCGAGGTCGCCGGTCGGGCGCCAGGAGCGCCCCTGCCGCACCATCACCGCAGGCAGCAGCAGGGCGAACAAGAAGAAAATGTGGTCGACGCCGATGGCGATGTGCTTCACGCCGTCGACCACGAAGCCCGCGAACTGCGCGACTCGCCCGGAGCTTGCCGAGTCGAACCGTTGCGAGCGATCCCCTGAGGAAAATATCGCGTTGCGCACGCCGCCCTGCCCTTCGAGCTTCAGCAACCCGCGGTGCTGCGCGTCGAGATCGAACAACAGCGCGTATGAAACGTCGATCGAATTTCCCGCCGTGGCGCAAGCGCCGGAAAATACGAGCACCGCATAAGCGCCGTCGCTGTGCTGGTCGACCGCGTGCGACCCTGGCGTGAGACGGCAATCCCCGCCGCCGTTGCGGACCGTGAGCCGGGAAAGCGCGTAATCGGCGATCGCCGCCTGGCTCGCGCGCACCTCGCCCCACGTGATCGATCCGTCGCCGTTTGCGTCGAGGCCCAGCGCGAGGTCGAGATCGCGTAGCGCGATGTCCCACTGCCCGGTGAGCGAGTTCCCATCGACACGCAGGGTGAGGTAGCTGTCGCTCGGCTTGTGTGCCTGCGCTGCGAGACTCGCCGCCGCGCACAGGGCCGCGACCATCATTCGCGAGAAAGCCCTGCGCAGCATCGACATCAGGCCCCCGCCGCAAGTGAGGCCAGGCGGGGTCCCTCGAGGCGCGTGCGCGCGACCCACGTGGCAATTTCGCGAGCAGCGGCGGGATCGTTCGCGCCGCGCGCCGATTCGAGCAGAATGCGTGCGTCCGCCGGTTCCTTCTGGACTTTCCAGTTGTCGCGCGCCAGCGCGAGCGCGCCGTTCGCGTCGTGTAGAATCTCCAGCGTATAGCGGGCCTCCTCGCGAAGATGAACGCGGTCGCCACGAGCGCGCGTGGCCTCGAAGCGGGCGCGCAACTTCGCGGTCGCCGCCTCCATGTCGGCGGCTCCCGCCCTGCGGGCGGCGATGACATATCGAAGGAAGAGCGGATCCGAGGGCGTGTCGCGCGAGATGAGCGCCAGCACCTCCCGCGGCCTTCCTTCGTCGAGCAGGAAGTCGCTGTAAGCGGCGATCGCGTAGGCATCGGCGGGATCGAGCGCCAGGGCCCGACTGAAATGCGCTTCCGCTTCGCGAGGCATGGACAGGCGCTCGGCCAGTTCGGCCTGGAGCGTTGCCGCCCATCCGCGCACCGCGGTGGCGTCGCCGCTCGAAACCTGCGTTACCGCATTGAGGCTTCGCAGCGCCTCCGCGGCGTGGCCCGTCGCGCCTTCGACGCCAGCGATGCAGGTCATCGTGACCAGGACCGAGGAGAGGCCCGCAAGCCGGCGGCAACTCTGTCGGGCGGAATCCGGATCCCCGGTCACCTGCTGGACCGTCGCGAGCGTGAGCCAGGCCTGGGCATCGCGCGGCTCGCGTTGGGTCGCCCGGATGAGATCGGCGAGCGCCGCGTCGAACTCGTGGTTCGATTGTCGTATCGTCGCTCGCAGCAGGAGGACCTGGGGTGGTGGTTCAGGATCGCCCCACCAGCGCGCGAGCGCGGCCTGTGCTTGTCCCAGCTGCCGTGGGTCGGATTCGCTGCGGGAGCGTGCGATGTGAAGTCTGGCTAATTGAGCCGCGACGTCGGCGTTCTGCGGCTCGCGCGCGAGGGCCAGGCGCAAGGCCTCGCGCCGTAGCTCCAGCGGGTCGCCGCGCTTCACGGCGAGCACTTCGAGCACCTCGGCATCGTCGCTGGGAGTGCGCGGAGCGGCCAGAGCCACGCCGCAACACGAGACCCACGTTGCGACGAGGCACGCCGATGCTAGGAGCGAACGCTTCATGGAGAAAAAGTCGGCGCCGGGCCGAAGCCCGGCGCCTGCCGATCACGGAGTGGTCGGATTCGCGGGAAGGCCGTTCGCGCCGTTCGGCGAGCCCGGCAGGGGCGTCCTCAGGTACGGGAACGCGTTGTCGAACTGGCTATCCTCGACAAGCACGCCGTCCGTATAGGGAAGGCTTGCGCTCGGGGGTTTGCCGGCACTGGGGGGAAGCAGGTATCCCATTGCCACGCGAAGCTCGATGTCGACGACGTCGTCACCCGGGCGCCTTCCGTTGGGGAATCCCGCGGGATCGCAACCCGGATTGGAGAGCACGAGCGCTCCATTCACGAAGCAAAGCGCCGCTCCAAGGCTATTCTGCGACCCCTTCGCGGTGGCGGGCAGCGCGGTATTGAGACGGATCATTTCCGACGGCACGACGTTCTTCGGCTGGTTCACGTTGGGCACTCCGGTGAGGAATGCCGCGACCAGGTCGGTGCGCGGATAGACCGTCGGCGCCTTCACACCGGCGGCACCGAAGAGGCTCTCGAGCAGCACGGGCAGCGTCGGATTGGTGACGTAGTCCGCGAACTGCCCGTCGCTCGACGGCTCGCTTGCGTTGAACGTGTCCTTGTCCTTCAACCCGATCACGAGCTCGTTGACGAGGGGCATGCCGAGGCGCGAGACCTGGACCAGGTTGTGGTCCTGCACGATCTGGCGCAGAGGAACGTCGGCCACGAGGCGCGAGCGCGGCAGGCTCGCCGTGCTCCACACCCCGATCACCGGATCGCTGGTGGTCGTGACGCAGGCGATCGGAAGCTCGAGGGCAAGCGACGTGATGTTCTTGCCGGCGGTGGCGTTGGACGATCCGCTGCGGCTGCCGATGACGCGCGGGACGGGGATGTTCACGAGGTCGAATATCTCGCCCAGGTTCACGCCGAAGCCTTCCTTGCGCTGCCCGACGAAGAGACGTCCCGGCGTGGAGCAGCCGGGGATCGCGACGTTGTACATGTGCTTGGCCGCATATCCCGCGTAATCCGGGATCGACTTGTTGCCGATGTTGTCGACGGGCTTCTGGAATTCGTTCGCGCCGCCGCTCACATTGGCGAGGGCGCCGGCCTGCGCGCCGCCACGGCGCGAGCCGCGGATGAGGTTCACGGTGTAGCTCTCGCTCGCGTTCAGGCTCGGCGGGTTCACGTCCGTGATCGGCCCGGAATTGACGAGCGGAATCGCGACGTTCTTTCCGCCGACATTGAGAGTCGTGTTCTTGAGGTTGTACTTGAACTTGAACTGGAACGTGAGATCCTCACGCCCGTCGCCGTTGTTGTCGATGTGGATTTCGTAGACGCCGTCGTGATCCATGTAGAAATAATTCGGCCCGCCGAACGGGTCTTGCAGAGGATAGTAGTTCGCGACGATGGTGACGAAATCCGCGCGCCCCGGCTCGTAGCTGCGGAACGCGTATACGTCGGTGCCGTCCAGCTTGGGAAGCTGCGTGATCATCGGGGCTTCCCGATGGCTGGAGGCCACTGCAGAGGTGCACAACGCGGCCAACGTCGCCGCGACAATGGTCCGGCCCAGATATCTTTTCTTGAGACTCGCTTGCATTTTCGCTCCCGTGACTTGAAGGAATTCGCCGGCGTGCGGCCACAAGGTCGTCGTGGGCGCTCGCATGTCCTTCCATACGAGGGCTTACCCCGGAACGGATCCAGCCACGATCGTAGGCGGCCTCTGAATCGCGTGTAGGCGCAATCCGACAACGAGCGGCCGGGCTCAGGCCAGGGCGGCCTTCTCGGATGGCGAGCGCAAGAGAAGAAGGCAACCGGTGGGGGAATAGCCTTCGGCGTGCGTAGAACCGGAGCGCGCAAGCTGGTAGTCGCCCTGCTCCATTCGCTGCTCTCCGAAGTAGATCACCCCTTCCACCACCAGGCATTCCTCGTCCCCGATATGGAGGTGCCCGGGAATCTTCGCGCCGCTTTCGATCCGGGCCAGCCACGTGCGCGTCTTGCCGTCGTCGTGGAGCTCCTTCGCCGCGAGACCCGGCAGGAGGGCCGCCCACACGCCTTCGCCCTTCCGGATGGTGGTGAACTCGGCGGCGGCGGCCCGGGACGATTCGTCACGGACGCGATCGAGAAGGCACTTCTTGATCTCGCCGGAGCGCGCGGGCGCAATCGGCGTCAAGGCTTCCAGCATAGCCTCGACGATCTCCGCCGGCAGGTTATCGGTGTATTTAGTCGCGCTCAAATCTTCCCCGCCTCGTGGGTGCGCTCCAACTGGACTCGCATCGTCTGCAACGCCTGCCTGATCTGCCCCTTGACCGTCCCCAGGGGCGAGCCCTCGATGGCGGCGATCTCCGAGTGGCTCATTCCGCGAAAGAATGCCAGCGACAAGAGCTGCCGTTGCCACGGGGTGAGCGACAAGAGGCACTCTCGCACGCGCGTCCCTTCTTCCACTGCCAGCATCAAGTCCTCCGGACCCAAAGCCCCGTCCTGCTGCGCTTCTCCCAGTTCGTCGGGATCAAGATGAACGACCGCGGGCTGGCGCCGCCGCAGGGCATCCAACGCCCGACTGCGACACATCACCAGCAGCCATGTTCTCACGGAGCCGCGCGCCACGTCGTAACGATCGGGTTCGCGCCACACCTGCAGGTATACGTCGGAAACCACCTCCTCGGATGATTCTTCGTCGCGCAACACCCGCACCGCCGCGCCGAAAAGCAGGCTGATGGTGGCGTCATACAGCGCGCCCAGTGCCGCTTCCTCACGCCTGCGGATCCCCTCCACGCACGCGATCAGGTGCGCTTCGCAGACGCCGGCCGAGGCGCGCGCAGCCCGTGTGGGTGCCGGATCTGCGTCGGGCGCTTCCACGGGTTCGAAGGGTACGTCGGGACTTGCCTGCACCGAGGGGAGTACGTGCATTTGTTTTTTCTCTGCGGGCGGAAGAACCGATTACCGGTCTATGTACGCATGCGCACCTATTAGTCACCAAGCGCCGCCGAAAGTTTTCGGCCAGGTGATCCGATCTCGTCCGGCGTGCGTATACGAAGGGTCGCCAGTCCCCCGCCTGGCCGTCGCGGTGACCCGGGGTTTACCGAAACAATTCTGAAAGGAAACAACATGACAAAGCTCATATCCGCCGTGATGACGGCAGCCCTCCTGGGAGCCGGCGCGACCGCCTTCGCGAAGGATAATATGGCGTACCGGCCGATGATGGACGGGAAAATGATGGACGCCAACGGCGACGGCATGATCTCGAAGGACGAATACATGAATTACCACGAGTCCATGTGGATGAAGATGAAGAAGAACAAGGACGGCATGGTGATGATGAAGGACATGGGCATGATGGGCGGCAGCGCGCCGAAGGAAGACACGAACATGGAGCGCGGCCCGGGCAAGGACGGCAAGATGATGGACAAGGGAACGATGAAGAGCGGCGGCTGACCCGCGAGCCGGTGGCGCGTCCCGCGCGGCGTCGGCGCTACCGCTCGAAAAGCGCGATCGATTCGACGTGCCCGGTGTGCGGGAACATGTTGACGACGCCCGCCTTCGAGAGGCGATAGCCCTTCACGTTCACGAGCACGCCGGCGTCGCGCGCGAGCGTGGCGGGGCTGCAGGAGACGTAGACGATGCGCGAGGGACCGTCGTCAGCCAGGTTCTTGCAGATCTCGAGGGCGCCATCGCGCGGCGGGTCGACGAGGAGCTTGTCCACGTGTCCGAGGCGCTCGAGGGCGCCGGTGGCGTCGGTATAGAGGTCGTGCGCGATGAACCGCGCGCGCGACTCGAGCCCGTTCAGCCTGGCGTTCTCCGTCGCGCGCGCGACGAGCTGCGGCGAGCCTTCCATGCCGACCACGTCCGCCCCGCGCGTCGCGAGCGCCAACGTGAAGTTGCCGATGCCGCAGAAGAGGTCGCCCACGCGCTCTCCGGGTCGCGGGTCGAGGAGATCCACCGCGCGCTTCACCAGCACGCGATTGACGCCCGCGTTTACCTGGGTGAATTCCGTCGGCCGATAGCGTAGCGAGAGGCCGAACTCCGGAAGCCGGTAGTCGAGCGCCGGCGCTTCGAGGGGATGGAAGGGATGCGCGGTCTCCGGCCCCTTGGGCTGCAGCCACCACTGGATGCCATGGCGATCGGCGAAGGCGCGCAACTTGGCCGCATCCTCCTCCGCGATGGGCTCCAGGTTGCGCAGCACGAAGATCGTCACTTCCTCGCCCACCGCGAGCTCGATCTGCGGGAGGCGATCGCGCAGGCTCATCGAGGTGAACATCTCGCGCAGCTCCGGGATGAGCGCGGAGACCGCGGGGGGCAGCACTTCGCAGGACATGGTGTCCGCGACGAAACTCGAACGCCGTTCGTGGAAGCCCACCAGCACGCCGCCCTTCTTCGCGACGTAGTGGACCGACAGCCGCGCGCGATTGCGATATCCCCACGAAGCGCCCAGCACCGGCGGCAGCAGCATCTCGGGCTTCACCTTGCCCAGGCGCGCGAGGTTGTCCTCCAGCACGCGCTGCTTGGCGGCGACCTGCGCGGAGGGTTCGATGTGCTGCATCGCGCAGCCCCCGCAGATCCCGTAGTAGCGGCAGCGCGGATGCACGCGCTGCGAGCTTTCGCGCAGCACCTGTGAGACGCTGCCCAGGTCGAAGTTGCCGCGGCTGCGTCGCTTCGTGAAGAGGACGGTCTCACCCGTGACGCCGCCGTCGATGAAGGTGACCTTGCCGTCGACGTGCGCGACCCCGATGCCCTCGTGGTCGATCGACTCGATGAAGGCTTCGGTCACCGCGCGATTACTGGCATACCGTCGCCGGCGTCGCGAACGTCTCGCGCTGGATCGCCTTGACCACCTGCGCTCCATCGATCGAATAGGTGAGCGTGCCGCGCGCTCCCGTGTTGAAGCTGAAGCTCATGGTGCCGGCCTCGGCCGAGGTCGCGGTCACCCAGGGTAGCGTGTTGAATGCGGGGCCATGCGTGCGGTAGAGCGTCCCGCTGTAGTTTCCCGCGCTCGTGCGGTCCGCGTGCGCCAGCACATACCAGGCGCCCTTGCCGTCGAGGTCATAGGTGAAGAGGGTGGCGAAGACCACGTTGCCCTGCTGCGTGACGTTGATGCCCCACCCCGGCTCGTTCGGATTCCACCAGAGGTCCTGGTAGTTGGTGGCGGTGGAACGGTCGGCGCTCGTGAAGGTGCACGTGGTCTGCGTCGTCCCGAAGACTGCGCGCGTGATGGTCTTGGTGACATTCACGCCGTCCACGGAGTAGGTGAGCGTTCCGGTGCTGTTCCCGGAAAAGGCGACCCGCATCGTGCCGACCTCGACTGGAGTGGTCGCGGCCCACGGCGCGTTGAACGCGGCGCCAGTGGTGCGATAGAGCGTCCCAGAGTACGAACCGTCTGCCTGCACTTTGCCGTTCGCGAGCACGAGCCACATCGGGGCGCCCGACGCGTCGTAGGTGAAGAGCGTGCCGAAGATGACCGTTCCCTGGTGGTTGAGGTTCAACCCCCAGCCGGACTCCAGGGGATTCCACCAGAGGTCGGTGTAGTTGGGGGGAGCGGCCGCGTTGGCGCCGATGTTGAGCGTGTACGCGCCGGTGCCGGCCGGAGCCCAGTGCGTGACCTGCACGTAGTAAGTGCCCGGATCGAGTGAGCGCGTGATGCCGAAGTTGGTGCCCGACGAGGTCTCGTCGTCGTTGGCCTCGATGTTCACGCCGCGCGAGTCGAGGATCGAGCCCACCGTGTCGAGGCTCCCGGTGGTCCACGCGTGGACCGTGGTCGTCGCGCTGATGGTGAAGCGGAACAGGTCTACGTCGCCCGCGTAGTCGATGCGCCTGTTGAGGACCACGGGCGCCGCGAGCGTGTTCAGCGCGACAGTGGCCACGTCGGCGACCACGTCCTGGAAGCGGTTGGGCGCGTCATCGGCGGCGAGCGCCGTGGCGCGGATGAAGGGATCCATCTCCGGCTCGAAGGCCTCGAGGCGGCTGTAGAGGCCTTCCTCGGTGAGGTTGCTGCAGGTGAGGCCGTCGGGCGAGTTGCGCACCGTCGTGCCGGAGAGCACGCCGCGCAGCTCCAGGCTCGTGCCGTTCAGCACGAAGAGCCCGGAGCCGCTGGAGCCGCCCTCAATGATGCCGCGCGTGAACTTCACGCCGTACATGTCGAGCGGCCGCCCGTCGATGCGGTACTCCTTCGAAAGCGCGCCGAGGGCGAGACGAGCGGTGTCGCCCTTGGGATGGGAGAGGCTTACGAACGAGGTGCCATCGGCGACCAGCGCGCTGTTCCATGCCGAGTACACCGCGCCCGCGGGCGGAGCGCCGTTCATGCGCACCAGCGTGGAGTCGACGTTGTAGTTGGCGAAGGTGATCTGCGAGCCTCCGGAGACCTGCACGGACGCGGGATTGACCACTCCACCCTCGCACGCGGTGCTTTCGTAGAACCAGAACGTGGTGAGCGTCGCCGCGGCGGCCGCGTTGTTGATGCAATGGTTGGCGGTGATGAGGAAAGGCGCCGGGAAGGTCACAGTGTTGAGCAGCGTGCCCGTGCAAAGGTAACCGCCGCCGCCGTCGATGAACTGGAGCTTCGCGATCGACTTCTTGCGCTCGAGGATCGCGGCGTCGAGGACGGCGTCGCTGGTGCTGCACATGGTGGAGACAGTGCAGGCGCCCGCGGCCTTGGTGGTGAAGGGCGAGTCGGTGAAGTGCAGCACCGCGTCGATGCTCACCGCGCCGGGCGAAGGCTCCACGGGGCTGAACAACTCGATCACCTGCGCGCTGCCCTCGGTCCACGGCGTCCAGTGCTCATTGCCGAGCAGGGGATCGACCACCATCGACTCGATCTGGCCGAGGTCGCTGCCTTGCGCGCGCACTTCGAAGGAACCTGGGACCGTGCCGAGCACGAGCTTGGCGCGGATGCCGAGTGCGGAATCCGATGTCACGCGGAATTTCGCGACGAAGCCGCCGGAGACACGCGTCCACGCCGTCACCTGCGCAGCCTTGGCGACCGAGCGAACGTCGCCGACCTTCACCGGGGCGTTGGGTACTTGCGGCGCGGAGGTCGCGGCCTTCTGCTGTTGCGGGGCGGCGAGGGACACGAGGTCCACGGGCATGAGAGCGGGCGCGCGGAACATTGCTGGCGCGGCGGCCGTGCCCTGGAGAGTGCGCGAGGGCATCTCGGTGACCTGCGCCGCCGCGACGAACGGCGCGGCCGAAAGGAGGACTGCGAAGAGGCGTGAAATCATTGTCTCGAAGCGCTCTCGAAATGAGCGG
>JBBRQA010000030.1:0-23138 GCA_038227085.1 Burkholderiales bacterium | reverse complement strand
GTCCTCTCCGCCGATGCCCTGCCCGAGGAGCTGATCGAAACCTCCGACTCCGCGTCGCCCGCGGAGCGCATGGTGATGAGGGAGTTCGCGCGCACCGCGAGCCGGCTGCGCGAGATGCAGTCGAAGGATTATTTCTCGCGCAAGCACGCCTCCGCCGCGAATCCGCAAGTGCTGACGAAATAGCGAGCACGCATTGATGGCGCCGTGCTGCACGCCGCGAACGGCCAAGTCGTAGGCGACGAGCTCATGACCCTCGCGCCGACCACCGCTATTCGCCTCCACCATGGGACGGATGGAGGGTATTCACTCGTTCTGAGATTCCCGCACCGTACGTTTTGTATGCTTTAGAATACTTCGCAGCCGGTCATCCCTGACCGCGTATCGCACGCCTCAGCCTGGTGTTCACGCCTTCCACCGGGGTTACAAGCACTTCATGAAGCTCAGGTCCCATCTCCTGCTACTCGCGATCGGCGCAGTGCTCCCTTTCGTCGTCTTTGCGGCGACGGTCGCGACCCTGCTGGTCGAGCGTGAGCGCCAGACATTCCTTCACTCCGCCATGGAGCGCACCCGGGCGCTCATGACCGCGGTCGATTCCGAATTGCGCGGCTCGGTTAGCACGCTGGAGGCGATCGCGACATCACGCGCCTTGCACTCAGGAGACCTCGCCGCGTTTCATGCCGAGATGGTCGCCGTGCTGGCCTCGCAGCGCGATTGGCATAACGTCATCCTCGCCTCACCTTCGGGGCAGCAGCTCGCCAATGCGGCATCCCCCTTTGGGACCGACCTGCCCGTCGACGCGGATCCCGATACTACGCAGCGCGTGGTGGAGACACGTGCGCCCGCGATCGGCCGGTTGTCCGAGGGGCCCGTCATACACAAGTTGGGCATCCCTGTTCGTGTGCCAATGATGCGCGAGGGTCGCGTAGCTTACGTGTTGACGGCGGTCGTCAAGCCCGAGTCGCTGGCAACTTTGCTAAGTGCCCAGAGATTGCCGAGTGAATGGGCCATCGCAGTGGTCGACTCCCAGAAGCGCTTCGCTGCCCGAATTCCGCAGCGCCCGCTCGGGGACCCTGCGTCGGCGGCGTTCAGCGCTGCGCTGGCAAGCGCACCGGAAGGCGTGTTCCACGGGCGCACCGTCGAGGGGAATGACACGTTCCAGAGCTACAGCCGTTCGTCCTTCAGCGGCTTCGGCGTTGGCATCGCCGTTCCCGCGAGTGAAGTCGGCGCGGTCGCATGGCGAACCCTCGCCGCGATGGCCGCAGGCACAGCGACAGCACTGGGACTTGCGCTTGCTTTTGCGGCATTTCTCGCTCGCCGAATTGCAACCCCCATGGCGCAGCTCGCGGCAGGAGCGCGGGCGATTGGAGGCGGAAATGCGGCCCCCATCGAGGCGCGAGCGCGGGTGGACGAAGTTCGCAAGGTAGCCGACGCCCTCAATGAAGCAGGCGAGGCAGTGCGCGATAGAGAAGCCGCTCAGAAGCGCGCCGAAATGGTGCTGCGCGAGGCGAACCGCTCCAAGGACGAATTTCTCGCCACCCTCAGCCACGAACTGCGAAATCCCCTCGCGGCCATCACCATGAGCGCTCCGCTTCTCCGCAGCAGCCCCGGAAACGGTGCGCTGGTGTTGAGAACGGCCGACGTGCTCGAACGGCAGTCGGCGCAGATGACCCGCCTGGTCGAGGACCTCCTCGACTTGAGCCGGGTGACGTTCGGGAAGGTTTCCGTGAACCCCGCTCCCCTGGATCTCGCCGAGGCGGTAGCGCGACTCTTCAGCACCTGGCAAAGCGCCGGGCGCCTTGGCAGGCATGAAGTGCATCTGGACACCTCGCCGGCGTGGATTTCAGGCGACGCGCCGCGCATCGAGCAAATCATCAGCAACCTTCTCGATAACGCGCTCAAGTTCACTCCACCGGGTGGTCGCATCGCAATGCGAGTCTGCCGCGAGGGCGCTACCTCGCGCCTCGAGATAGCAGACAACGGAAGCGGGCTATCCGCCGAGATTGCGCATAGCCTCTTTGACGCCTTCGTCCAAGGCGAGCAAGCGCTCGACCGTCCGAGAGGCGGCTTGGGGATCGGGCTCGCGCTTGTACGCAAGCTGGCCGAGATGCACGGTGCGAGCGTGGAGGCTCTGAGTGAAGGAGTTGGCCATGGCGCGAGTTTCATCGTGCGCTTTCCGGCGATCGAGCCGCCCGCGCTGACGCCAGCGAGCGTGCCTGCAGAAGCCGCCACCAGCGCTCGGCGCGTTCTCCTCGTGGAGGACAACGAAGACGCGCGCTCTGTCCTGTTGGCGCTATTGCAAGCCGAGGGGCACCAGGTGAAAAGCGCGCATGATGCCCTCTCCGCGATTGCTGAGCTGAGCAATTTCGACCCCGAGGTGGTGCTGCTCGATATCGGCCTACCAGGCCTGAGCGGCTACGAACTCGCAAAGCAGCTGCGCGCGCGGCTCGGACCCCACGCTCATCTGGTCGCGTTGACGGGTTACGGAGCCGCCGAGGACCGCCTACAAGCCTTCGAGGCAGGATTTGACGACCACCTTTCAAAGCCGGCCAGCCTGGACACGCTACGAAGGGTGTTGCGAATTAGGGTGCGGCACGGTGCCGACCCCAGCGAGGTGCGCGTCTAATGGCCAACGACCTGCACGCAACCCAGAGATTTCAGGTGTTCAAGGCGCTCTACCTCTCGAAGAAGGGCGACGAGTTCAACGCGCGCGTGACGCAGGTCGACGAGAAGGACCTGCCCGAGGGCGACGTCACCGTGCGCGTCGATTACTCCACGGTCAACTACAAGGACGCCCTCGCCATCGCGAACGCTTCGCCTATCGTGCGCAAATGGCCGATGGTGGCGGGCATCGACGGCGCGGGCACAGTGATCGAGAGCCGCCACGCGCTCTGGAAGCCGGGCGACAAGGTGATCCTCAACGGCTGGGGCGTGGGCGAGAGCCATTGGGGATGCCTCGCGCAGACAGCGCGCCTGAAGGGCGACTGGCTGGTGCGCCTTCCCGCGGGCATGACGACGCGCCAGGCGATGGCGATCGGCACTGCCGGTTATACCGCGATGCTCGCGGTGCTCGAGCTGGAGCGGCTCGGAGCCACGAAGGGGCGCGGCGACGCGCTCGTCACCGGGGCCACCGGAGGCGTGGGCAGTATCGCGGTGGCGCTCCTCGCGCGGCGCGGCTATCGCGTGGTCGCCTCGACCGGCAAGAGCGCCGAGGGCGACTACCTGCGCGCGCTGGGCGCCGCGGAGATCGTCGAGCGCAAGGCGCTTTCCGAGCCCGGCAAGCCGCTGCAGAAGGAGCGTTGGGGCGCCGTGATCGACTCGGTGGGCAGCCACACGCTCGCCAATGCCTGCGCGCAGACCGCCTCCGAGGGCGTCGTCGCCGCGTGCGGCCTCGCCCAGGGCATGGATTTCCCCGTGACGGTCGCGCCTTTCATCCTGCGTGGCGTGACCTTGCGCGGCATCAATAGCGTCTATGCGATTCGCGAGCATCGTGACCGCGCATGGGACCACCTCTCGCGCGAGCTCGAGCCGGCGATGCTCGAATCCATGGTGACCGAGATCGGCCTCGCCGAGGCGATCGAGCGCGCGCCCGATGTGCTCTCCGGCAAGGTGAGGGGACGGCTTGTGGTGGATGTGAACCGGTAGCGCCGCGGTGACGACTTACAAGGAGTTCTACGAGCGCTCGGTCACGGATCCCACCGGGTTCTGGGCCGAGGAGGCACGCCGTATCGACTGGAAGAAGCCCTTCACCAAGGTGCTCGAGTATTCCAATCCGCCATTCCGGCGGTGGTTCGTGGGGGGCGAGACCAACCTCTGCTACAACGCGGTCGACCGTCACGTCGGCGATCGCGGCGACCAGCACGCGCTGGTGTGGATCTCCACCGAAGTCGACCAGACCCGCACCTTCAGCTATGGCGAGCTCTACGGCGAGGTGAATCGCTTCGCGGCGATCCTGCGCGACCTGGGGGTGGGCAAGGGCGACCGCGTGCTCATCTACATGCCGATGACGCCTGAGGCGGTGTTCGCGATGCTCGCCACGGTGCGCCTGGGCGCGATCCACTCGGTGGTGTTCGGCGGTTTCGCCGCGGCGAGCCTCGCCGCGCGCATCGACGACGCGCGGCCGAAGGTGATCGTCACCAGCGACGCCGGCATGCGCATGGGGAAGATGATCGCGCTGAAGCCGCTGGTGGACGAGTCGCTCAAGATCGCGAAATCCCCGCCGAAGCACGTGATCGTCGTGGATCGAGGGCTCGACCCGAAGGCGTCCCTGATCGCCGGGCGCGACATCGACTACGCGCAGGCGCGCGACGCGCACAAGAACGTCGAAGTGCCGATCACCTGGCTCGAGTCGAACGAGCCTTCGTACATCCTCTACACGAGCGGCACCACGGGCAAGCCCAAGGGCGTACAGCGCGACACCGGCGGCTACGCGGTCGCGCTCGCCGCGTCCATGCGGAACATCTTCTGCGCGCAGCCCGGCGAGGTGTATTTCTGCACCTCCGACATCGGCTGGGTGGTGGGCCACTCGTACATCGTCTACGGGCCGCTCATCAACGGCTCGACCACGATCATGTACGAGGGCGTGCCGATGCGCCCCGACGCGGGCGTGTGGTGGAAGATCGTGCAGGACTATCGCGTGACGTCGATGTTCTCCTCGCCCACCGCGATCCGCGTCCTGAAGAAGCAGGACCCGGCGTGGATGAAGAAGTACGACACGTCGAGCCTGCGCTATCTCTATCTCGCCGGCGAGCCGCTCGACGAGCCGACCGCGCGCTGGGTGTCGGAGTCCCTCGGCGCGCAGATCGTCGACAATTACTGGCAGACCGAATCGGGCTGGCCAATCCTCACCGCGTGCCCGGGCATCGAGGACACGCCGCGCAAATTCGGCTCGCCTTCGTTCGCCGCGTACGGCTACACGCTCAAGCTCAAGCACGAGGAGACCGGCAGGGAAGTCGGCACCGACGAGAAGGGCGTGCTGTGCATCGTGCCGCCGCTGCCGCCCGGCGCGATGACCACCATCTGGGGCGACGACGCGCGCTACGTGAGCACGTATTACAAATCGTTCGCCGACGAGATGGTGTACACGACGTTCGACTGGGCGACGCGCGATGCGGCAGGCTATTACTTCGTGCTCGGGCGCACAGACGACGTGATCAATGTCGCGGGCCACCGCCTCGGCACGCGCGAGATCGAGGAGGCGGTGCAGGCGCACCCGAACGTGGCGGAGGTGGCCGTGGTGGGCGTGGCCGATGCGCTCAAGGGCCAGATGCCGATGGCGTTCGCGGTGGTGAAGGACACCTCGAAAATCGCGACCCCCGAGCTCGCCGCGGCGCACGAGAAGGAGATCATGGCCACCGTGGACCGCGAGCTCGGCGCCATCGGGCGGCCCTCGCGCGTGTGCTTCGTCACCGCGCTCCCCAAGACGTGCTCGGGGAAGCTCCTGCGCCGCTCCATCCAGGCGATCTGCGAGGGACGCGACCCCGGCGACCTCACCACCATCGAAGACCCCACCGCCCTGGACCAGATAAGGGGTCAGATCCCTTTATCGCCCTAAAAGGGTTCTGACCCCTTTATTTAATTCGCGGTCACCTGCAAGGGCCGAGGTACTTGCCCTCCATGTGCTGGGTCATGTTCATCGGCTTGCCGCCCTGGTCCATCGACATCTTCATGTCCATGTTGAAGCCGTCGCTGGTGAAGGTGATCTTGTTGTCGGCCGTCATTTGCTTGCACACCATGGTGTAGCTGGCGGTGTTTCCGGACTGGCTGAAGTTCTTGATGTCGCACTCCGGGGCGGCCTTGCCGGCGCGGTCGGGGCCGCGGCCCATCTGGCCCTTCTCGATGTCCTGGGCGGTGACGCATTTCTGGAACGTGTGGCTCTGCTTGCCCATTCCGGGCGGCAGGCCGGGCACGGCGCCCATGTCCATGTCCATCTTGTACTCGTACATGCCTTCCTTCATCTTGCTCCTCAGGCCATCGAGGGGGCTGGCGGCGATCGCGGCGGTGCAAAACGCGGCACAGGCGATTGCGAGAATGCGGGCTTTCGTCATTTGCGAGGGTTCCTCCCGGGTGAGAAGCGGCGAGAATACCCAATTCCCGCGCGCGGAGCCACTAGAATACGGGCTATGGCAAGCCGGCTGGATATCCCCCAGGACAAGAAAGCGCTGCGCCGCGAGATGGTCGCGCGCCGCGACGCGATGGCGCCCGGCCAGCGCGCGCGCTTCGCGGAGAAGCTCACCGAGCGGCTGGTGGCGCTCCCCGAGTACGCCGCCGCGCGCTCGGTGCTCGCCACCATGGCGATCGGCAGCGAGTGGGCCACGCGCGGATTTCTCGAGCGCGCGCGTGCCGACGGCAAAGCCCTCGTGCTGCCGCGCATCACGCCGGCGCCGCGCCACCTCGAGCTGCACGTGGTCGAAGACATGGAGAGCGATCTCGTTCCCGGCGTGTGGGACATCCCCGAGCCCGATCCCGTGCGCTGCCGCAAGGTGGATCTCGCCCAAGTGGACTTTGCCCTCGTGCCCGCGCTCGCCGCCGACCGCGCGGGCTTCCGCCTGGGTTACG
Source organism: Burkholderiales bacterium (assembly GCA_038227085.1). Taxonomy (GTDB): domain Bacteria; phylum Pseudomonadota; class Gammaproteobacteria; order Burkholderiales; family Usitatibacteraceae; genus Usitatibacter. Next base: position 16,583 of record JBBRQA010000030.1, on the reverse strand, counting down.
GCGCCGGCTACTTCGACCGCCTCCTCGCCGGGCGCGGCGCGCGTCCCCATTGCGTCACCGCGCTCCCGGCCGCCTTCGTGCTCGCCAACATCCCGCACGATTCCCACGACGTCGCGGTGGATCGCGTCGTGAGCGAGGCGCCATGACCGCGCGCATCATCGACGGCAAGGCGATCGCCGCGCAGTTCCGCGCCGAGTTCGCGATCCGCGTCGAGCGCCTGAAGCGCCGCGGCATCGTCCCCGGCCTCGCGGTGGTGATCGTCGGCGAGGACCCGGCGAGCCAGGTGTACGTGCGCAACAAGGCGCTCGCATCGGGGGCGATCGGCATGCATTCGGAAGTCCATGCGCTGCCCGCGGACACCACGCAGGCGCACCTCATCGCGTTCGTGAAGCGCCTCAACGTGAGCGACGCCATCCATGGCATCCTCGTGCAGCTGCCGCTGCCAAGGCACATCGAGAGCCGCGCGGTGATCGAGGCGATCGAGCCGGGGAAGGACGTCGACGGCTTCCACTACTTCAACGTGGGATCGCTCTTCATGGGCGAGCCCGCGTTCTATCCGTGCACGCCGTTCGGCGTGATGAAGATGCTCGAGCACGAGTCGATCCCGGTCGAGGGCAGGCACGCCGTTGTGGTGGGGCGCTCGACCATCGTCGGCAAGCCCATGGCGCTCCTGCTGCTGAACGCGGGCGCTACGGTGACGATCTGCCACTCGAAGACGCGCGACCTCGGCGCGATGACGCGCCAGGCCGACATCCTGGTGGCCGCCGTGGGCAAGCCGCGCCTCATCACCGCGCCGATGGTGAAGGACGGCGCCGTGGTGATCGACGTGGGCATCAACCGCATGGCCGACGGCAGACTCGCGGGCGATGTCGATTTCGGCCCCGTCTCGGAAGTTGCGGCGCGCATCACTCCGGTGCCGGGCGGCGTGGGGCCGATGACGATCGCGATGCTGCTCGGCAACACGGTGAAGTCCGCCGAGCGCGTGGCCGGCCTCGGCGGCAGGGCCGAGACGCGCATCGCCTGAGCGCAACGCCATGAACGCATACGAGAAGGGGCTGGAGCGCAACGAGGCGAACTACACGCCGCTCACGCCGGTGTCGTTCCTGGCAAAGGCGGCCGCGGTCTATCCCGATCACGCCGCGATCGTCCACGGCGCGCTGCGTCGCAACTGGCGCGAAGTCTACGAGCGCGCGCGCCGCCTCGCCTCCGCCCTCGAGAAGCGCGGCGTGAAGCGCGGCGACACGGTGGCGGCGATGCTTCCCAACATTCCCGCGATGGTGGAGCTGCACTTCGGGCCGGCCATGGTGGGTGCGGTGCTGAACACGCTCAATACGCGCCTGGACGCCGAGGCGATCGGCTTCATGCTCGACCACGGCGAGGCGAAGGTCCTGTTCACCGATCGTGAATTTTCGCCGACCGTGAAGAAGGCGCTCGAGCTCGCGAAGTCCAGGCCCCTGGTGGTCGACGTGGACGACGTCCTCTACGAAGGCGGAGAGGCGCTGGGCTCGATCGAGTACGAGGAGCTTCTCGCGGAGGGTGACCCAGGCTTCGCATGGAGCTTCCCGCCCGACGAGTGGAACGCGATCGCGCTCAACTACACCTCCGGCACCACCGGCAACCCGAAGGGCGTCGTCTACCACTACCGCGGCGCGTACCTGAACGCGCTCAACAACATCCTCGACTGGTCGATGCCGAAGCACCCGGTGTACCTCTGGACGCTGCCGATGTTCCACTGCAACGGCTGGTGCTTCAACTGGACGATCGCCGCCGCCGCCGGCACCAACGTGTGCCTGCGCAAGGTCGAGGCCCAGCCGATCCTGGATCTCATCCGCGAGCACAGGGTCACGCACTACTGCGGGGCGCCGATCGTGCACTCGATGCTGGTGAACGCGCCCGCCGATTGGAGGAAGGGCATCGAGCACGAGGTGCACGCGCTGGTCGCCGCCGCGCCGCCGCCCGCCGCGATGATCGAGGGCATGGGCAAGATCGGCTTCGACATCACCCACGTCTACGGGCTCACCGAGACCTACGGCCCGGCGGCGATCTGCGCGAAGCACGAGGAATGGAAGAGCCTCCCGCTCGAGGAGCAGGTGCGGCGCAATGGCCGGCAAGGCGTGGCCTACCTCCTCGAGCAGGACATGGACGTGCTCGATCCCGAGACGCTGCGCCCGGTGCCATGGGACGGCGAGACCATGGGCGAGATCATGTTCCGCGGCAACATCACGATGAAGGGCTATCTCAAGAATCCCGTGGCGACCGAGGAGTCGTTCCGCGGCGGCTGGTTCCACTCCGGCGACCTGGGCGTGATTCACCCCGATGGCTACGTGAAGATCAAGGACCGCTCCAAGGACGTGATCATCTCCGGCGGCGAGAACATCTCCTCGCAGGAAATCGAGGACGTGCTGCACGGCCACCCCTGCGTGATGATGGCCGCGGTGGTGGCACAGCCCGATCCCAAGTGGGGCGAGACGCCCTGCGCGTTCATCGAGCTGAAGGAAGGAGCCTCGGCGAGCGTGGAGGAGATCATCGAATTCTGCCGCGCGCGCATGGCGCGCTTCAAGGCGCCCAAGACCGTGGTTTTCGGCGTGCTCCCCAAGACTTCCACCGGAAAGATCCAGAAATTCATCCTTCGCGAGCGCGCGAAGAGCACCGCCGCGATCGAATGACGCGAACGAAAGGATTTGGTACGCAATGACCACCATGCGCGAAGGGGCGGTACGCTGCCTGGATCCCCACGGCTTCCATTGGATCCGCTATGTGGAGTGGGGCGACGCGAAGAATCCCAGGGTGCTCCTGTGCGTCCACGGCCTTACCAGGAACGCGCGCGATTTCGATTACGTCGCCGAAAGGCTCGCTGACGCCTACCGCGTGGTGAGCGTGGACGTAGTGGGGCGCGGGCGCAGCGACTGGCTGCGCGATCCGGCCGACTACAACTACCCGGTGTACTGCGGCGACATGGCGACGCTCATCGCGAGCCTGCATGCCGAGACCGTCGATTGGCTCGGCACCTCGATGGGCGGCATCCTCGGCATGATCATGGCGAGCCTTCCCGGCTCGCCGGTGAGGAAGCTCGTCATGAACGACGTCGGCGCTGTGATCCCGAAGGCGTCGCTGGTGCGCATCGGCGAGTACGTCGGGCGAGAGATTGCCTACGAGAGCCTCGACGCGCTCGAGGCCGCGATGCGTGGTGTGAGCCCCTTCGGCAACTTGAGCGCCGAGCAATGGCGCCACCTCGCGCTATACGTGGCGAAGCAGGACGAGCACGGCCAGTGGCGTTTCCGCTACGACCCGGGCATCGGCAAGAATTTTCACGCGGCGCCGCCCGCCGACGTGGACCTGCGTTACTACTGGCAGCAGGTGCACGGGCCGGTGCTGGTGATGCGCGGCGAGCACTCCGATCTCCTGCCCCGCGAGATCCTGGACGAGATGATGAAGCGACCGCACACCGAGTCGCACGTGGTCGCCGATACCGGGCACGCGCCGATGCTGATGGACGATGCGCAGGTGCACGCCATCCGGCGTTTCCTGCTCGCCTGAGCCGATGCCGCGCGATCCCGGCCCCTACGACGCGCTGATCGTCGGGGGCGGCCACAACGGGCTCGTCTGCGCGTGCTATCTCGCCGCGGCCGGACTGAACGTGTGCGTGGTCGAGCGCCGTTCCGTGGTGGGCGGGGCCGCGGTCACCGAAGAGTTCCACCCCGGCTTCCGCAACTCCACCGCGAGCTACACGGTGAGCCTCCTCAATCCGAAGGTCATCCGCGATTTGAATCTCGCGCGCCACGGCCTGACCATCGTGGAGCGCCCGTTCGCCAACTTCCTGCCGCTTCCCGACGGCAACTTCATCAAGGTGGGCGGCGGGCTCGAGGCCACGCAGCGCGAGGTCGCGAGGTTCTCGCGCCGCGACGCCGAGCGCCTGCCCGACTACTACGCGCGGCTAGAAGCCGTCGCTGACGTGCTGCGCGGCCTGCTCCTCGAGACCCCGCCCAACGTGGGCGGAGGGGTGGCCGAGCTCTTCAGCGCGTGGAAGGCGGGCAAGCGCCTGAACGCGCTGCCGCTCGCCGCCAAGCGCGACGTGCTCGACCTCTTCACGGTGTCGGCCTCGGAATGGCTCGATCGATGGTTCGAGTCCGAGCCGATCAAGGCAGCCTTCGGGTTCGACGCGGTGGTGGGCAATTTCGCGAGCCCCCATTCGCCGGGGTCGGCGTATGTGCTGCTGCATCACGTGTTCGGCGAGGTGAACGGCAAGAAGGGCAGTTGGGGCCACGCGATCGGCGGGATGGGCGCGATCACGCAGGCGATGCGTCGCGAGGCCGAGGCGCGCGGCGTGGAGATCCGCACCGGCAAGGGGGTCGCGAAGATCGTGGTGCGCGCGGAGCACGCGCGCGGCGTGGTCCTGGAGGACGGCACCGAGATCGCCGCGCGTTGCGTGGTCTCCAATGGGCATCCGCGCGCGCTCCTCGCGCTTTTGGGCGAGGAGGGCGGCGAATGGCGCGAGGCGTTCGGCCACTACCAATCGGAATCGGCGACCTTCCGCATGAACGTGGCGCTCTCCGAGCTGCCGCAGTTCTCGTGCCTTCCCGGCGCGGATGCGCAGCCCCACCATCGCTCGGGAATCATCATGGCGCCGTCGCTCGCCTTCATGGACCGCGCGTTCTCGAGCGCGCGCGAGCTAGGCTGGTCGCGCGAGCCGATCGTCGAGATGCTGATCCCGAGCACGGTCGACGACACGCTGGCGCCCAGTGGGCAACACGTCGCGAGCCTCTTCTGCCAGCACTTCCGCTATGCGCTGCCCGGGGGCGCATCGTGGGACGAGGAGCGCGAGCGCGCCGCCGACGCGGTGATCGACCAGGTGAGCCGCTTCGCTCCCAATTTCCGCGCTTCGATCCTCGGCAAGCGTGCGCTCTCGCCGCTCGACCTGGAGCGCGAATTCGGCCTGGTGGGGGGCGACATCTTCCACGGCAAGCTCACCCTGAACCAGCTCTTCAGCGCTCGCCCCGTCCTCGGCTACGGCAACTACCGCATGCCGGTGAAAGGAGTCTACCTGTGCGGCTCGGGCGCCCATCCCGGCGGGGGGGTGACCGGGGTTCCCGGGCACAATGCCGCGCGCGAGTTGCTGCGCGATTGGCGTCGGGGCCGCAACCGGGGCTGAATGCGGATTTTTCGGCATTGCAATCCCGGACCGACCGAGTACCATCCTTTCCGAACGCTCCTCGAGCCGGCGCGAGAACCAGCCAGGGGGGAAAGGAACCGCATGCGGACTGGGACCGTGCGGCCGGGTTGGGGAGACGATGCGCACATCGGCCTCGACGTCGTGAAGTTCGCGGCGAGTTCGTCATTCGAACTTCGCCAGGGCAGCTCCTCACGAGGTTCGGGCTGGAGGGGAGTCACAATGACATTCCAGACCGCCGCGCGGGGATTTACGGGTTTCCTCGCGTCCCTGGCCCTGATGAGCAGCACTGCCGCCTCCGGCATCGAGCCCACTGTCACGATTCAATATCAGCCTAACGCGATCCCCCAAGGCGCCACGGGCGAATTCGTCATCACCATCAGCGACACCAGCGGGGCCGGGTTTACAGGCGGGCAGATCAACGCGCCTTTCGTCTACGCAGCGGGCGTCGTCAACTCCGCGACGCCGGTGCTTGGAAACAGCTGCGGGGGTACGCTCACCGCGGATCCCGGAGCCGCTTCCGTCCAGATCGTCGGCGTCGCCGTGGGCAACTTCAGCGGATGCAACGTCGTCATTGCCGTCACGACGGCGGCTACAGGCGTTTACTCGACCACCTTTCCCGCCGGCGGATTCACCGCGACGCTCAACGCGGGGAATGGCACATTTTCGAACGTCGCTCCGAGCGGCCCCGTGACCCTCACTTCGGTGGCGCCGATCGTCGTGATCAATAACCTGGATTCCGGTCCGGGCTCGTTGCGCGACGCGATCACCGCCTTGAATTCGGCTTGCGTTGCTGGGCTGCCCATCAACTTCAACATTCCCGGGGCGGGGCCGCATACCATCCAGCTTCTGTCCGCGTTACCGGCGATCACGTGCGACGGAGCTATCGTCGACGGCTATTCACAGCCCGGGGCTGTCGCGAACTCCGACACCGGCGGCGGCAACAATGCCGTCATTGAAATCGCGCTCGATGGAAGCGCGCCCGCCTGTTCGGGTTGTGACGGGCTGCAGATCCAGGCCTCGGCCGGTGTCATCGTGAGGGGACTCGCAATCCACTCTTTCCAGGGCTCGGGAATCCTGGTCGGCAACGGTTCAGCCGACATCATGGGCAACTACATCGGGACCGATCCAGGCGGCATGAGTGCAAGCGGCAACGCAGTCGCCGGCGTGAACACCACGGGCGTCCACATTGAACTGGGTGGCAGCTCGCCGGGCGACCGCAATCTCATCTCGGCCAATGGCGTAGGCGTGCGCGTAGCGGGGAGCGCGACCGCCCACATCGTCAACAACCAGATCGGCGGCGGGCGCGACGGCAGTGCGGGCAATGGCAACGCTTCCCAAGGCATCCTTTTCACCGGAGTGAACGCATCCACGAGTCAGATCGTGAACAATTTGGTGCGTTACAACGGCGCGGCCGGAATCGTCGTGGACCCGAGCACCACCGGCAAGGTCATTTTTTCCACCAACGAGAGCTACGCGAACTCGGGTATCGGGATCGATATCGGCCCCCCGGGTCCCTCCACCAATGGAACCGCGGCGGTGGACTATCCCGTCATCCGGACGGTGTCCCACGTAGGCGGCGACACCATCGTAACCGGAGATCTCCAGTCCGGCGTCAACCGGCCCTATGTGATCGAGCTGTATCACAACAGCGATCCGAGATCGCAGACCGAAGGCGAGCGATTGATAGATGTGTTCTCCGGAACCTTGGACGGCGCGGGCTTCGGCGCGTTCACCCGGACCATTTCCGGCTTTCTCGCGGATAACGTTTCGGCCGCCGCTACGATCGACGTGTGCGGCGATGGCTGCTATGTCAGCTCGGAGTATTCACCCAAGGCCGGGCTTACGGATCCACTCATCGTCACGACGACCTCCGACGCGGGCCTGGGTTCGTTGCGCGACGCCATTGGCTTCGTCAATTCCACATGCGGCACGCCGAAGGTCATCGCGTTCAATATTCCCGGCACCGGACTGCGGACCATCACACCGGCGAACGCACTTCCTGCCCTCACTTGCGCCGGCACGGTTATCGACGGCTATTCGCAGCCGGGCGCCAGCGCGAATTCCCTCGCCGTCGGAAGCAACGCGGTGATTCTCGTGGAAATCGATGGCACGCTCGTGCCGAATGGGTCTGGCTACGGCCTTGACCTGCAGGGTGCGGGCGACATCGTGAAAGGTCTCGCGGTCACGAACTTCCGGAATGTCGGAGTCGTCGCGAACGCCAATGGCGTGAGGGTGCTCGGTGTCTATGCCGGAACGCCCGATGGCGTTGTCTCGAAGCCGAACAACTACGGCGTGCTGGTGAACGGAAACAATGTGCGCGTGGGCGATGGAAGTCCCGCGGGGCGAAACGTGCTCTCAGGCAACGGCGCGGACGGGGTACGCATCCAAAGCACCGCGACCGACTTGATCGTCGGCGGGAATTACATCGGCGTGACCGCGGCAGGAATCGCTGCGCTGAAGAACGGCACGGGCATCGGGACCGACGACGCGTTCGGGCACCCACCGCAAATTACCGGCATCCGTATCGTGAACAACGTGATCTCGGGCGCCATGCCGTTCGGTGTGGGCGTCCGGATCTGGAGCAATGCCGGTACCGGCACGGTGATCCAGAACAACTTCATCGGAACCGACGCGACCGGCACGGTGGCCATTCCGAACGCGACCGGAATCATGATTTCCACCTCATTTCCCGTGACGATCGGGGGCGTCGGGCTCGGCAACTTGGTCTCCGGGAACATCGACGGCATCGTCTATCAAGCCGCGGCGGGCAACGAGATCACGACCGCCGGCACGGTGCAAGGCAATTTCATCGGCACCAACTGGACCGGCGCGGGCCCGCTCGGCAACAGCGGATTTGGCGTGAAGGTCGGAGGCAGCGGCGTCGCGATCGGCGGCGTCAACTCCGGAGAAGGGAACATCATCGCGTTCAACGGAGGCAGCGGGGTTTTGGTGCAGAATTCCGCGATCTCGATCCTTGGGAATTCGATCTTCCGGAATGGGGGCCCGGGGATCGACCTCAATGCCGGCAACCCTCCGGTCGACGGAATCGACTCCTGCGACGCGGACGGCGGCGCCAACGGTTGGCAGAACTACCCCGTGATCACATCGGCCACGGTCAGCGGCGGCAACATCTCCATCTCGGGCACTTTCGACAGCACCATCAACCAGACCTTCCGGCTCGAGTTCTTCTCGAGCCTCGCGTCCGACAATCCGAGCAACAACGCGGGGCGTACGTTTATCGGGTCCACTCCGGTCGCGACATCGCTGCTGCCGTCGTGCTCGACTCCTTTCGCGGTCGTGTTCCCCTATTCCGGCGCCATTGGCGATCTCATCACCGCCACTGCGACGGATCCCTCGAACAACACGAGCTGGTTCTCGGCGGCGGTTGCGGTCGCAGTTGCGGTTGCGGTGACGCCTCCGGGCGCGCCCACAATCGGCACGGCCACCGCAGGCAACGGGCAGGCCACAGTGAGCTTCGCGCCCCCGACGAGCGACGGCGGCGCTGCGATCACGAGCTACACGGTGACATCGAGTCCCGGCGGCGTCACCGCCACCGGGCCGGCATCGCCGATTACGGTGCTGGGCCTCGCGAACGGCACGGCGTACACGTTCACGGCGGTTGCGGCCAACTCGATGGGGCCGGGGCCCGCTTCGGCGCCTTCGACTCCTGTGACGCCGCTCGCGCCTGCGGGAACCCCGGGCGGGCCGACAGCCGTGTCCGTCACGGCCGGCAACGCGCAGGCCACCGTGGCGTTCTCGCCGCCTGCGAGCGATGGGGGTTCGCCGATCACGACCTACACGGCGACTTCGAGCCCGGGCGGCTTGAGCGCTTCGGGCGTGGGCTCGCCGATCACCGTGACCGGGTTGGTTAATGGGACGACATATACCTTCACCGTCGTCGCGACGAACTCGGTGGGTGCTGGACCGGCCTCCGCGCCGTCCAACGCAGTGACGCCAAGCGCGCCGGCTCCCACCATCACGCTCACGCCGGGCTCGCTCACGTTCGCCACGCGGCCGGTCTCCACCACGAGCCCCACACAAGTCGTGACGCTCGCTAATAACGGGCCCGGATCTGTCGCGATCAACTCGATCATCACGAGCGGCGACTTCGCATTCAGCTCCGCGTGTGGCGCCTCGGTGCCGTCGGGTGGATCCTGCACGATCGATGTGAGCTTCACGCCTCTTTTGCCCGGAATCCGCAACGGGTTGGTGACGATCTCCAGCAATGCGAGCGGCAGCCCCCATGCCATCTCCCTTTCGGGGACGGGGCTGGCGACTTTCGCGGCGGTGATCGGGGTCTCGCCGACTTCCGACGCATTCGCCGCGCAGGAATCGGGCACGCAAAGCGCGCCCGAGCTCTTCGTGATCTTCAACGAAGGCAACGCCCCGTTGATCTTCGGCGACATCTCGGTCACGGGGCAGGGATACACGCTGCTGCCCACGATCACCGGCTCGACGTACACGCGCTGCGGCTTTTCGATCGACCCGGGCGCCGTGTGCGCAGTGCAGGTCACATTCACCCCGCCGGCCCCGGGGTTCTTCCCTGGAACGCTGCGCATCACGGGCAACGCGACCAATTCGCCGGTCGTCGTGAGCCTCTCGGCGAGCGGGGTGATCACCACGCCTTCGCGCGCTTTGTCGGTGCCGGCGAGCCTGGGATTTGCGGACCAGCCGGTGGGGACGCAAAGCACGGGCCACGCGCTCACCATCACCAACAACTCGGCGAGCGCGGTTTCCCTGGGCGATCTTTTCGCCGACGGAGACTTCACCGTATCGGACACCTGCGCGACCATTGCCGGACACGGGGCCTGCGCGCCGCTGGTGTTCTTCCAGCCCTCCGCTCTAGGCTCGCGAGTCGGACATGTCACGATCCGGGCGCTCACGGAGGCCCAGCCCTATGTCGTGGACTTGAGCGGGATCGGCGTCGTGAACCCCATACCGCAGATCTCCGTCTCCGTGGCGCGCTTGGGCTTCGGCAACACGCTCATGGGAGTTCCGGTGGCCACCCAGGTGCTCGTCCACAACGTGGGACAGGTGCCCATAGCGGTCGGGGCCATCGTGGCGAGCGGCGACTTCTTCGTGGCCCATGATTGCGGCACGACCCTCGCGGTAGGCGCGACGTGCTCCCTCAACGTGAGCTTCTTCCCGCGCGTGACGGGCGGGCGCGGCGGTGCGGTCCACATCTTCACCAATGCCTTCGGAAGCCCGCATGAAGTGCAGCTTTCTGGAGTGGGCTGCGCCATGCCGAGCCTAGCGCGTGCGCGCTCGGGGCAACCGCTGTGCGGGCCGTGAAGGCGGAGGAAATCGGGCCGCGTGCGAAACGCGGCTCAGCTCCTCCAGTTCGGCGGCATCTTCGCGAGGAAGGCATCCACGCCCTCGCGCGCGATGTCGCCCGCCATGTTGCTGGCGATCGTGCGCGAGGCGTCCGCGTAAGCCGCGGCGAGTCCCAGCTCGAGCTGCCGGTAGAAAAGCGCCTTGCCGAGGGCGAGCACCTCGCGCGGCTTCGACTTGAGGTTGTTGGCAAGCTCGAGCGCGGTCTCCATGAGGCGCTCGGCGGGGGCTACGCGATTCACGAGGCCCCAGTCGAGCGCGGCATCGGCTTCGATGAATTCGCCGGTGAAGAGCATCTCGGCCGCGCGCTTGCGGGAGATGTTGCGCGAGAGCGCCACCGCCGGCGTGGAGCAGAAGAGCCCGAGATTCACTCCGGAGACGGCGAAGCGCGCGTTGTCGGCCGCCACCGCGAGGTCGCACTGCGCGACCAGCTGGCAGCCAGCGGCGGTGGCAACGCCATTCACCGCGGCGATTACCGGCTGGGGCAGGGCGATCAGCTTCTGCATCATCGCGCTGCACGATGCGAAGAGCGACGCGACCTGGTCGCCGTGTTGCAGCGCGCGCAGCTCCTTCAAATCGTGCCCGGAGCAGAACGCACGCCCTGCGCCGGTGATGATCAGCACGCGCACGCCCGGGTCGGCGGCGATGCGGTCGAGCTCTCCGTGGAGCGCTTCGAGGAGCGCGCGCGACAACGCGTTGTACTGGCGTGGACGGTTGAGCGTGAGGGTCGCGATGCCGTCGGCGGTGGTGCGCTGCAGCAGCTCGTCCATGGCGTTTCCTCGAAGTCTCGGGCGGTCGCGCCGATTATCGCACCGTGTGCATGCGCCAGAGCTTCGTTGCCTTGGGGAATCAACAGGAATATCATGGATTTGTACCGCATTCGGGCGTTTTCCCCGCGCACAAGGGAGATGCGGTATCCAAAGCCAAGAACAAGGAAAATCAAACCATGATCGAGCGCGCACTGTTCCGCGGGGTAACTTTCGCCGCCATTTTCTCTGCACTCACGTCGCTGTCGGCGTTGGCGGACGACCCGGCGATCGAGAGCGCGCGGCGCCTCCTCGCCTCGGGTAACGCGAAGCAGGCGTACGCCGAGCTCTCCGCGGTGCAGGACAAGATGACCGGCATGCCGGAGTTCGACTACCTCCTCGGCGTCGCCGCGCTCGACAGCGGCAGGAACGAGGACGCGATCATCGCCTTCGAGCGCGTGCTGGCGCTGATTCCGAACCACGCGGGCGCGCAGATGGACTTGGGGCGCGCTTACTACGCCGCGGGCTCCTTCGACCTGGCCGAAGCCGCTTTCCTCAAGCTCCAGGGGAGCAAACCGCCACCCGCCGCGCTGATCGCCATCAACAACTACCTCGACGCGATCAAGACGCGCAAGCGCGAGACACAGGCCGGCTGGTCCGGGTTCGGCGAGCTGGGGCTGGGCTACGACTCGAACCTCACCGGTGTTCCGGGAAATTTCGGCGCCGCCGCGCAACAGTCGTTCAACCTCACCGGCATCGAGGCCACCGGCAACTCGAAGAAGCGCTCGGCGGGCTTCGCGCAGGGCGCGATCGGCGCGGAGTACCACCGGCCGCTGGCGCGCGGCTGGAGCTGGTTCGCGGGCGGCGAGCTGCGCGGGCGTGCCTACCAGCGCGAGTCGGACTTCAACATCGCCTCCGGCGACGCGCATGGGGGCGCGGCGCTGAACGCGGGCGACGACCAGTATCGCGCGAGCGCGAGCTATTCGCCGTTCTACCAGCAGGGCGCGGCGCCCGGCGATCCGCAGCCCACCAACGACCGGCGCATGGGCGGGGTCAACTTCGACTGGCGCCACGCGCTCGGCACGCGCACGCAGCTCGGCTTCGCGGTGCAGCTGAACGACATTCGCTTCCCGAGCAACAAGGTCGAGGACTTCAAGCAGGCCTACCTCGCGGCCTCGGTGCTGAGGAGCTTCGAGGGCAAGGGCTCGCCGCTGGTCTACCTCACCGCTTTCGCCACCAACGACCGCGCCCACAACCAGTTCGACAACGGCGCGGGCGGTTTCTCCACCAAGAGCAAGAACCTGGGCGGCGTGCGTAGCTACCTGCAGTACTCCATCACGCCGAAGCTGTCGGTGTTCAACGGCCTCGGGGTCATCTATCGCAAGGACAAGGACGAGTTCGCGCGCTCCACGCAGATCGCGAAGGGCAAGGACGTCTACTCCGAGCTCTCGCTCGGCTTCGGCTGGCAGTTCCGCGACAAATGCGCGCTGCGCCTGCAGTACGCGTACTCGCACAACAGCTCCAACATCGACATCTACGACTTCAACCGCAGCGAGATCTCCTCGACGATCCGCTGCGAAATGATCTAGCCCGGAGACACACGCCATGAGCCGACCCGCCCGCAACCCCGTGAACCGACTGCTGATCGCCGCGCTTGCCGCCACGCCACTGTGGGCCGCCGCCGCGAGCGGCGAGTTCACCTTCGTGACCGGCGAGGTGGGCCTCACCAAGGCCAACGGCCAGCGCTCGACGCCCGCGCGCGGCACGCCCGTGGATGCGGGCGACCGCATCACCACGGGCGCCAACGGCATGGCGCAGCTCACCATGGTCGACCAGGCGCGACTGTCGCTGCGTCCCGCGACGCAATTCGTGATCGAAGCCTATCCCGAGCGCCGCGACGGATCCGAAAGCGCGATCCTCTCGCTGGTGAAGGGGACGCTGCGCACGTTCACCGGGCTCCTCGCCTCGACCAACCGCGACAAGTTCGTGATGAAGACGCGCGTGGCCACGGTGGGCATCCGCGGCTCCGGCAACATCCTCTACGCGTGCGATCCGGGCGAGTGCGACGAGAGCGTGACCGGGGGCACGAAGAACACCGACCCGATGACGGTGAACCACACCATCGAGGGCAGCCACGCCGTCACCAATTCGATCAACGACCGTCCGGGCCTGCCCGCGCAGCAGGGCGGGGAGACGACGCTCATCACCGGCCCCGGCCAGACCGTGCTGGTGACGGGCAACCAGGCGCCGCGCTACATCCCCACGCCGGCCTTCATCAAGAACGCCGCCACCAACATGGCCGGCGCGAAAGCCGCTGACGCCTCCGGGTCGACCGCGGGCACGCGCAACTTCTCGCCGGGCGACATTTTAGCGCTGCCCGCGACGCAGCAGGTGATCACGCCGCTGGTGGGCAACAACGGCCTCGGATTCGTGAGCGACATCGACGCTACCGGCAACCTCGCCGCCGATCCCCTCGCGCTGCGCGACATCGTCATCGCCACCGGCTCACCCTTCTCGGGGCAGGCGCGTGCGGGAGAAGTGGTGAGCGAGGGCAACAACCTGCGCGGCTACAACGCGTACACGGGCGGCGTCACCCCGTTCATCACGGGCGGCACGCTGCGCGAGTCGAGCCAGGTGTTCGTCGACGGCGCGGCGATCTACCTCGGCCGCTACGACAATGCGTCTCTCGGCTTCTTCGGCCCCGGCAGCGGCGCGCAGATCCCGGGCAGCATCCACTGGATCGTCGCCACCTCGGGCTTTCCGGCCTATCTTTCCGACGTGCTCACCGGCACCGCAACCTACGCGCTCGTCTCGGCGACGACACCCACGAACCAGAGCAACACCGCCGGCACGTTCGGCAGCGCTACGCTCAACGTGAACTTCAGCGCGCGCACGCTCGGGCTGAGCGCCAACGTGTCGATCCCCGCGACGGGCGGCAACGGGGGCGGAAACTGGCAACTCAATGCGAGCAACGTGCCGCTCGCGTTCAACGCGTTCTTCGGTTCGACGTCGGATCGGCTCGTGGTCACCAACGGATCTGCGAGCTCGGCCAGCAACCCGAACCTTACCGGCACCTTCGAGGGGAGCTTCGTTGGCAACGGCCTGGGCGGCGCGATCCTGGGATATGGCATCTCCGACCGCACGCCATCGAACTCGTTGGCGTGGAATTTCGTGACCGGTGTCGCGGCCTTCGCGGGTACTCCGCAGAACAATGCCGCGCCCTATCGCGAAGGGCGCGTGTCGGATCCGAACGGCACTCTCACCGACTTCATCCGCACCTATGCCACCACCGACCGTCCCGACGAGGTCGTGAGCGACGCGACCGGGCGGGTGACGGCCTTCTCGGCGCCCTTCTCGCATACCGGCGGCGCGCACTCGAGCTATGCGCTCGGCACGGCGCAAGTCGTGCAATCGGGCATCGATCTGGAGACCGGCATGGTGTGGGGGCGCTGGGGCGGCGGAACGGCGACCGTGACGCGCGAAGGGCAGAGCGCCACGCTCGACCTCACCAACGCGAGCCTGCACTACATCTACGCCGGCTCGCAGAGCGGGCCGGTCGCGCTGCCGCTCACCGGCACCGCCAGCTATAGCGTGATCGGGTCTACCAGCCCCACCAACGGCGCAGGCGCCGTCGGCACGCTGGGGAGCGCCACCCTCAACGCGAATTTCACCAACCGCACGGTGGACGCCGCGGTGAACATCGCCATCGCGGGACAAACCTGGACCGGGACCGCCAACGGCATGCCGATCTATCGCAACCAGTACTTTTCCGCGTACAGCGGCAACCCGATCCCGGGCCTGCCCAATCCCGCGCCGCTGGTGATCGGCTGCACGCCCAGCTGCGGGGCCAATGCGACCGGCAGTTTCGACGGGTTCTTCTCCGGGCGCACCGGCCAGCGCGCGGGGCTCATGTACAACCTGGGCGGCAACCAGGGCGCAGTGGCCTTTGGAAGGACTGGCGGGGGCTGATCGGGACGTCCGGGTTTTCGGACACTTTCGATGTAAACGACGAATTTGTCGGAGGTTTTCTGCCTCCGATACCTTGCCCATGGCGCTCACGCCGGGTTAGGATCGTCGGACAATAACCGTAGCGTCCGCGCACCGGCTTCACGGGAGAGCGGGCCCCTTTCCCGACCCTCTCGATGCCCGGCGACACCATCCTAGAAACGCGCGGCCTCACGAAGGAATTCAAGGGCTTCGTCGCGGTCGACCATGTCGACCTCAACGTGCGCCGCGGGACGATCCACGCATTGATCGGCCCCAATGGGGCGGGCAAGACCACCACTTTCAACCTGCTCACCAAGTTCCTGCAGCCCACCTCCGGCGCGATCCTCTTCAACGATGTCGACATCACGCGCGAGCGGCCCGCCGACGTGGCGCGCCGCGGCGTGATCCGTTCGTTCCAGATCTCCGCGGTGTTCCCCAACCTCACGGTCCTCGAGAACGTGCGTGTCGCGCTGCAACGCAGCCTCGGCACGAGCTTTCATTTCTGGAAGCGCGAGAAGACGCTCGATGTCCTGAACGCCCGCGCCCTGGCGCTCCTGGAGCGAGTCGGCCTCGGCTCTTTCGCCCGCATCCATGCTGGCGAGCTCGCCTACGGGCGCAAGCGCACGCTCGAGATCGCCACCACGCTCGCCATGGAGCCGGAGCTGATGCTCCTCGACGAGCCCACCGCCGGCATGGGCCACGAGGACGTGGACCGCGTCCGCGACCTGATCAAGGAAGTCGCCGTCGGGCGCACCGTGCTCATGGTCGAGCACAACATGAGCGTGGTCTCCGGCATCTGCGACACCATCACCGTGCTGCAGCGCGGCGCGAAGCTTGCCGAGGGCACGTACGCCGAGGTGTCGGCCAATCCGCAGGTGATGGAGGCGTACATGGGGACCGCGCATGGCTGAAGAGGTCCTGCGCATCTCCAACCTGCAGGCCTGGTATGGCGAGTCGCACGTGCTGCACGGCGTCAACCTCATCGTCCACAAGGGCGAGGTGGTCACCCTCCTCGGGCGCAACGGCGCGGGGCGCACCTCGACGTTGAAGTCGATCCTCGGCCTCGTCGGTCGCCGCTCGGGTTCGATCATGGTGAACGGCGTGGAGACCATCGGCTGGCCCACCTACCGGATCGCCCACCTCGGCGTGGGCTACTGCCCCGAGGAGCGCGGCATCTTCTCCAGCCTGTCGGTCGAGGAGAACCTCGCTCTTCCCCCGGAGATCGCCAAGGGCGGCATGAGCGTGGCAGAGATCTACGAGATGTTTCCGAACCTCGGCGAGCGCCGCAAGACCGCGCAGGGCACCAAGCTTTCCGGCGGCGAGCAGCAGATGCTCGCCATGGCGCGCAT
>JBBRQA010000029.1:0-23197 GCA_038227085.1 Burkholderiales bacterium | reverse complement strand
TGAAGTT
Source organism: Burkholderiales bacterium (assembly GCA_038227085.1). Classification (GTDB taxonomy): domain Bacteria; phylum Pseudomonadota; class Gammaproteobacteria; order Burkholderiales; family Usitatibacteraceae; genus Usitatibacter. Next base: position 23,190 of record JBBRQA010000029.1, on the reverse strand, counting down.
GAAGCCCACGTCGGTCGAAGTGATCACCTCGGTGGGAATCGGGACGGACGACACCGGCTTCGGCCTCAAGGTCGACCACGAGGTGAAAGTGGCGGGGCTTTCCACCCAGGACGCGCAGAAGATCGTCGAGGCCGGGCACAAGTTCTGTCCGTATTCGAAAGCGGTCAAGGGCAACGTCGACGTGACGGTCAAGACCACTGTCGTGTAACTCGAAGTCAGATGGAGAAGTTTTCCCCCGATCCGGCCTCGAGCTGCTTGAGGTCGGTGCCGCGCACGTGCGGCGCGAACAGGCGGATGAACTCCACCGTGTAGTTGCGCAGGTACGCGCCGCGCTTGTAGGCGAGCCGCGTGGTCTGCGCGGGGAAGAGGTGCTCGCAGTCGAGCGCCACCAGCCCCTCGTCCTTCCCCTGGCGGAAAGCGCGCGAGGAGATGATTCCCACGCCCAGCCCCAGCGACACGTACGACTTGATCACATCGGAGTCGAGCGCCGTGAGCGCGATCTCGGGCGCGAGGTTGCGTGCCGCAAAGGAGCGGTCGACCGCGTTACGCCCCGCGAAGGTCGAGTCGTAGGTCACGATCGGGTACTGCGCGATGGCTTCCAGCGTGAGCGGCCTCACCTTCGCGAGCGCGTGCCCCTTCGGCACCACGACGCAGTGATGCCAGCGATAGCACGGCAGCGTGACGAGCTCGGGATACTCGTCGAGCGCCTCGGTGGCGATGGCGAGGTCGGCCTCGCCGCTCACCACCATCTTCGCGAGCTGGTGCGGGTTGCCCTGCAGCAGCTTCAGCTTCACGTCCGGAAAGCTCTTCTTGAATGCGGTCACCACAGGCGGCAATGCGTAGCGCGCCTGCGTGTGCGTTACGCCCACCGCGAGGTTGCCGCGGGTGTTGTGGGCGAACTCCTCGCCGACCGCCTTCAGGTTGGAGATCTCGGCGAGGATGCGGTCGATGGCGGCCACGATCTCGCGCCCGGCGTCGGTGATCGCGGTGAAGCGGCGACCCTGGCGCACGAAGATCTCGGTGCCGAGCTCTTCCTCGAGTCCGCGGATCTGCTTGGAGACGCCGGGCTGGGACGTATGGAGGGCTGCGGCGGCCTCAGAGACGTTGAGGTTGCGCCGCGCGACCTCGGTGACGTAGCGAAGTTGTTGGAGATTCATGGGCTTACACCTGCCAATCCTTTATACCTGTAGGTTATTAATATAGCACAATAAAGTATTTTTCAGGAATAACCGCTCCTCCTAAGATGCGTCCAAAGGAGAAGTGGAATGCTCGAGTTTCCCTATTCGATCGCCGGGTTCGCGGTCGGCGCCATCGTCGGGCTCACCGGCGTCGGCGGCGGCTCGCTGATGACCCCGCTGCTCGTGCTCGGCTTCGGCGTGCCCCCGGTGACCGCGGTCGGCACCGATCTCCTCTATGCGGGCGTCACCAAGGTGGGCGGCGCGGTGAGCCACGGGATCAAGGGCCATATCGATTGGCGCATCACGGGGCTCCTCGCCGCGGGCAGCGTGCCGGCGACGATCCTCGCTCTCGTCGCGCTCGCGTTCCTGCCGCCGGCCGGTGCGACCACCAAGCTCATCGTGTCGACTTCGCTGGGCGTGATGCTGGTCCTCACCGCGCTCGCCCTGGTATTGCGCGCGCAACTCCTCGCGTGGGCGAAGTTTCGCGGCCAGCACGGCACATTCACCCATCGCACCGCGGCCACCACCGCGACCGGCGCCTTCATCGGGTTCGCGGTCACCTTTTCCTCCGTAGGCGCGGGCGCGGTCGGCGTCACGGCGCTGGTCCTCCTCTTTCCGCTGCTTGCCACCGTGCGCGTGGTGGGCACGGACATCGCGCACGCGGTGCCGATCACGCTCGTCGCGGGCTTCGGCCACGCATTCCTCGGCAACGTGAACTGGTGGCTCCTCGCGAGCCTCCTGATGGGCTCATTGCCCGGCATCCTCGTGGGCAGCCATCTCGCCGCGCGCATTCCGGAACGATTCCTGCGCAACTCGCTCGCCGCCGTGCTGCTGCTCGCGGGCACCAAACTGGTGATGAACTGATGTACCGCTACGATTCCTACGACCACGCACTCGTCGCCGAGCGCGTCGCGCAGTACCGCGACCAGACGCGCCGCTACCTCGCCGGCGAGCTCACCGACGACGAGTTCCGGCCGCTGCGCCTGCAGAACGGCCTCTACATCCAGCGACAGGCGCCGATGCTGCGCGTGGCGATCCCCTACGGGCTCCTCTCCTCCGGCCAGCTGCGCATGCTCGCGCACATCGCGCGCAAGCACGACAAGGGGTACGGCCATTTCACGACGCGCCAGAACATCCAGTACAACTGGCCCAAGCTCGAGGAGACGCCCGACATCCTCGCGCTCCTCGCGTCGGTGGAGATGCACGCCATCCAGACGTCGGGCAACTGCGTGCGCAACATCACCACCGACCATTTCGCGGGCGTGGCACCCGACGAGATCGTCGATCCGCGCCCGCTGGCCGAGATCCTGCGGCAGTGGTCGACGTTCCATCCGGAGTTCGCCTACCTGCCGCGCAAGTTCAAGATCGCGCTGAACGGCGCCGAGGCCGATCGCGCCGCGGTGCTGCTGCACGACATCGGCCTGCACGTGGTGAAGAACCCCGCGGGCGAAGTCGGCATGCGCGTGATCGTGGGCGGCGGCATGGGACGCACGCCGATCATCGGCCACGTGATCCGCGATTTCCTGCCGTGGCGCCACATGCTCACCTACGTGGAAGCGATCCTGCGCGTCTACAACCGCTACGGGCGCCGCGACAACATCTACAAGGCACGCATCAAGATCCTGGTGAAGGCGCTCGGCGTGGAGGAGTTCACGCGACAGGTCGAGGCCGAGTGGGAGGCGAGCAAGGATTCGTTGGCCGTCATCACCGACGAGGAATTCGCGCGCGTCGCCGCGCACTTCGAGCCGCATCCGTACGAGAGCCTCGCGGAGGTCGATCCCGTTTACGTGCAGTCGCGCGCCGATAGCCGCTCGTTCACGCGCTGGGCCGAGAGGAACGTGCACGCTCATCGCAAGGCCGGCTACGCCGCCGTCACGCTGTCGCTCAAGAAAACCGGCGTGCCTCCCGGTGACGCCACCGCCGAGCAGATGGAGTTCGTCGCCGACCTGGCCGACCGCTTCAGCTTCGGCGAGCTGCGCGTCTCGCACGAGCAGAACCTCATCCTCGCCGACGTGAGGAAGCGCGACCTTTTCGCTCTCTGGCAGGCCGCGAAATCGCAGGGCCTCGCCACGCCCAACGTGGGCCTGCTCACCAACATCGTGTGCTGCCCGGGCGGGGACTTCTGCTCGCTCGCCAACGCCAAGTCGATCCCGATCGCCGAAGCGATCCAGCGGCGCTTCGACGACCTCGACTATCTCCACGACATCGGCGAGCTCGACCTGAACATCTCGGGCTGCATGAATTCGTGCGGCCACCATCACATCGGCCACATCGGCATCCTCGGCGTGGACAAGCAGGGCGCGGAGTTCTACCAGGTCTCGATCGGCGGGCGCCAGGGCAACAGCGCCGCGCTGGGCGACGTCATCGGGCCCTCGTTCGCCGCCGCGGAGATGCCCGACGTGGTCGAGAAGCTGATCGACACCTACCTCGGCGTGCGCCACCCCGACGAGCTGTTCGTGGACACGGTGCATCGCCTCGGCATCGCCCCGTTCAAGGCGCGCGTCTATGGCGACACCCGGGAGATCGCTCGTGCAGCCTGAGCGCGTGATTCGCGGGCGCCGCGTCGAGAACGACGCGTGGGTGGTCGTGGGCCTGCCCCCTCACGAGGACCTGGCCGCCGCCCTTCCCACGGGCCCGGTGCTCGTGCCCCTCGCCCTGTGGCTGGAGCGCCGCGAAGAGCTCGCCGCGCGGCGCGACGCCCTCGGCATCTGGCTGAAGCCCCACGACGATCCCGCGGCGATCGCGGGCGACCTCGACCGGTTCTCGGTGGTCGCGGTGCACTTCCCCAAATTCACCGATGGGCGCGGCTACTCGAGCGCGGCGCTGCTGCGCACGCGCTACGGATATCGCGGCGAGCTGCGCGCGTTCGGCGACGTGGGCCGCGACCAGCTCTTCCATCTCGCGCGCTGCGGGTTCGACGCCTTCAAGCTGGCGCCGCACCGCGATCCCGACGCGGCGCTGGCTTCCTTCACCGACTTCAGCGTGCGCTACCAGGGATCGCTGGACGACCCGGTTCCGTTGTTCCGCAAGCGCGCCGTCTCCGGAGGCAACCCACGATGAGCCACGAAGCGCGCGTCGACCGCGCGCGGCGCCTGTTGGCCGCGATCGAGAAGAACCATTCACCCACCGCGCTCGCCTCGAGCTTCGGCGCGGAGGACATGGTCGTGCTGGACCTGATCGCGCGCGACGGGCTCGCGATCGACATCTTCACGCTCGACACCGGGCGCCTGCCGCGCCAGACCCACGACCTGATCGCGGAGGTGCGGCGCGGCTACGGGCTCGACATCGAGATCTTCTCGCCATGGCCCGGCTCCGTGGAGTCCTACGTCGAGCAGTACGGCATCGACGGCTTCTACGACGGCGTGGACGAGAGGAAGGCGTGCTGCGCCGTGCGCAAGGTTGAGCCGCTGCGCCGCGCACTGGCCAAGCGCCGCGGGTGGATCACCGGTTTGCGCCGCGACCAGGCCGAGAGCCGCGCGGAGGTGACCGAGAGCGCGCAGGACCTCGTCACCGGCAAGTGGAAGTTCAGCCCTCTCGCCGACTGGTCCGATGAAGACGTCTGGACGTACCTGCGCTCCAACCACGTCCCCTACAACGCATTGCACGACCGCGCTTATCCGTCGATCGGCTGCGAACCCTGCACGCGCGCCGTGAAGCCCGGCGAGCATCCTCGCGCCGGCCGCTGGTGGTGGGAAAACGACGGCGCGCGCAAGGAATGCGGGCTGCACGAGATTCCTATTCGAGTCGTGGAGACAGCGGCATGAGCGCAGTCCTGAAAGAAGTCGTGTCAGGTACACATCAACAGGTGAAATTCGTACCTGACACCACTTTTTCGCACCTCGACTGGCTGGAGAGCGAGGCCATGCACATCATGCGCGAGGTGGTGGCGGAGACGAAGAATCCGGCGCTGCTCTTCTCGGGCGGCAAGGATTCCATCGTCATGCTGCGCCTGGCGGAGAAGGCGTTCCGCCCGGACCGGTTTCCATTCCCGCTGCTGCACATCGACACCGAGCACAATTTCGAAGAGGTGATCGCGTTTCGCGACGCGCGCGCGGCCGAACTGGGCGAGCGCCTGCTGGTGCGCTCGGTGGGCGAGTCGATCCGCGCCGGACGCGTGAAGCTGCGCCGCCCCGACGAGAGCCGCAACGTGCACCAGACGGTGACGCTCCTCGACGCCGTGAAGGAATTCGAGTTCGACGCACTTTTCGGCGGCGCGCGGCGCGACGAGGAGAAGGCGCGCGCCAAGGAGCGCATCCTTTCGCATCGCGACGAGTTCGGCCAGTGGGACCCGCGCAACCAGCGCCCCGAGCTCTGGAGCCTGTACAACGCGCGCCTCGCCCCCGGCGAGCACATCCGCGCATTCCCGATCTCGAACTGGACCGAGCTCGACGTCTGGCAATACATCGAGCGCGAGAACCTGCAAGTCCCGCGCATCTATTTCGCCCACGACCGCGAAGTGGTCGAGCGTAACGGCCTCCTCGCGCCGGTCACCGCGCTCACACCGCCGCGCGCGGGCGAGAAGGCCGTCGTCCGGCGCGTGCGATTTCGCACCGTGGGCGACATCACCTGCACGTGCCCCGTCGCCTCCAACGCGGACAACGTCGGGAAGATCATCGACGAGACCGCGATCGCCACCATCACCGAGCGCGGCGCCACGCGGATGGACGACCAGACCTCGGATGCCTCCATGGAGCTGAGGAAGCGCGAGGGCTATTTCTGATGAGCGTCACCTCGTTGCGGTTCACCACCGCCGGCTCGGTCGACGACGGCAAGAGCACGCTCATCGGCCGCCTCCTCCTCGACGCCAAGGGACTGCTCGAAGACCAGCTCGCAGCGGTGGCGAAGAGCACGGCGCGCGCCGGCGGCGAAGGGATGGACCTGTCCCTCTTCACCGATGGCCTCACGCTCGAGCGCGAGCAGGGCATCACCATCGACGTCGCCTATCGCTACTTCGCGACCCCCACGCGGCGCTTCATCATCGCCGACACGCCGGGCCACGAGCAGTACACGCGCAACATGGTCACGGGCTCCAGCACCGCGGACCTTTCCGTGATCCTCGTGGACGCGACGCGCGGCATCTCGGAGCAGACGCGCCGCCATGCGGCCGTCGCCGCACTGCTGGCGATCCCGACCGTGGTCGTCGCGGTGAACAAGATGGACCAGGTCGGCTGGAACCCCGCGATCTTCGAGGAGATCGCGGCGGACTTCGCGGGCGTCGCCCAATCCCTCGGCCTCGTCGACGTGGCGCTCGTTCCCATGTCCGCCCTCGAGGGCGACATGGTGGTGCATCGCGGCACCCATCTTGGCTGGTACCAAGGTCCCACGTTGCTCGAAGTGCTCGAGGCCGCCGGCACCGGGGCGCCCTCGAAGCATTTCCGCTTCCCGGTGCAGCTCGTATCCCACTCGCGCTTCGGGCCGCGCGAAGACCGCCGCGGTTACCTCGGCCGCATAGTTTCCGGCACCGTGACCGTCGGCGACACGGTGGTCGCGTGGCCCCACGGGCTCGAGGCCAAAGTCACCGATATCCTCACGCTCGAAGGATCTCTGCCGATCGCCTCGGCGGGCCGCTCAGTGACCGTGGTCCTCGACCGGCAGATCGACGTGGCGCGCGGCGACATCCTGTCGCACACGCACGCGGTTCCGACGGTGATCCGCCGCTTCAGCGCGCGCCTCACCTGGCTCGACCGTGAGCCGCTCTCTTCCGGGCGCCGCTATTGGCTGAAGCACGGCACGCAGACGGTGCGCGCCACCATCGAGTCCCTCGAGTCGCGCCTCGACCTCACCACCTTGCGGCCCGACGCCGGCGTGACGACGCTTGCCTTCAACGACCTGGGCAGTGTGCGCATCGCGGTCGCGCGCCCGCTAGTCGCCGACGCCTATGGCGACGATCGCGCCACCGGCAGCTTCATCCTCATCGACGAGACGACCAACCACACCGTCGCCGGCGGCATGATCTCGGAGCTCAACCGTGGGTAAGGTGTATCTCGTCGGCGCCGGCCCCGGGGCGCCCGACCTCCTCACGCTGCGCGCCGCGCGCCTCCTCGAGGAGGCCGACCTCGTGCTCCACGACGCGCTGGTGCATCCCGAAACGCTCGCCCTCGCGCGCCGCGCCCGGTTGATCGACGTGGGCAAGCGCTACGGCAAGGTGTCCACGGAACAGCGCTTCATCAACCGCGCCCTGGTCGAGGCCGCGCGCACGCACGCCCTCGTGGTGCGCCTGAAAGGCGGCGACCCGATGATCGACGGCCGCGCGCAGGAAGAGCTCGATGCGCTGGCCGATGCAGGAATCGAATTCGAGGTGGTGCCCGGGGTGACGGCCGCGCTCGCCGCGGCCGCCACGCTCGGCGAGTCGCTCACGCGCCGCGGCATCGCGCGCACCGTGACATTCCTCACCCCGCGCGTGGGCAAGGGCGAGACCTCCTCCGAATGGCTGCCCGCCGCGCTCGGCGCCGACTCGGTGGTCCTCTACATGGCCGCGGGCGCCTCGCAGGAAATCGCCGTGGCGTTGATCGACGCGGGAAAAGCGGCCGCGACTCCCGTGGCGCTCGTGGAAAGCGCCACGCTGCCCGATGAGAGGCACCTGATGACGACCCTCGGCGCCTTGCGCGCCGAAGCGATGCCGCGCGCCACGGGACCGGTCGTCATGTGCATTGGCGAAGTGTTCCGCGACTGCGCGGGCGTCGTGTTCCGGCGACAACTTTCGTCGATCGCGGCGGCGGCGGGGCGCTGATCGCGTGGGAGAATGAAGGCATCGCCGGAAACAAGTGAGAGCTCCATGAACGTCATCGCGTCGCAACGGCCTCTGTCCAATCTGCGCCCCCTCCTCGATCGCATCTCGCGGGAACACTTCCCCGGCCACGAGCTGTCCGAGCCGCAACCGGGCGTGGTCGCCGCGCAGTTCTTCCAGAGCAAGCTCACCAGCGCGTTCCAGCCGATCGTGCGCGCGGCGGGAGGGGTGGCCGGCCACCACGCATTGGTGCGCGTGAACGGCGATGGCGGCGACTCGGCTGCGCCCTGGAAGGTCTTCGCGCAGGCCTCCGAAGACGCCAACCTCGTGCTGCTCGACCGCCTCTGCAGAACGCTCCATGCGCTCAACTACTTTCCCGGCGCGCCCGCGGGAAACACCCTCTTCCTCAACATCGAGAAGCGCCTCCTGAACTTCGTGGCCGCGGACCATGGGGTGTATTTCGAGGCGATCCTCGCGAAGATCGGTGTTGCGCCGGGGCGCGTCACCATCGTGATGCCCGCCAGCGCGAGCGACGACCCGGTCACATTCGTGCGCGCCGCCATTTCCTATCGCATCCGCGGCTATCGAGTCCTCGCCCAGTTGCGCTCCACGGCCGAAGCCGATCTCGAGCACCTGTTCCTCGCCGATCCCCATTACGTAGCAATCGACGGCACGGTTCCGGAGCGCAGCGACGAAACGGAGCGCGTCGTGGCGGCGCTCACCCGCCGCGGCATCGGCTCGGTCGCCCGGCGCATCGAGAGCGAAGGCCAGGCGCAGGCCGCGCGCGACGTGGGATTCGGTTTCCTGCAGGGCTGGCACTTCGCGCCCCCCGGCGCACGCCCCTGAAAGACGTGAAAGACATGAACGACAAGTACACGATCGAGCAGATCACCGACGTGCGTCCCTGGAGCGACAGCCTCTTTTCCTTCCGCACGACGCGCGACCGCGGCTACCGCTTCGTGCCCGGGCAGTTCGCGCGCCTGGGCGTGAAGGACCACGACCACGACACCATCGTGTGGCGCGCCTATTCGATCGCCTCCGCCGCGCACGACGAGCACCTCGAGTTCTTCTCGGTGGTGGTCCCCGGCGGCGCCTTCACCAGCCGCCTCTCACGCCTCGCCGAGGGCGACGAGATCTTCGTCGAGAGGAAGAGCTACGGCTTCCTCACCACGGACCGCTTCGAGGCGGGCAAGGATTTGTGGATGCTCGCCACCGGCACTGGCCTCGCGCCGTTCCTGTCGATCCTGCACGACTTCGCGACATGGGAGACCTACGACAACTTGATCCTGGTGCAGAGCGTGCGCACCGAATCGGAGCTCGCCTACGAGGATCTGATCCGCGGCTTCGGCAAGAGCGAGTACTACGCGGAGTTCGCCCACAAGCTGCGCTACGCGCGCATCGTGACGCGCGAGCCCGTGCCGGGGACGCTGCGCGACCGCGTGACCAAGCTCCTGGGAAGCGGCGTGCTGGAGGAGAATATCGGCGTGAAGCTCGACCACGACCGCTCGCGCATCATGCTGTGCGGCAACCCCGAGATGGTCGAGGACTCGCGTAAGCTCCTCACCGCACGCGGCTTCCGCATGTCGCGCCGCGGCGATCCCGGCCAGCTCGCAGTGGAGAATTATTGGTGAACGACACAGGCAACGCCGCAAGACCCGAGAAGGCCGAGGACATCATCGCGCGCGCCGACGAGCGCAAGCTCGTGATGGGGCTGCGCTACGCGGGCGCGGTGACCCCCGCCGAGGCCTGGGCATTGCAGGGAGAAGGCGTGGCGCAGATAGTGGACGTGCGCACCGCTCCCGAATGGCAGGACGTGGGGCACGTGCCGGAGGCGCCGCTCATCGAGTGGCCGCGCGATGGCGCGGACGATGCGCTGAAGGCGTTCGTGGCCAAGGTGGCGGAGACTTTCGACAGGGAGCGCCCGCTTCTTTTCCTCTGCCGCAGCGGCGTGCGCTCGCACCATGCGGCCGAGCTTCTCACCCATGCGGGTTTCGCTCGGGCGTACAACATCCTCGAGGGCTTCGAAGGCAACGCCCCGGGCAAAGGGTGGCGGGCCGCCGGCCTGCCGTGGAAAAAAGGATAGGAGGACATCATGGCGACACTGAGGCTGGGCGACATCGCTCCGGATTTCACGCAGGATTCCACCGAAGGCAAGATCGAGTTTCACAAGTGGCTGGGCGACAAGTGGGGTGTCCTCTTCTCGCACCCGAAGGACTTCACGCCGGTGTGCACCACCGAGCTCGGCTACACCGCGAAGCTCAAGGGCGAGTTCGACAAGCGCAACGTGAAGGCGATCGCGGTGAGCGTGGACGCGCTCGAGTCGCACAAGGGCTGGGTGGGCGACATCGAGGAGACGCAGGGAACGAAGGTGAACTTCCCGATCCTCGCCGACCCCGACAAGAAGGTCTCCGACCTCTACGACATGATCCATCCGAAAGCCAACGACACCCTCACGGTGCGCTCGGTGTTCATCATCGACCCGAAGAAGAAGATCCGCCTCATGCTCACCTATCCGGCGAGCACCGGGCGCAACTTCGACGAGATCCTGCGCGTGATCGATTCCCTGCAGCTCACCGACAGCCATAGCGTCGCGACTCCCGTGAACTGGAAGCAGGGCGAAGACGTGATCATCGTGCCTTCACTGCAGGATCCCGAGCTGATCAAGAAGAAATTTCCGAAGGGGTTCAAGGCGGTCAAGCCTTACCTGCGGATCACGCCCCAGCCCGACCGGTAGTTCGACGCAAAGGCCTTCCCCACGAAGGACACGAAGCACACGAAGAAGGTCAAAAGCATTCGATATAGGCCTTTGCTTTTCTTCGTGGCAGTCCTGACCTTCGTGGTGAAAATCTTTAGTCCTTTGACGGGGGCGAATTCTGCCGGAAAATGCGGGGGAAATGATCCCCTGGCTGCGCGGCGACGCGCCCTTCCCGTCGGTGTCGAAAGCCCTCAAGTCGCCCAACGGCCTGCTGTGCGCGGGCGGCGACCTGTCGCCGCAGCGCATCGTGGAGGCGTATTCGCGGGGGATCTTTCCCTGGTACTCGGACGGCGATCCGATCCTGTGGTGGTCGCCCGATCCGCGCATGGTGCTCTTCCCCGCCGAGCTCAGGGTCTCGCGCTCGCTGAAGAAGACCCTCGCCCGCGAGCTCTACGAGACGCGCGTCGACACCGCGTTCCGCGACGTGATCGAGGCCTGCGCCGCGCCGCGCGACGGGCAGTCGGGGACCTGGATCGTCCCGGAAATGGTGGAAGCCTACGTGCGGCTGCACGAGCTGGGGTTCGCCCACTGCGTGGAGTCGTGGCACGAGGGGCGCCTCGTGGGGGGCCTCTACGGCATGGCGCTCGGCAATGCGTTCTTTGGCGAGTCGATGTTCGCACACGCCCCCGACGCCTCCAAGGTCGCGCTGGTGCGGCTGGTGGAGCGCCTTCGCGCAGGCGGCGTCCGGGTGATCGATTGCCAGCAGGCCACGGCCCACCTCGCCTCCCTGGGAGCCCGGGAAATCCCGCGCAAGGCGTTCGCGCAGCTGGTTCAGGAGTCGATACAATATCCACCAACCGGACAGCGCTGGGGGTGACCCCGGGCAAGAATGGCGAAGCTCAACGACCTCCCTATTGCGAACCTGCAGTTCTATGCGACTGCGCCATACCCGTGCAGCTACCTGCCGGGCAAGCTCGCGCGCTCGCAGGTCGCCACCCCGAGTTACCTGATCGACACCGAGACCTACTCCGCGCTGGTCTCCGCGGGCTTTCGCCGTAGCGGCGCCTTCACCTACCGCCCTTATTGCGATCATTGCCACGCATGCGTGCCGGTGCGCGTGGTGGCGCCGGAGTTCGAGGCCTCGCGCGCGCAGCGCCGCGCGCTCGCGCGCCACGCGAACCTGGAGTCGCGCTACGGCGAGCTCAAGTTCAACGCCGAGCACTACGCGCTCTATCGCCTCTACCAGAGCGAGCGCCACCGCGGCGGCGGGATGGACCACGACAGCCGCGAGCAGTACGCGCACTTCCTGCTGCAGTCCAACGTCGCCACGCGCCTGGTGGAATTCCGCGAGGGCGGCGAGCTGCGCATGGTCTCGATCGTCGACGAGCTCGCCGACGGCCTCTCCTCGGTCTACACCTTCTTCGATCCGCTCGTGCCCAAGGCGAGCTACGGCACCTACAACATCCTCTGGCAGATCCATGAAGCGCGGCGCCGCGGCCTCGCCTACGTGTATCTCGGCTACTGGATCGCGCAGAGCCGCAAGATGAGCTACAAGAACCAGTTCGCGCCGATCGAGGGCCTGTCACGGGGCGAGTGGAAACGGCTCGCGTGACGCTGTATCGCCTCGCTCGCAGCGCGCTCTTCAAGCTCGACCCGGAAGTTGCCCACGACCTCACGCTGAAATCGCTCGCCGCGCTCGGGCCGGGAGCGGCGCTGCTCGGCGCGGGCGCCGACGCGGCCGAATCGCGCCGGGTGATGGGAATCGACTTTCCCAACCCCGTGGGGCTTGCCGCCGGCCTCGACAAGAACGGCGACTACATCGACGCGCTGGCGGCGCTCGGCTTCGGCTTCCTCGAGATCGGCACGGTCACGCCGCGCCCGCAGCCGGGGAATCCCAAGCCGCGCATGTTCCGCGTGGTCGAGCACGAGGCGATCATCAACCGCCTGGGATTCAACAACGCCGGCCTGGAGAAGCTCCTCGCCAACGTGGAGCGCGCGAGCTACCGCGGCGTGCTCGGCATCAACATCGGCAAGAACGCCGACACGCCGCTGGAGCGCGCCGCCGACGACTATGTCGCCTGCCTGGAGGCGGTGTACGGGCGCGCCACCTACGTCACCGTGAACATCTCCTCGCCCAACACGAAAAACCTGCGCGACCTGCAGTCGAGCGAGAAGCTGGATGAGCTCCTGGGCGCGCTCATGTCGAGGCGCGCCGCGCTCGCAAAGGGCGGCAAGCCGAAGCCGCTCCTCGTCAAAGTCGCGCCCGATCTCGACGACGACCAGATCGAGGCGATCGCCACGCTCGCATTGAAGCATTCGGTGGACGGCCTCATCGCAACCAACACCACCATCGCCCGCGAGGCGATCGCGGGCCACCGCCACGCGGGCGAGATGGGGGGCTTGAGCGGCCGCCCGCTCCTCTCGCGCTCGACCGAGGTGCTGCGCAAGCTGTCCGCCGCGCTCGGCGGCAAGGTCGCGCTGATCGGCGTGGGCGGGATCATGAACGGAGCCGATGCGCACGCCAAGATCGCCGCGGGCGCGAGCCTCGTGCAGGTCTACACGGGTTTCATCTACCGCGGGCCCGAGCTCATCGCCCAGGCCCGCCGCGCGCTGCGCCGCTAGCTACTGCGCGAACACCAGCTGACCGCGAATCTCGCCGCCGGGGAACGCCGCCGAATGCACGTTGAGATAGAGCTCGCCCTTCATGAAGCCGATGAGCAGAGCGTCGGAGATGGTGGCTGTCGGTCCGGTGGTCCAGACGCCGGGCGAGGTTTGCGTCTGTGGGATCACGACCGGCCCCGCGGCCCCTGCCGCCGCCTGGTGGGCGTGAGCCGCGCCCCCGGTGACGCCCGTGGTCTCGGTGCGCGCCGCCACGCCTTTCGTGAAGGGATTGACGGAGAGCCAGCCGATGCCGCTTGCGTTGGAACTGTTGGGCGGCGTTTCCTGGGAGCCGCTGAGGGCCGCGAACCGCGCCGGCAGGTAGAGCTGCCCACGAACCTCTCCACTGGGAAATGCGGTGCTATGCACGTTCGCGTAGAAATTCCCCGCCTGCAGCGATGTGACCTGCGCGTCGGTGAGCACGGTGGCGGGCATGGCCCACGTCGTCGGGCCGCCGGTGAAGGGGAAGGTCACGCCCGCGGCGACGCCCACGGCGCCGGTGTGGATGTGCGCGACGGTCCCGTTCACGGTGGTCGTCACCGTCCCCGACAGGGTCTTGCTATCGGGATCGAAGACGTAGACACCGGTCCCGGTGGCCGCCGATCCGGTGGCGGGCACTTCCTGCGCGCCCAGCATGGTCGCGTAGAAGACTTGGCGCCCGACTTGCCCGCGGATCTCGCCGTTGGGATTGGCGGTGGTGTGCACGTTGACGTAGAGGGTCCCCGCGCTCAGGGCAGCGACCTGGTCCGTGGTGAGCTTGGCGCCGGAAACGACCGTCCACATTCCCGGCGAGGCCTGGGTGAGCGCGACCAGGATCGCGCCATTCACGCCGACGGCGCCGGTATGGATATGCGCCGCGCTGCCGCTGATGCCGAACGTGTTCATCGAGCCGGAGACGTCGCCGCTCTCGGCGTCGACGACGAGCACGCCCGAGCCGGTGGCCGCGGTGGTGACTGCGGGATTTTCCTGCGCGCCGTTGAGCGTGAAAGTCTTGATGATCTTGGGCGTCGAGCTTCCGCCCCCGCCGCCGCCTCCGCACGCGCCGAGGAATATCGCCACGCACAGCGCCGCGAAAAGACGCGCCGCTCCCTGCCCACGATGATCTGCGTTCATCTCACCCTCCCGGTGGGGACGCGCGGACGCGCGCCCGGTGATGGGCTAACACGGCCTCCCCGCCGCCTATTCCGGGGGGCGCGGTGAGGATCGGCGTTCCGCGCGAGACCAAGTCCGGCGAGCTTCGTGTCGCCCTGGTGCCGGACCACGTTGCGATCCTCGCGCGCGATGGCCACGAGGTGCGTGTCGCCTCGGGCGCGGGCGGCGGCATCGGGCACCTCGATTCGGCTTTCCTCGACGCCGGCGCGCGCATCGTGGCGCCCGCCGAGGCCTGGGGCGCCGAGCTGGTCGTGAAGGTGAAGGAGATCCAGCACGAGGACCATCCCCGCCTGCGTGCGGGACAAACGATCTTCTGTTTTCATCACCTTCCGGGGGAGCCCGCGCGCACGCGCGCCGTGGCGGCGGGCGGGATCACCGCGATCGCCTTCGAGATGGTGCGCGACGCCACCGGTGGCTTCCCCCTGCTCACCCCCATGTCCGTGATCGCGGGGCGCATGGCGATCGAGGTCGGCGCGCAATATCTCGGACGCCCTCCGCGCTCGGTCCTCGTGCTCGGCTCCGGCAAGGCAGGACTCGCCGCGGCGGCGGGAGCGCTGGCGCTCGGCGCAGAGATCACCGTGTTGCGCCGCGCCACGGCCACACGCGAGGGCGTCGAGCGCGCCGCCCTCGAAGCCGACCTCGTGGTGGGCGCGGTGTTCGTTCCCGGCGCTCCCACTCCGAAGCTCCTGCCGCGCTCGCTCGTCGCGCGCATGAGGCGCGGCGCGGTGATCGTCGACATCTCCATCGACGCCGGCGGCGTCGCCGAGACGTCGCGCGCGACGACCCACGCCGACCCTGTCTTCATCGACGCGGGCGTGATCCACTATTGCGTGGCCAACATGCCCGCCGCGCGGCCGGCGGAGGCGGCCGCCGCGATCTCCGCCGCCGTGCTTCCCTACGTGCGCGAGCTCGCGTCGAAGGGCCTCGCGCGCGCGGTGCGCGAAAACGCGGCGCTGCGCTCCGGCGTGCTCGCGTGGAAGGGGCGCGTGAATCACCCGGGTATCGCGGAGGAAGCCGGGCTCGCCTACACTCCCCTCTCGGACCGCGACCTTGAAGACTGACGACCTCGCCCGGCGCATCGACGCCCTCCTGCCGCAGACGCAATGCACGCAATGCGGCTATGAGTCCTGCCGACCGTACGCGGGCGCGATCGCCGCGGGCGAGGCCGACATCAACCAGTGCCCGCCGGGAGGTGACGAGGTGATGGCCTCGCTCGCGCGGCTTACCGGACGGGCGATGAAGCCGCTCAACCCCGCCAACGGGGAATACCGCGCACCGCAAGTGGCGGTCATCGACGAGGACATCTGCATCGGCTGCACCAAGTGCATCCAGGCCTGCCCGGTCGACGCCATCGTCGGGGCCTCGCAGCTCATGCACACCGTGATCGCCTCGTGGTGCACCGGATGTGAGCTGTGCATCCCGCCCTGCCCGGTCGATTGCATCGCCCTGGCACCCGTGGCGGCGCTGCCCGATCCGGCTTTGTCGCGTGCGCGCCACGATTTTCGCGACGCACGGCTCGCGCGCGACGCATCCGAACGGGCCCTGCGCCTGGAGTCGTACGAATGAGCCCGTCCAAGCGCGAGGAATTCTTCAAGCGGCTCGCTGCGGCGATACCGGACCCGAAGAGCGAGCTCGAGCACGCCACGCCCTTCGAGCTGCTGGTAGCCGTGGTGCTCTCGGCGCAGGCCACCGACAAGAGCGTGAACCTCGCCACCGCGAATCTCTACCCCGTGGCCAACACGCCGGCGAAGATCGCCGCGCTCGGCGTCGGGGGCCTCGAGAATTACATCCGCACCATCGGGCTCTATCGCGGCAAGGCGCGCAACGTGATCGCGCTTTCGCAGATCCTGCTCGATCAGCACGGCGGCAAGGTGCCGCGTACGCGCGAGGATCTCGAAGCCTTGCCGGGCGTCGGGCGCAAGACCGCGAACGTGGTCCTCAACGTCGCCTTCGAAGAGCTCACCATCGCGGTCGACACGCACGTCTTTCGCGTCGCGAATCGAACCGGCCTCGCGCCGGGCAAGGATCCCCTCGAGGTCGAGATGAAGCTCCTCAAGGTGACTCCGAAGAAGTACCTGCGCAACGCCCATCACTATTTGATTTTGCACGGACGCTACACCTGCATCGCGAGAAAACCGCTGTGCGCGAAATGTCCGGTCTACGCGCAATGCGGATTTTCGGAGAAGAGGAAGTTCGCCGCCGAGGAAGCCGCGCCGGTGAGGAAGAAGACACTGCCCAAGGGGCGCGATGTTTAACCCGTCGCGCGACGAGTCGCGTGCGTTTCTCTTCGACCTGTGGGGCAAACACCTGGCCGGCGCGCCGCTCTCGCCGCTGGAGTCGATGGTGCTGTCCGTGGTCCTCGAGCATCCCGAGTACCACGCGGTGCTGGGCGAGCGCGAGCGCTATCTCGACCGCGACTGGACGCCCGAGGCCGGCGCGACCAATCCCTTCCTGCACCTCATGATGCACTTGGCGATCGAGGAGCAGCTTTCCATCGACCACCCTCCCGGCATCCGCGCCACCGTGAATGCGCTCGCAGCGAAGCGCGGCTCGATGCACGACGCGCGGCATGACGTGATGGAATGCCTGGCGGAGATGATCTGGCAGGCGCAGCGCAACGCCACCGGATTCGACAACAGCGCCTACCTGGACTGCCTCAAGTCACAGCTCGCGAAGTCGGCCGCGCAACCCCGGCGAAGCGGCTGAGCATCGGCCACGACGGAAACGCCCGTGCGAGCTCCCGCGATCCGGACAATTTCACCCTTCCGGAGCGCAGCGCCTCATCGAACGTGGTGTCGCCTAGCCAGACCCTTGTCGGCAAGAAACCCGGGGAAAGGGCCGCATGCGCGGCCCTTTCTCTTTTATCATCGGCTGATCGACTCGAACCCACAACCCGATTCCCGCTACGCCGCCGTGCGCTTGATGGTGACCCTGGCCATCATGACCCTCGGCGCGAGCGGCATGTACGTGGTGCCGGTGATGCTGCCCGCGGTTCAAGCGGAATTCGGCATCGCGCGCGCCGCTGCTTCCACGCCTTACTCGCTGCTGATGATCGGCTTCGGCGTGGGCGGCCTTTTCATGGGGCGCCTGGCCGACCGCTTCGGCGTGATGGTGCCGCTCCTCCTCGGCGCGGTGAGCCTGGGTGTGGGCATGGTCGTGGCCGGCAACGCGCACGACATCTGGACATTCAACCTCGCGCACGGCGTGCTGATCGGCCTCTTCGGAAGCTCGGCCACGTTCTCTCCCCTCCTCGCCGACACCTCGCTCTGGTTCGTGAAGCGGCGCGGCATCGCGGTAGCGGTGTGCGCGAGCGGCAACTACCTGGGTGGCACCATCTGGCCGCCGATCGTGCAGCACTTCGTCGAGGCGGCGGGATGGCGCGAGACCTACATCGGCATGGGGATCGCCTGCTCCATCGCCATGTTCTCGCTCGCGCTCTTCATGCGGCGCCGGCCTCCGCTGCATGCGCCAGCCGCGACGCGATCGAACAGCGCGACGGATTCGCGCATGCCTTTCGGCCTCACCCCGCGGGCGGCACAGGTGCTGCTGTGCATCGCCGGCCTTTCATGCTGCGTGGCGATGTCGATGCCGCAGGTGCACATCGTCGCGTACTGCGGCGACCTGGGCTATGGAGCGGCGCGCGGCGCGGAGATGCTCTCGCTGATGCTCGGCTTCGGAATCGTGAGCCGGCTCGTCTCGGGGGTGATCTGCGACCGCATCGGCGGGCTGCGCACGCTGCTCCTCGGCTCCGCGCTGCAGGGCGTGGCCCTCCTCCTCTTCCTGCCCTTCGACGGCCTGGTCTCGCTCTATGTGATCGCGGCGCTCTTCGGGCTCTTCCAGGGCGGCCTCGTGCCTTCCTACGCGATCATCGTGCGCGAGCACTTTCCCGCGTCGGAGGCGGGCGCGCGCGTGGGCGCGGTCATCATGTGCACCATGCTCGGCATGGCGCTGGGCGGCTGGATGTCGGGCAAGATCTTCGATCTCACCGGGTCGTACCATGCGGCGTTCATGAACGGCATCGCGTGGAACCTCCTCAACCTCACGATCGCATTCCTGCTGCTGCGCCGCGCGCGGCGCCGGGAGTCGGCGCCGGTTCCGGCATGAGCCTCAACGACACGGCGCTTTTCGCCACGCAGCTCGCGATGGGCTTCGCGCTCGCAGCGTGCGTGGGCCTGCGCGCCTTCCTGCCGCTGCTGGCGGCCGGGCTCCTTGCGCGCAACGGCTACGTCCACCTCGGAGAGTCGTTCGCGTGGATGGAGTCCACGCCCGCGCTCGTGGTCTTCGGCAGCGCGCTCGTCTTCGAGGTGCTGGCCGACAAGGTGCCGATCCTCGACCACGCGCTGCACGCCCTGGAGGCGTTCGTGAAGCCGATGGCGGCGACCCTCCTCGCCGCGTCGCTCTTCACCAACCTCGACCCGCTCATGGCGATGACGCTCGGACTCATCGGCGGCGGCACCATCGCGGGCGCGGTGCACGCGATGCGCGGCGGCGCGCGGATCCTGTCGACGGGGGCTACCGGCGGCCTCGCCAATCCGGTGCTGTCCCTCCTCGACGATTTCCTCGCGACGGTGGGAGTCGCGTTCGCCTTCCTGCTTCCGGTGCTGGCCGCGATCGTGGTGATCGTGCTCGTCATCCTCGGGGTGCGGATGCTGCGCCGCGCTAGCCGAGGTACGCGCCCCTCTTGAGGCTATCGCGCCGCCCGAACTCGCGCCAGTTTTCCCTACCTGCACAAGTAGTATCGGATTATCGGGAATGTCTCCAGAATCGGGATCGGATGTTCGCTGTGCCCGCCATCCCCTCCTCGTTTCGGTAAATCCTTCCAGCTCGTTCCCAACTGCAGGCGACAATGGCAGATATCGATAGTCTTGGCCCTTTGAAGCGGATACTTTCATCGATCGCTTTCGCCACCGTCGCATTGGGAGCAACGATAGCAGCGCCAGAGGCGCGTGCAGTGCCCACCGTTTCACTCACGGCTCCCGCGGCCAACAAGAATTTCGGCGCCCCCGCGACGATCACCATCACGGCTACCGCGACGCCCTCATCCGGGACCACCATCACCAAGGTGGAATTCTTCCGAGGCGGCACGACCCTGGTCGGCACCGTCGCCGCCTCGCCTTATACATTCGTCTGGACCAGTGTCGCCATCGGGAGCTACTCGTTGACGGCGAAGGCGACCGACAGCGCCGGCGGCACCAAGACATCGACCGCGGTGGCGATCACAGTCAAGGCGAACGTCGCGCCCACGGTGAGCATCTCCGCGCCCGCAGCCAACGCCAGCTTCCCCGCGCCCGCCAATATTTCCATCACTGCAACGGCCACCGACAGCGACGGCACGATCGCGAAGGTCGATTTCCTGAGCGGGATGACCTTGCTCGGAACGGTCACGACGTCACCATTCACTTTCGCCTGGAACGGTGTCGTCGCGGGAAGCTATTCCCTCACGGCGAAAGCCACGGACAACTCGGGCGGCGTAACGACGTCCGCCGCCGTTGCGATTACGGTGACCCCGCCGCCGCCGACGGTGAGCATCACCTCGCCGGCCACTGGCGCGACATTCGTCGCGCCGGCGGTCATCCCCATCAGCGCGAATGCAACGCCGGCAAGCGGCGCGACGATCAGCAAGGTCGACTTCTTCAACGGCGCGACGCTTCTCGGAACGAAGACTACGGCGCCGTACACGTTCAGCTGGACCGGTGTCGCGGCCGGCACCTATTCGCTCACCGCCAAGGCGACGGACAGCAGGAACGCCACCGCGACTTCCAGCGCGGTTTCCGTGACGGTCACGCCGACCCCACCGACCGTCAACCTGACCGCGCCGGCGAACAACGCCACCTTCGCGGCGCCCGCGACCATCGCGCTCGCCGCGACGGCCACGCCCGCCTCGGGGGCGACCATCAGCAAGGTGGAGTTCTTCAACGGCGCCACTCTTCTCAATTCGGACACCACCTCGCCCTACAACTTCAGCTGGGCAAACGTCGCGGCGGGGACCTATTCCCTGACCGCAAAGGCCACCGACAGCCGAGGCGCGACCGCGACCTCCGCGGTCATCACGGTGACGGTGACTCCGCCACCGCCGCCGACGGTGAGCCTCACCTCGCCTGCGAACAATGCGACCTTTTCGCCACCGGCTACCATCGCGCTCGCCGCAACGGCCACCCCCGCGTCCGGCGCGACTATCAGCAAGGTGGAGTTCTTCAACGGCGCCACCCTTCTCAATTCGGACACCACCTCGCCCTACAGCTTCAGCTGGTCAAACGTCGCGGCAGGAACCTATTCACTGACCGCGAAGGCGACTGACAGCAAGGGCGCGACCGCGACCTCCGCGCCAGCGACCGTGACAGTGCAGGTGCCGCGCACGCCGCCCTCCGTGTCGATCACCTCGCCAACCTCGGGGACCACGTTCGCAGGCCCGACCTCGATCGCAATCACCGCAACAGCGGCGGCTACGCAATCGGGCGCCAACATCAGCAAGGTCGATTTCTTTAACGGCCCGACTCTCCTCGGCACCATTTCCGGAACGGGCCCGTACACATACAACTGGACCGGCGTCGGCGCGGGCGGCTACCTCCTCAGCGCCAAGGCCACCGACAGCCTCGGCACCAGCACGACGTCGGCACTCGTGTACGCCATCGTCGACGGCGCGGACACCTGCGTGACCGCACCGCCTCTGACTGCCGCGGATTCCGCGACAAAGCTCGCGTCGTTGGCCAACCTGCCGCTCACGTTCGAGGCCAATGCGGGCCAGAGCCCTTCGGATGTGCGCTTCCAGGTGCGCAGGCCCGGATACCAGATGTATCTCACGTCGTCGGCAAGCGTCCTGACCCTGGACGGCGCGAGCTCGAACCGGGCGGTTGTCCGCATGAAGTTCCTCGGCACGGCTGCCGATCCCGCAGTCGTCGGCCTCGATGAGGTCGCGGGAAGGAGCAACTACCTCATCGGCAACGATCCGTCGAAGTGGGTATCGCAAGTGCCCCAATATTCGAAGGTGCGCTACGAAGGGATCTATCCGGGCATCGACAAGGTCTTCCACGGCTCGGAGGGCAAGCTCGAGTACGACCTGCACGTCGCGCCGGGAGCGGATCCCGCCGGCATCCGCTTCGCACTCGAGGGCATCGATGCCATGACGCTGGACGAGCAGGGCGACCTGGTCCTGCAAACCGCGGCGGGCACGCTGGTGCAGAGGAGGCCCGTCGCCTACCAGGAGATCGACGGCGACCAGCGTAGCGTCACCGCCTCCTACCTCGTGGCGGGGAACGAGGTCACATTCGCACTGGGCCGCTACGACACGACTCGCGCCTTGGTCATCGATCCGGTAATCGTCTATTCGACGTACCTTGCCGGGGCCAGCAACGCCACGGCCGCCAACACGATCGCGCTCAGTCGCTGCGGCGAAGTGTTCATCGGCGGCTACACCTATGCGTCCAACTTTCCAACGACAGCGGGTGCCTTTGACCGGACTGCCGTCAACGGCACGCAGATGGGATTCGTCTCCAAGCTGAACCAGGCGGGCTCGGCGCTCGCGTACTCGACCTTCGTCACCGGCACCACCGGGGATTCAGGCCAGCAGAGCACCGAGGTGCTCGGCATCGCGGTCGACGCCACGGGACACGCATATGTGGCCGGCAACACCTCGGCCTCGGATTTTCCGACGACGCCGGGCAGCGCGAATCCCGCTGAGACCTTGTCGCCGTCGACCTTCATTGCGAAGCTGAACACCGACGGCAGCGGGTTCATGTATTCGACGTACGTGACCGCGAACACCCTGTCGAGCATCGCCGTCGATGCCAACGGCGCCGCATACGCGGCCGGGAATCGCGGCGTGTGGAAGCTCAACGCCTCGGGCTCGGCGTTCGACTACAGCTTCCTCGTCGGCGGCTCTGGAAACGCCAGCAACGGGCTCTTCGATACGGCGGAGGCGGTCGCGGTCGACAGCGCGGGGAATGCCTACGTCGCCGGGATTACCTATTCCCCGGATCTGCCCGTTACGCCGGGGGCGTTCCAGCAAACGCGCCCCACGGCCTCGACAAACTCCTCCGGCTTCATCGCCAAGATCAATCCGACGGGCACGGCCCTGGTTTACGGGTCGTACCTCGGCACGGTCGGCAACGTCTCCCTGTACGGAATTGCGCTCGACAACACCGGCGCAGCCTATGTGACCGGCGTGACGGACCTGAACGCGTCGATCCCGAGTCTCACTGGGACGTACAAGTCGTTCAACGACAACATCGACCAGCTGGGAAATCTGTATGCGCTTGCGGCGAAGGTGAAGCCCGACGGCAGCAACCTGAACTATTTCTCGCGAATCGGCGGCTCCAATTGCGGCTCGATCTACTGCTTCCATGCGCCGACTTTCGGCTTCGCGATCGCGGTCGACCCGCTCGGCAGCGCCTGGATCGCCGGCACTACCGGCTCCAACGAGCTGCCGTTGGTAAAGCCGCTCTATTCGAATTTCGCCACGTCCCTGACCACCCCCGACTTGTTCGCGACCAAGCTCTCCCCGAGCGGCACGAGCCTGGTCTTCTCGACGCTCCTGAACGGGCCGACGCCGGGTGTCGCCGCGCCCAACGGTCCGGGAGGCTCGAGCGTCGGCGGCATCGCGATCGATTCGATCGGCTCGCTCTACATCGCCGGCTATACCGACAAGATCGACTTCCCGACGACGCCGGGCTCCTACCAGCCGACGCTCGCCTCGAACCTGGTGGTGAACGCCTTCGTCACCAAGATCAACGAGACCAAGGACACCGCGACCGCGCTCGTGGTCTCGCCCACTCCGGGAAATG
>JBBRQA010000028.1:0-23235 GCA_038227085.1 Burkholderiales bacterium | reverse complement strand
GGCGGGGTGATCGCCGAGAGGATCGCGAAATAGAAGGCGAACATGTGCGCCGCGGGCACCGTGGCGCCCAGCTTGATGATCGCGGGGACGAGGAGGGCAACCATCACGATGTACGAAGGCGTCGTCGGCATCCCCATGCCCAGGACGATGCCGGCGATGGCGGTGAGGACGAGGGCGGGCACCAGCCAGTTGTGCGCGAGCCCGATCACCATCTGCGTGAAGACGATCCCGAGCCCGGTGATGGTCACCACTCCGATCACGATTCCCGCGCACGCGCACGCCATCGCCACCGAGAGCGTGTTGCGCGCGCCGTCCTCGAGCGCGTCGACGACGCTCTTCCAGCCGATGCCGGCGCGCGTGCTCGCGCGGGTGAGGGCGAGCGGAATGCACGACAGGGCGCCGGCGAGTGCGCAAAGCGGCCCCGAGAATCCGAACATGAGGCCGAAGAGCACGATCAGCGCGGGAATGAAGAGGTGCCCGCGCTCCTTCATGACCTTGCCGAGGCGCGGCAGCTGCGATTTCGGCACGCCGGCGAGGCGAAAACGCTTGGCCTCGAAGTGCACCGCGAAGAAGACCGCCACGTAGTAGAGGAGCGCGGGGATCGCCGCCCAGAGCGCCACCTGCGCGTAGGGCACGGCGAGGAATTCCGCCATGACGAAGGCCGCGGCGCCCATCACCGGCGGCATGATCTGGCCTCCGGTGGAGGCGACCGCCTCCACCGCCGCGGCGAACGGCGCCCGGAACCCGGTGCGCTTCATGAGTGGGATCGTGATCGGGCCGTCGACCATCACGTTGGCGACCGCGCTTCCCGACACCGTGCCGAAGAGGCAGGAGGAGATGATCGCGACCTTGCCGGGGCCGCCCGGGGTGTGGCCGGTGATCGACATGGAGAAGTCCATGAACAGCTGCCCCGCGCCGCTCTTCTCCATGAACGAGCCGAACAGCACGAAGAGGATCACGTAGCTCGCGGAGACGCCGAGCGTCGAGCCGAAGATGCCCTCGGTGGAGAGGTATAGCTGTTCCATCAGCATCGCCGGCGTCACGTGCGTGAAGCCGATCGCGTAGACGAGGAACGCGAGGGCGGTGGCCGGTAGCGGCCAGCCGATCACGCGGCGTGTCGCGTCGAGCACGACGGTGACCGAGACCAACGCGTAGAAGCGGTCCCACGCGGTGAGCTCGTCGATGTAGATGATGCGATTGATGAAGTATTCGTAGTCGAGGAAGATGTGCAGCACGAATCCCCATCCCGCGGCGAGGAGGAGCACGTCCACGGCGCGCCATGCCGCCCGCGCGCCGGGGCGGGTGGGGTAGAGCATGTAGACCAGGGTGAGCGCGAAGAGGAGGTGCGTGCCGCGGAAGATCACCGCCTCCGGCGGGCCGAAGGCGGCCACGTACATGTGGTAGAGCGACATCGCCACGGCGACCAGGCGCACCGCCGCTGCGAGCGCCCGCGTGCGCGGCTGGTGCGCGGGAAGCTCGTCGTAGACGACGCCCGCCTCGGCGTTCATGCGCGAACGACTCCGCTCAGATCGCGCCTACTTCCTTGTAGAACCTGAGCGCGCCCTTGTGCATCGGGATTCCGATGTCGACGGCCATGTCCTTGGGCGTGAGCCCCGTGATGGGCTTCACCACCGACGACATCGCGTCCACGTGGTTGGCGATGGCTTTAGTCATCTTGTAGACGGTGTCCTCCGGCAGGTCGCACGCGGCGATGAGGTGCGTCGAGTAACCGATCACGCGCACGTCCTTGTCCTGCTTCGGATACGTGCCCGCCTTGATGGTGAGCTCGTAGTAGCCGGCGTTCACCTTGCGAAGCTCCGCCATCGTCTTCGCATCGACCGGCACGAGCGAAACGTCGCGCGCGCTGGCGAGGTCCATCACCGCCGAGGCGGGCGCAGTGGTGCCGAGCGTCATCACGTCGGCATGGCCGTCCTTCATGAGCGAGACCGCGTCGGTGTACGAGGCCTGGAAGTTGGCCTTGGCGAGTGACTGGTAGTTCATGCCGTTCAGCTGCAGCACGGTGGCGGTGAGGAGCTCCGCGGTGTTGCCCCTGGGCTGCGTGACGAGCGTTTTGCCCTTCAGGTCGGCGAACGAATGGATCTTCGCGTCGGCGAGGGCGACCACCTGGAAGTACTGCGGGTAGAGGTTGGCGATCTGGCAAACGTGCGTCACCTTCTTCGGGAAGGGCGCGCGCCCTGCGAGCCCATCGACCGTGCTCGAGGAATTGCCGAAGCCGATCTGGGCCTTGCCTTCGTCCACGCCGCGCACGTTGGCGATGCCCGCGCCCGGGGTGAGCTGGATCTGCAGGCCCGGCACGGCCTCCTCCCACATGTTCTTCAGCGCGCCGCTCAGGGGAATCCACGAACCGCCCTGGGGGCCGGTCATGAAAGTCACCTGCTGCGCTGCGGCGGGCAGCCCCGCCAGGGTCACGGCGAGCGCGAACGCTCCCTTGAGGGTGAGACTTTGCATGGTTACTCCTCCATCGATCGGGACGCGGTCGCCACAGGATATTCTGGTTATGGACCGATTCTGTTGTTTGCGCGCGAGCCGAGTCAAGGATTCATTGCGCCGGGCCGGCCGGTTGGCGGTGCTGGTCGTATTCCTCGTGATTGTCACGTACGTGCCGCAGCTGTCGCTGTGGCTGCCCGAGCGCCTCTTCTGAGGCGTCGCGGCTCAGGGCGCGCGGGCGGGCAGCCGCGCCTGCCATTCGAGCCGCTCCGCGCCGAGGGCGAGCGCCGCGCGGCCGAGCGCCTCGCGCACCTTCGCGCGATCGTGCTCGACCTCGATGCCGCGGTCGGCGTGCGCGCAGGCAAGCGCCAGGTGATGCGCGAGCGCGCGCCGGCGCGCTTCATCGCTGGTGGCGCGGGCCGCCGCGCCGATGGCGCCCATGAGATGGATGGCCACGTGCGCGTTGCCCTTCGAGCTCTCGCGGATCTGGTCGAAGGCCGCATCGAGCATGTCCGGGAACGACGGGCCTGCCAACACGAGGCGCGGGCGGCCGTCGCCTCCGCGGAGCGCCGCGGGCATGTCGCGGGTGGCGAGCTCCCCGAGGATCGCGCCCAGGTGGTCGATGCACATGATGGCGGTCGTGGTGTCGTTGATGCCGGGCGAGAGCGCCTTCAGCGCGATGTCCGCGAGCTGACGGATGCCGAAGCCGAAGTCCTGGTCGATGGTGCGTATGCGCCCGGCGAGCGCGGCCCCCTCGATCGTCATGAGGCGCGCGCCCTCGCAGACGAAATCCCCTGGACGCACCTCCAGGCGCACGACCAGGTCGTGCGCCTCGGCGGCTGCGAGGAGCTCCTCGGTATCGATGGCCTGCACGTAGCCGATCCGCGTCGAGGACACCGACTCCCGGAACGCAGCGTCGACGCTCTCGGGCTGGGGCTCGCGTGCGGCCGCCTTGATCGGCGCGGGATAGATGCGGCACAGGGCATCGAGCGTCTCGGCGGTGATCCTCGCGATGATGGTCGAGGCCTGGATCGAGGTGGCGATGTGATGGATGAAGAAGACGAGCACGCCGATGCCGCCGAGGGCGAGGAGCAGCCCGACGAACACCGCGAGCGAGGGCACGAAGGTGACCTCGCCGCCCCCGCGGATGGTGCGCAGCACCACCAGGCAGTACGTGAAGATGCCCACGAACGAGCCGAGCACCACCTGGTTTCGCCGGTCGCCCATGAAGTTGCGCAGGATGCTGGAGGTGTATTGGCCCGCGGCGGTGACTAGCGCGGCGATGGTGAGCGAAAACGTGACGCCCGCCACCGTGATCATCGAGCCGGCGATGGTGGAGAGCATGCCGCGCGAGCCGTCGGCGCCGACGCCGAACAGGAGGGGGTGGGTATCGGCCCAGCGGAAATGGTGGCTTTTGTCGAGCTCCACCAGGACCACCGCCAGGACGATCGATGCCGCGACCATGAGCGTGGGGACGAACCACAGGCTCGAGCGCACCGCGATCCAGACCGAGCGCGGCCGGCTCATCCGCGGCGAGCCTCGTCGGCCGCGCGAGTTATGATGACGCGTGACTCGCGAAAGGATCTCGGGGTGAGGCGCCCGGGCGGGCTGTCGGCGCCATGACGGGCACCGACCTCATCGCCGTCACGATCACTCTCGCCGCACTGGCGACCTACGTGAACCACCGCTTCCTGCGCCAGCCTGCCACCATCGCGCTGATGGGGATGGCGCTCGTCGCCTCCGCGATCGTCATCGCGCTCATGCGCTGGACGGGACTGGACGCGAGCAAGCTGGTGGAGCTCGTGAACGCGATCGATTTCCGCGCCGTACTGCTCGACGGGATCCTGCCGTTCCTGCTCTTCGCAGGCGCGCTGCACGTGGACCTGCGGCCGCTTCGCGACGCTCGCGTAGTGATCGCCTCGCTCGCGACATTCGGCGTGGTGATCTCGACCGGCGTGTGCGGCGCGCTCGTCTGGGGGGCCTCCTCGGCGATCGGCGCGTCGATGAGCTTCACCGAGGCCCTTCTCTTCGGCGCGCTCATCGCTCCCACCGACCCGATCGCGGTGCTCGGCATCCTGAGGAGCGCCAAGGCGCCCAAATCGCTCGAGGCGCTGATGGCGGGCGAGTCGCTCCTCAACGACGGCGTCGGCGTCGTGCTCTTCGTGGCGCTCGCGGGGATCGTGCTGCAGGGCGACCCGGTGTCGCCGTGGCGCCTCGCGACCGCGTTCCTTACGGAGGCCGCGGGGGGCATCGCATTCGGTCTCGCGTTGGGGTGGCTGGGCTACCGCCTGATGCGCGGCGTCGATGACTACCCGGTGGAGATTTTCGTGACGCTCGCGCTCGCCTCGGGAGGCTACGCCGCGGCCAGCGCCATCCACGTCTCGGGCCCGCTCGCGGTGGTGGCCGCGGGCCTGGTGATCGCGAGCGTGGGGCGCCGCCACGGCATGTCCGAGATCACGCGCGGCCAGCTCGATGCATTCTGGAAGATCGTCGACGAGATGCTGAACGCGATCGTCTTCATGCTGGTGGGCCTCGAGATCCTCGTGGTGGCCTTCGACTACCGCCACCTGGGCCTCGCGGCCTTCGCGATCCTGGCGGTGCTCGCCTCGCGCTGGGTAAGCGTGGCAGCGGTGCTTGCTGCGTGCGGGGGGCGCAGGCGCTTCGCTCGCGGCACGCTCGGCATCCTCACGTGGGGCGGCTTGCGCGGCGCGATCTCCCTCGCGCTCGCGCTGTCGCTGCCTGCAGGCGAGCTGGGCTCCACGCTCCTCACCATGACCTACGCCGTCGTCGTCTTCTCGCTGCTGGTCCAGGGCCTTACCCTCCCGCGGCTCGCGCGCCGAGCATCCCGGGGGTGACGAGGGCGCGCGCCGGTCGGTGAGCTGTGTCGATTTCCTCATGGTGGGCTGTGGCGATCATTGGATTCCGAGCTTTCCTGGGTCATTCCGGGCGGGCCCGTCCATCGCGTCCCATTTTGCCGAGGCGCGCATTTGCGGCAGGTGCCCGGGGGTAGCTGCTTTGCACGTAGTCGACCAGTCTCTCGCGCACCTTCCGGCGAAGGTCCCAGTCTAGCCCGCTATCGGCGGAGGAGGCGCGTGCGCGGTCGCGAGCACGAGGCCCAGCGCCACATTGGCGAGCACCGACATCGAGCCTTCGCGCACCGGCGGCAGGAACCCCGACTGCCCGCTCGCGAGCACGAAGCCGACGATGCCGTAGGTGCTGATGCGCGGAAGGCGCAGGAACCGGTGGGCGAGCTCGCCCGCGACCCACGCGAAGGCTAGCGCGACGGGCCAGTGCAGGTCGGTCGCGATGGGCATCGGCCGGTCAGCCCGCTTCCTTGGCGCGTCCCCCGATCCTGTCGTCGAGCTCCCCGATATACGCGGCGATCGCGCCCTCGGTGCGCTCGAGCGCGTCGCCGAAGTCGTGGTCGAGCTTTTCCAGGCGCTGCGCGGTGAGCGCCTGGGCGCTTTCCATGCGCGCGGCGACCTTGTCGAGCTCGGCCAGCATCGTGCCCTTCAGCTCGGTGAATCGCGACGCCTCGGCCTTCTCGGCAAGCTCGCGCTGCGCCTGCAGCTCTCGCGTCTGGCGCCGCGCCTCGATGAGGACGCTGCCCTGGAGGTAGATCACGTACGCGATGAATAGCGCGCTCAGCAGCGCGATCATCCCCAGCATGATCAAGCCCAGCGGCGCCTGCACGGTCGTGAACACGAGCCAGAGGGACGTGGGCGCAATGAAAGCGCTCCAGTTCAAGGCCGCGAGCAGGCCCAGCGCCGCAAAGACCAGCAGGATGAGAACCAAACGCACGTTCATGGTGGCCTCCGGGCTCGTTGTCCGCATTGCAAGAAACGGGGCTCGACGCGATGGCCCCGCGAAGGCCCCCAACGTCAGCGGAATGCCGCCTTCAGCTCCTCGAACCGCTTCATCAGCTCCGGCGGAGCCTTCTCCGCGAGCTTGCCTTCGACCATCTCTGCGTGGAGCGGCATCTCCTTCTTCCACTCTGCGTTCGAGACGGCGGTGGCGGCGGCGAATTTGTCCTCGCCGAAGGACTCCATGCCCGTCATGTCCAACGACTTCGGCACGTTGCCGAGCGCAGTCTCCACCGCGGCGCCTTTGCCCTCGACGCGCTCGACGATCCACTTCAGCACGCGCATGTTCTCGCCGTAGCCCGGCCAGAGGAACTTGCCGTTGGCGTCCTTGCGGAACCAGTTGACGAGATAGATCTTCGGCTGCTTGTCCATCGTGCCGCCCAGCTTCAGCCAATGCGCGACGTAATCGGCGATGTGGTAGCCGCAGAAGGCGAGCATCGCGAACGGATCGCGGCGCACCACGCCCACTTTCCCCGTGATCGCTGCGGTGGTCTCGGAGCCGAGGGTGGCGGCCATGTACACGCCGTCACGCCAACTTTTCGCCTCGGTGACGAGCGGCACGGTGGTCGAGCGCCGGCCGCCGAAGATGAAGGCGTCGATCGGCACGCCTTCGGGGTTGTCCCATTGCGGATCGATCGACGGGCATTGCGCGGCGGCCACGGTGAAACGCGCGTTGGGGTGCGCGGCGGGACGGCCCGATTGCGGCGTCCACTCCTTGCCGGTCCAGTCGGTGAGCTTGGCGGGCGGCGTCTTGGTCATGCCTTCCCACCACACGTCGCCCTCGGGTGTGAGTGCGACGTTGGTGAAGATGGTGTTGGTCTTGATCGTCTCCATGCAATTGGGATTCGTGTCCCACCCGGTGCCGGGCGCTACGCCGAAGAAACCCGCTTCCGGATTGATCGCGCGCAGCGTGCCGTCTTTCGAAGGCTTGATCCACGCGATGTCGTCGCCGACCGTGGTCACTCTCCAGCCCTTGAACGCGGGCGGCGGGATCAGCATCGCGAAGTTGGTCTTGCCGCACGCGCTCGGGAAGGCGGCGGTCACGTAGTGCTTGCGCCCCTCGGGCGATTCGACGCCGAGGATCAGCATGTGCTCGGCGAGCCAGCCCTGCTCGTGGCCCATGACGGACGCGATGCGTAGCGCCAGGCACTTCTTGCCCAGGAGCGCGTTGCCGCCGTAGCCCGAGCCGAACGAGATGATCTCCTTCGCCTCCGGGAAATGGACGATGTACTTGTGGTCCTTGTTGCAGGGCCAGGTCACGTCTTTCTGGCCGGGCGCGAGCGGCGCGCCTACGGAGTGCAGGCACTTCACGAACTCGCCCGATTCGCCGAGCACGTCGAGAACCTTGCGGCCCATGCGCGTCATGAGCTTCATGTTCACCGCGACGTAGGCGGAGTCGGAGATCTCGACGCCGATGTGCGCGATCGGCGAGCCCAGCGGACCCATGCTGAACGGCACGACGTACATCGTGCGTCCGCGCATGCAGCCCTTGAAGAGGCCTTTCAGGGTCGCACGCATCTCGACCGGATCGACCCAGTTGTTGGTGGGGCCTGCCTCGTCCCGAGTCTTCGAGCAGATGAAGGTGCGGTCCTCGACGCGTGCCACGTCCGAGGGGTCGGACCAGGCGAGCCAGGAGTTGGGGCGCAGCTTCTCGTTCAGCTTCTTGAAGGTGCCCGCGGCGACGAGCTCGGCGCACAGGCGGTCGTATTCCCCGTCGGAGCCGTCGCACCAGTGGACGTGGTCGGGCTGGGTCAAGGCCGCGACCTGGTCGACCCACTGGATCAGCTTCACGTTGCGCGTGGGAACGCCTCCGGTCACCGGAGCGGCTTGAGCGTGCATCTAGACTCCTCGAGCGTGCCGGCTTTCGTCGAGGCGATGCCGGCATTTTAGGGGAAACTCCAATTATCTCAAATAACACCGCCGCCGGTGGCTTGCCGCAGGTCAAGAACCCTGAAATTCCGCATGGAAGAAAGAGGACAGACCGGGGACAGACCGGGGGCAGTGCAGCGTCTGACCCCGGTTCAGGTGAGGTAGGCCTTGTTCTGCTTGCTTCGAGGCCAGAAGGCGAGCAGCTCTTTCTCGGTGGCGCGGACGGTGCCCCTTTCGGTAATGATCGCGGTCACGAACTCGGCCGGCGTCACGTCGAATGCCGGATTGGCGACGGGCGTGGAGCGCGGGGCGATCATTACTTCAGCGAACGCGTCCCCGATGAGGCCGCGCACGATGCGCACCTCGTCCTGGGCGCGCTCCTCGATGGGGATCTCGGTGAGCGCGTCTTCGATGCCCCAGTCGATGGTGGGCGTGGGCACCGCGGCGTAGAACGGCACGTTGTTGGCGCGCGCGGCGAGCGCCTTGAGGTAGGTGCCGATCTTGTTGCACACGTCGCCACGGCGCGTGACTCGGTCGGCGCCCACCATCACCAGGTCCACCATGCCGCGTTGCATCAGGTGGCCGCCGGCATTGTCAACGACCAGCGTGTGCGGCACGCCATGCCCCGCGAGCTCCCATGCGGTGAGCAGCCCCTGGTTACGCGGGCGCGTCTCGTCGACCCACACGTGCACCGGGATGCCGCGGTCGTGCGCCATGAAGATGGGCGCGGTGACCGTCCCCCAATCCACCGTGGCGATCCATCCGGCGTTGCAATGGGTGAGGATGTTGATCGGCCGCTTGCGTGCCGCGTACTCGCGCTCGAGGAGCTGGAGCCCGTGCTTGCCGATGCCTTCGTTCAGGGCCACATCCTCGTCGGCGATGGCGCGGGCCTCGTTCCAGGCGGTGGTGAGGCGCTCCGAGAGCCTGACCGTGGCGAGGCGTTCGCGCATGCGCCCGATCGCCCACGCGAGGTTCACCGCTGTGGGGCGCGTGGTGCGAAGGAGCGCCGAGGCCCGCGAGATCGACTCGTCGGAAGGATCGAGCGACACGGCCAGAGCGATCCCGTAGGCCGCGGCGACGCCGATGAGCGGCGCGCCACGCACGCGCATCCCGCGAATCGCAGCCGCCATCGCCTCGGCCGACGCGATAGTCGCCGTCTCGAAGACGTGCGGCAGGCGCACCTGGTCAATGATGTGCACCACGCCCTGGGCCTCGTCCGCCCACAGGCTTCGATAGTGTTTTCCCTCGACTTTCATAAGGCGATTCTACCGGCCCCGGAGGGGTGCATTGTCGTCAAAGGCCTGCAAGAAGCACGAGGATTTCCTGTAAAATTGAAATTTCCAGCACGGGGATCGCACATGACCAAGTACGTCTTCGTGACCGGTGGCGTCGTTTCCTCCCTTGGGAAAGGCATCGCAGCCGCGTCGCTCGCCGCCATCCTCGAATCGCGCAAGATCAAAGTCTCCCTGGTCAAGCTCGATCCCTACATCAACGTCGATCCGGGGACGATGTCGCCGTTCCAGCACGGCGAGGTGTTCGTCACCGAGGACGGCGCCGAGACCGACCTGGACCTTGGCCACTACGAGCGCTTCTCCTCCACGCGCATGACCAAGGCCAACAACTTCACCACCGGCCAGATCTACGAGCGCGTGATCAACAAGGAGCGCCGCGGCGACTACCTCGGCGGCACGGTGCAGGTGATCCCGCACATCACCGACGAGATCAAGCTGTCCATCAAGGCCGCATGCAAGGACGCCGAGGTCGGCATCATCGAGATCGGCGGCACCGTGGGCGACATCGAGTCGCTGCCGTTCCTCGAGGCGATCCGCCAGATGGGGATCGAAGAGGGCCGCACCAACACTTGCTACATCCACCTCACGCTCGTGCCGTATCTCGATGCCGTGGGCGAGATCAAGACCAAACCCACGCAGCACTCGGTGAAGGAGCTGCGCGGCATCGGCATCCAGCCCGACATCGTGATGTGCCGCTCGGAAGTGCCGATTCCCGAGAGCGACAGGCGCAAGATCGCGCTCTTCACCAACGTCGACGTGCGCTCGGTCATCTCAGCCTACGACATGGATTCCATCTACAAGATCCCGCTCGCGCTGCACAAGCAGGGCCTGGACGAGATCGTGTGCCGCAAGCTGGACCTCGCCGCGTATCCCGCCGACCTCACCATGTGGGAGAACATCGTCGACGCGCTCGAGAACCCCGAGCACCAGGTCGACGTCGCGATGGTCGGCAAGTACATCGACCTCACCGACTCGTACAAGTCGCTCACCGAGGCGCTGATCCACGCGGGCATCCACACACGCACCAAGGTGAAGATCCACTACATCGACTCCGAGCAGATCGAGGCGAAGGGCGTCGAGACGCTGAAGGACATGGACGCGGTGCTGGTCCCCGGGGGGTTCGGCAAACGCGGCATCGAGGGCAAGATCGCCGCGGTGAAATACGCGCGCGAGAACAAGGTGCCCTACCTGGGCATCTGCCTCGGCATGCAGATCGCGGCGATCGAGATCGCGCGCGACAAGTGCGGGCTGGAGGGCGCCAACTCCACCGAATTCGACCCCGAGACGCCGCACCCGGTGATCGCGCTCATCACCGAGTGGCAGAACCACGACGGCCAGATCGAGAAGCGCGACGAGAAGTCGAACCTGGGCGGCACCATGCGGCTGGGCGCGCAGCCGGCCGCGGTGAAGAAGGGCACGCTCGCGCACAAGATCTACGGCAAGGACACCGTCGCGGAGCGCCATCGCCACCGCTACGAGGTGAACAACCATTATGTGCCGCGACTCGAGGCCGCGGGCTTGACCATCAGCGCCAAGACCAAGGCCGAGGACCTCACCGAGATCTCCGAGCTCGAAGGCCATCCGTGGTTCGTGGGCGTGCAGTTCCACCCCGAGTTCACCTCGACCCCGCGCGAGAGCCATCCGCTCTTCAAGAGCTTCATCAATGCGGCGCTAGAGCAGCACAAGCTTCGCGTTCCGGAACCCGCGCTGAAGGTGATCGGCGGTAGCGAGGCATGATCGTCACCCCGCGCGCCGCGCCGCGGCGATCGCCGGGGGTCCAACTAGGCACCGGCCTTCGCTGGTGTGACCTCTTATGAAACTTTGTGGATTCGAGGCAGGCCTCGATAAACCCTTCTTCCTCATCGCCGGGCCCTGCGTGGTCGAGAGCGAGCAGTTGCAGATGGATGTGGCCGGCAAGCTGAAGGAGATGACGGCCGAGCTCGGCATCCCCTTCATCTTCAAGAGCAGTTATGACAAGGCCAACCGAAGCTCCGGGAAGTCCTTCCGCGGGCCGGGCATGGAGAAGGGCCTGGAGATCCTCGCCAAGGTGAAGAAGACCCTCGGCGTGCCGGTGCTCACCGACGTGCACACCGCGGAAGAAGTGCCGACCGTGGTGCAGTACGTGGACGTTTTGCAGACGCCCGCGTTCCTTTGCCGGCAGACGGACTTCATCCACGCCGTCGCGCGCGCGGGAAAACCGGTCAACATCAAGAAGGGCCAGTTCCTCGCGCCCGGCGACATGAAGAACGTGGTCGACAAGGCGCGCGAAGCGAGCGGCAGCGACAACATCATGGTGTGCGAGCGCGGCGCGTCGTTCGGCTACAACAACCTCGTCTCCGACATGCGCTCGCTCGCGATCATGCGCGAGACCGGCTGCCCGGTGGTGTTCGACGCCACGCACTCGGTGCAGCTCCCCGGAGGGCAGGGAACGTCCTCCGGCGGGCAGCGCGAATTCGTGCCGGTCCTGGCGCGTGCCGCCGTCGCCACCGGCGTCTCCGGCGTCTTCATGGAAACCCACCCCGATCCCGCCAAGGCCCTCTCCGATGGCCCTAACGCCTGGCCCCTCGCGCGCATGCGCGAGCTCCTCACGACGCTCAAGGAAATCGACGCGCTGGTGAAGCGCCATCCTTTCGCCGAATCTTCGCTTTAGAAAGTGGTGTCAGGTACAACTTTAATAAGTCGTACCTGACACCACTTTCAAGTCCATGAAAATACTCATTCTTGGCGCCGGGGGAATCGGCGGCTATTTCGGTGGGCGGCTCGCGCAGGCGGGAGCGGACGTGACCTTCCTGGTGCGGCAGAATCGGCGCGAGCAGATCGCGCGCGCCGGGCTGGTGATCGAAAGCCCGCTCGGCGACGCGAGCCTGCCGGTGACAACCGTTCAGGCCGAGCACCTGAAGCCGGGTTACGACGCGGTGATTTTCACCTGCAAGGCCTACGACCTCGACTCCGCGATGGATGCGGTGGCGGCCGCCATGGACGGCACGTGCGTGCTCGTTCCGCAATTGAACGGGATCGCGCACCTCGAGCGCCTCGATGCGCGCTTCGGACGATCGCACGTGATGGGTGGCGTCGCGCAGATCAACGTGACGCTGCGCCGCGACGGTGTCGTGCACCACATGGACAAGCTCGCGCGCATCGTCTTCGGCGAGCGCGACGGCAAACCGAGCGCGCGCTCGCAGGCATTGGCCGATGCTTTCGCGAAGACCGGCGTCGAGTGGAAGCTCTCGCCAGACATCGAGCAGGAGATGTGGGAGAAGGTCGTGTTCCTTTCCGCGCTCGCCGCCACGACGTGCCTCTTCCGTGGCAACGTGGGCGAGATCGTGGGCAGCCCCGGCGGGCGCGAGGCGATGGAGCGAGTGCTCGCCTCCAACGTCGCGGTCGCCACCGCCGAGGGCCACGCGCCGCGGCCCGCGTCGATCGACTTCGCACGCACTCGCCTTACCGATCCGAAGGGCACGTGGAGCGCGTCGATGATGCGCGACCTCGAGGCGGGCGGGAAGGTGGAGGGCGACCACATCGTCGGCTGGATGCTCGAGCTTGCGCGCAAGCACGGCATCGACGACACCATTCTCTCTCTCGCCTACACGCACCTCAAGACGTACGAGGCCAGGAAGCGCGCCGGCAGGCTGCCTGGCGCCGCACTGTAGTCGAATGCCGATGGCGGTGCGCCGCCCGGACTAGGTTTGCGCCGTGCGGCGCATGGCGCGGCGCTACGGGGCAACATGTGCCCGATACCATGGCGGCATGGAAAGTCCGCATATCTCCGTCGTCGTTCCGACCCTGGATCGCCTCGACGCGCTTGAGCGGTGCTTAGCCGCCCTGGTCGCGCAGGACTTCGACCCCAAGGGTTTCGAGATCATCGTCTCCGATGCCGCGGACGAAAGCGCGGTGCGCCAGATCGTCGGGCGCTGGGCGATGCTCACACATGGCGCGCCGCTCATCCGCTACGTTCCCGCCGCTGCCGCCCACGGCCCCGCCGGCGCGCGCAACTTCGGCTGGCGTCCCGCGAAGGGCGAGGTGATCGCCTTCACCAACGATGCGTCGGTGCCGCGGCCCAATTGGCTCACTGAAGGCTGGAAGGCGATGAGCACGGGCGCGACCGCGGCGGCAGGGGCAATCGAGGCGAGCGGCCGCGGCGCCGTGCCCGAGGTCGAGCTCGACGTGAAGCGAGCTGGGGAGCCCGGCATCAGCGCGGGCAACTGTTTCGTGCAACGCCAGGCGCTGCGCGCGGTGGGCGGCTTCGACGATCGTTTCACCGCCGCATGGGACGATGCGCGCGACCTTCAGCTCACGCTCATCGAGGTGAACGGCGAGGTGATCGCCGCGCCGGCAGCGATCGTGGATCGCCCCGAGCCGCGTGGCGGATGGGATGCGACGCTCCATCAATACCGCCGCATCCTTTTCGATGCGCTCCTCTTCAAGAAGCACCCGCGGCTCTACCGGGAGCGCATCCGCAGCTCCGCGCCGTGGAGCTATTACGCGATCGTCGCG
Source organism: Burkholderiales bacterium (assembly GCA_038227085.1). Classification (GTDB taxonomy): domain Bacteria; phylum Pseudomonadota; class Gammaproteobacteria; order Burkholderiales; family Usitatibacteraceae; genus Usitatibacter. The sequence goes on along the minus strand of JBBRQA010000028.1, from coordinate 9,269 downwards.
GCACTTCTCTTGATCATCGGGGGCGCGCTTTCTCGCATCCCCGCGCTGGCGTGGACCGGGCTCGCGCTCTGGTCGCTCCTCACCCTTGCGCTGATCGATCGGCGCATGCGCACGCCGGGTCACGTGGGTTTCGGCGAAGTGCTCGCGACGTCCATCGCGATTCCTCCCATCGCCGTCTTCTGGCGGCTTGCCGGAGCCCTGCGCTTCCGCGTTTTCTTCCTCTAGGAACGGCGCCTTCCTCGAAGTAAGATGGCGGCATGAACCGCCGCCTCGCCCTGCTCGGCCTCACCGTCCTTGGCTCCGCGATGGTCCTGCCCGCCGCGCGCGCGCAGGCCTCCGCGAAGGTCCCGAGGGTTGCCATCTTCACCTTTGGCTCGCGCTTCAACGCGCGCGCTCGCACGGAAGCCTTCATGAAGGCGATGCGCGAGCTGGGCTACGAGGAAGGCCGCGACGTCCTCTACGAATGGCGCTTCGCCAACGGCCAGCCCGACCTCATGCGCGAGCTCGCCATCGAGGTGGCGCGCGAGCAGTTCGACGTGGTGGTGTCGGTCTCGTCACTCACCACCGAGGCGCTGCTGCAGGCGACGAGCACGATCCCGATCGTCATGGCGACCGTGGAGGATCCGGTGATCAGCGGCTTCGTGAAGAGCCCCGCGCGGCCCGACACCAACGTGACGGGCCGCACCTCCAATTCGCTCGAGCAGATCCCGAAGCACATGGAGCTCCTGCTGCGCGCGGTGCCCGGAATCGGCAAGGCCGCGGCCCTGGTGAATCCCGCCAACACGGTCTACGCCGCGTACCGTTCCCGCCTCGAGTGGGCCGCGAAGTCCTCGCGCGTGCGCCTGGTGTTGAAGGACGCGACGAATTATCGCGACATCGAGCGCGCCTTCAACGGCCTCGCCGCCGCGCCCGTGGGCGGCATGCTGGTGAGAGCGACAACGCGTTTTACACGGAGCGCAACACGATCACCGAGCTCGCCGCGCGCTATCGCATACCCGCCGTGTATCCGCAGCCAGGCTATGTCGAGTCGGGCGGCCTCATGAGCTACGGCCGGAACCTCGAGTACAACTACGCGCGCGCGGCAGCCTACGTGGATCGCATCCTCAAGGGCGAGAAGCCCGCGGAGATGGCGATCGAATCGCCGTCCCACTACGAGCTCGTCGTCAATCGCAAGGCGGCACGCTCGCTCGGTCTCGCGCTCTCGGCCGAAGTGCTGAAGCGCGCCAACAAGGTGATCGGCTGACGTTCGGCGAATACGACTACATCGTGGTCGGCGCGGGCAGCGCCGGGTGCGTGCTGGCCAATCGCCTGACGAAGGACGGAAGGTACAGCGTCCTGGTGGTGGAGGCGGGCGGCAAGGACGACTGGTTCTGGATCGACATCCCGGTGGGCTACCTCTACACCATCGGCAACCCGCGCACCGACTGGTGTTTCCGCACGGAGAGCGAGCCCGGCCTCAACGGACGCAGCCTGGGCTACGCGCGCGGCAAGGTGCTGGGCGGATGCTCGTCGATCAACGCCATGGTGTACATGCGCGGACAGAAGGTCGACTACGACCACTGGGAGTCCCTCGGCAATCGCGGCTGGTCGTGGAACGAGGTGCTGCCCGCCTTCAAGCGCGCCGAGCGCCACTTCGGGGGCGCCAACGAGCACCACGGCGGCGACGGCGAGCTCTGCGTCGAGGAGCCGCGCGTGAAGTGGGAGATCCTCGATGCATGGCGTGATGCGGCCGAAGAGTGCGGCATTCCGAAGGTCGAGGAATTCAACCGCGGCGACAACTTCGGCAACGCCTATTTCCACATGAACCAGCGCGGCGGAAGGCGCTGGAGCGCGACCAAGGCCTTCTTGCGCCCCGCGCTGGGCCGCGCCAACCTCACGCTCATCACGAAAGCGCATACCCGCAAGATCGTCATCGAGGTGCAGGACGGGGTGAAGCGCGCGACCGGCATCGACATGGTGGTCGAAGGGCAGGGCGAGGGAGTCGCGCGCGCGCGAAAGGCGGTGATCCTCGCCGCGGGGTCGATCGGCTCGCCGCAGCTACTGCAGCTCTCCGGGATCGGCCCTCGCAGTTTGTTACAACAATTCTCGATCCCGGTTCTCCATCCTCTCGAGGGCGTCGGGGAGAATCTCCACGACCACCTGCAGATCCGCATGGTGTGGAAGGTAAAGGGGCCGACCCTGAACGAGCGCGCCAACCGCTGGCTCGGCAAGGCCGGGATGGGCCTCGAGTACCTGTTCTTCAAGACCGGGCCGCTCACCATGCCGCCCTCGCAGCTCGGCGCCTTCGCGAAGAGCGAGCCGGGCGCGGCAACCCCCGACATCGAATGGCACGTGCAGCCCCTCTCCCTGGAAAAATTCGGCGATCCGCTGCATCCCTTCCCCGCGATCACGCCGTCGGTGTGCAACCTGCGGCCGACCTCGCGCGGCGCGGTGCGCATCAAGGGCACGGATCCCATGGCCGCGCCGCAGATCCGCCTGAATTATCTTTCGACGCCGCAGGACCGGGCGGTGGCGGCGCGCTCGATGCGCATCACTCGCACCATCATGAAGGCCGCCGCGCTTTCGAAATATTCGCCCGAGGAGTGGCGGCCGGGCGCCGCGGCACAGAGCGACGCCGAGCTCGTGAGCGCCGCCGGGGACCTGGGCACCACCATCTTTCATCCGGTGGGAACATGCAAGATGGGCAGCGATGCGATGGCCGTGGTGGACGACCGGCTGCGTGTGCACGGTATCGAGGGCCTGCGCGTTATCGATGCATCCATCATGCCGCGCATCACGTCGGGCAACACCAACGCGCCGACGTACATGATCGCAGAGCGCGGCGCTGAATTCATCCTCACGGACGCTCGATGAAGAAGTTTCGCCTGCCGCTTTTTCTCGCCCTCGCCACCGCGCTGGTCGCCGGCGCGTGGATGTTGGTCCGCCCGCCGGAGCTGGAGCGGTATTCCGCCGCCCCGGCTCACGCGGAGCAGGCCGGCGAATCCCGCACGCGCACCGCCCATCCCGAATCCAGGCTGGACGCCGCGTCGGTGCTCTCCATCGATCCGCGCACGGCCTCGCCCAAGGCCGCCGCCGTGCCGGCCGGGCGCGTCACGCTCTTCGGCGAGTACCTCGCGGCAAGGAGCTACAAAGCCCTCTACGAGCGCCTCAAGAGCACGCCCGAGGGCCAGACGCCGGAAGGCTGGTACGTGATGTACGAGATGCTGCGACGCTGCGCCACGGTGAGCGACCGCACCATGCGCGCACCGGCGATGCCGCGCGCCGCGGACCAGAAGCGCGACGACTTCGTCGCCGCCATCGCGCCGACCGATCCGCTGCGCGACAAGCGCATCGCGGCCTTCGACGACGTGAGCGCCAATCGCTGCGCCGGCATGGAGGGCGTCACCATCGCGCAGGCCGATCTCAACAAGATGCTCGCGACGGCGTCGGCCGGCGGCGACGCCAAGGCGCAGGCGCTCTCCCTGGAGCAGGAGCTCTGGGCGCAGCGCCGCGCGTCGGGCGCCGCGGGCGGCTGGGGGCGCGACAGCGTCACTCTCAGCGACGCGCAGGTGCAGGATCTCCAGCGCATCGCGGCGAGCCGCGATCCCGAGGCCATGCTGATCGCCGGGCGCGTGCTGTCCAACACGTGGCACGACCTCACGCTGCGCATCGGGCCCGACAACCAGCCGATAGAGCAGCGCGCCTTCCAGCAGGCGTGGCAGCTCCTCGCTTGCGACTACGGTTATCCGTGCGGCGACACCAACCCGCGCGTCCTCGCCGGCTGCGCCTACCAGGGCCACTGCAACGCGGGGAGCCTCTCCGATTACCTGTACTACTATGGCGCCTCGCCCAACGATTCCCAGCTCATGAGCCAATATCGCGCCATCCTGCAGAACGCCATCAACACGGGCGACTGGTCGCAGGTGAACATCGCGCGCGGCCCGCGTCCGCCCGGCATGGCGGGCATCGGATTCGGCGGCCCGGGCGGGAGATAAGACGAGGGTGCGCTGGCGGTTGCATCCCGAGTTCCTCGTATTGCTGGCGATCGCGGCACCCATCACCATCGCATTCTCCTGGCAGCACGTGATCGCTTCATTGGGCGACGACAGCGTGAGCTACCTCACGCTCGCCCGCTACCTGTCGCCTTTTTCGAGCGATGCCCTGGCGGCGCCGTGGGCGAAGCACCACGCCAACTTCCCGCCGTTCTTCCCGCTACTGCTGGCGTTCACCGGCGGCGCATACAGCCTCCTCGCGGCGCACCTCGCCGTCGGCGTGTGCGCCTTGGCGGCGCTCTGCCTGGTCTACCTCTACGCCGAGCGGCATCTGGGCGGCCCCCGCCGCGGCGCGCTCGTCGCACTCCTCGTCCTGTTGACCCCGAGCGCGTGGGTCAGCGTTCGCGGCATCCTCAGCGAGCCGCTATTTCTCGCGCTATCCCTCGCGGCACTGGTCTTCCACGAGCGGCGCCTGGCCACGGATCGCGGCAAGGCAGCCTTGCTGGCATTCGGCGCGTTGATGGCGGCCGCGTACCTCACCCGGATCGCGGGCATCGCGCTCATCGCCGGGTACGCCATCCACGTGGCCGTGGAAGCGGTGAGGCGCAATCGGCGGCCCGTGTGGACGGCCTTCCTTCCGTTCGCGCCGGTGCTGGTGCTCGCGAGCGTGTGGATGGCATTGCGCCCGGCGGTGGAGATGGACGGCTACCGCCACGCGGCCCAGGGAATGCTGGGTCATTGGCTGAGCGAGCCCGGGCGGCTCCTCGCGATCTCATCGGACACGTTCTTCGGGGGATGGGTGGCATCCTTCACCGGGAGCTCCGCGGTGGGCGGCGTGACGCGGGTGATGTTCGGTGCGGTGGGAGCGCTCGGAATCGCCGGGGCGATTCGCGGCGCGATGCGCAACCGCCTCGACGCCTGGTATGTCCTTGCCAGCCTGGCGATGCTGTTCGCATGGGTATTCCCGGAGGACAACACGCGGCGTTTGCTCTATCCGCTGCTTCCGCTCCTCCTGGTCCTTGCCGGCGAGGCGCTCGCTGCTTTGTGCACGCGTGTGCGAGCGCTGCGTCGCGAGGGGCTCGTGCTCTTCGTGGGGTGGGCCTTCCTCGTGGTGATGATCCTGCCGGCCACGGTGCTGGTGCTTCGCAAGTCCCTCGACACCGCGCCGCTCATCCCTGGCTTCGCCTACAGCCCGGCGAGCATGACCGAGTACTACACGACGGTCGATCGCGCGCGCGCCAATGCCCTCGCGTACCAGCACGCCGCGGTGCTCTCCGGCCTGGAGTCGCTCGATCGCGCGACCCCGCCCGGCGCGCGGGTGATGTGGATGCGCCCGGAGTACATCGCGCTCCTCGGCAAGCGCGAAGGGGTGCCATGGTACTTCCGCTGGGACAGGCCGACCCTCGCGCGGGAAATCGGCGAGTCCGGCACCACCCATCTCGTCGTGACGCGGCTCTTCAAGGCGGATCTCGCGCTCCAGGGAGGCGATGCCTTCGCCGCGCTGGCGATCGATCCGCCGCCTTACCTTCGCGCGATACAGGTCATCGCCAGTCCCACCGGGAGCCAGGAATTCGTCCTCCTGGAGGTCGACCGCTCGGCCCTGGGCCGTTGATCCCGTTCCACATGGATAAGGGTTGTTGCGCCGCGGTCATTGCGGCGGCCGGCCGGAAGGTAGGAGAATCGAACTTCGCCCCCTGTGTCTTCCCCGGAGAAAGAACATGACCAAGCTGAACGTGAACGGCCGCGTCCAGGACGTGGACGTCGAGCCCGAGATGCCCCTCCTGTGGGTGCTGCGCGACGAGCTCAAGCTCGCGGGGACCAAATACGGATGCGGAATCGCCCAGTGCGGCGCGTGCACCGTGCACATCGACGGCCACGCGGTGCGCTCGTGCGTCACTCCCGTGGGCTCGGTCACCGGCAAGAAGATCGTCACCATCGAGGGGGTCGGCGCGAAGGGGCTGAACCGCATCCAGAAGGCCTGGCTCGAGCACGAGGTGCCGCAATGCGGCTATTGCCAGACCGGCATGATCATGGCCGCCACGGCCCTCCTCGCGAAGACGCCCATCCCCACCGACGCCGACATCGACGCCGCGATGACCAATCTCTGCCGCTGCGGAACGTACGCGCGCGTGCGAAAGGCCATCCACGCCGCAGCCGGGGCGAAAGTGCCCGCCGCGCCCGCGCTGGTGGATTTGCCCAACGGCCAGAAAGCGTGAGGGGAAGACCATGACGACGATCGCCATCAACCGCCGCGAATTCCTCAAGGCAAGCGCCGCCGTGGGCGGCGGGCTCGCACTCGAATTCTCCATCGCCGGCGCCGCGCTCGCGCAGCCGCAGGGCGTTGGCGCCCCCGAGGTCACGCACTGGATCCTCATCTACCCCGACGATCGCGTGGTGATCCGCATCGCTCGCTCCGAGATGGGGCAGGGGAGCCTCACGGGCCTGGCCCAGCTGGTCGCCGAGGAGCTCGATTGCGACTGGGGCAAGGTGAGCACCGAATTCGTTTCACCCAATGAGCACATCAAGAGGAAGCGCATCTGGGGCTCCATGTCCACCGGCGGCAGCGCCGGCGTGCGCACCTCGCAGGAGTACCTGCGCAAGTCGGGCGCGAGCGCGCGCTCGATGCTGATTTCGGCAGCCGCGTCCGACTGGAAAGTCCCCGCGACGGAGTGCAGCGTCGACAAGGGTGTCATCACTCATGCCGCGTCGAAGCGCAAGATGACCTACGGCAAGGTCGCGGCCGCGGCGTCGAAGCTCGAGGTGCCGAAGGAGGTCGTGCTGCGCGATCCGAAGGACTGGAAGATCGCCGGCAAGTCGATGAAGCGCCTCGAGATGCCCGACAAGGTCGCGGGCAAGCCGATCTACGGCGTGGACGTGATGCTGCCCGGCATGCTGCACGCCTCGATCGTGCAGAGCCCGGTATTTCTCGGCAAGGTGAAGAGCGTCGATAGCGCGGACGCCGAGAAGATGCGCGGCGTGAAGGGTGTGGTGAAGGGCGACGGCTGGGTCGCGGTGGTCGCCGACAACTGGTGGCGCGCCAACCGCGGGGCCAAGGCGCTCAATATCGAATGGGACGAGGGCGTGAACGGCGCGGTGTCCTCGGACAGCATCATGGCGCTCTTCAAGGAAGGCCTCGCCGCGAAGGACCTTCCCACCGCGCGCAAGATGGGAGATGCCCCGGGCGCATGGGCCGGCGCCGCGAAGCTGGTCGAGGCCGAGTACTCGTCTCCGTATCTCAGCCACGCGACCATGGAGCCGATGACGTCCACGGCGTGGTTCAAGGGCGACGGCACGCTCGAGGTGTGGACCTCGACGCAGAACGGCGAGGCCTCGATCGCCGCGGCCTCCGAAGCGGCCGGCATTCCGCTCGAGAATTGCGAAGTGCACAAGACCATGCTGGGCGGGGGGTTCGGCCGGCGCGGCGCGCCGCAGGACTATGTGAAGCAATCGGTGGTCATCGCGAAGCAGTTCCCGGACCGTCCGGTCAAGCTCATCTGGTCGCGCGAGGAGGACATGCAGCACGGCTTCTATCGCCCGGCGTCGATGGTGCGCATGAAGGCCGCTCTCGACGGGCAAGGCAATATGACCGCGATGCACACCGTGATCGCGTGCCCCTCGATCCTGGCGCTGCTGCGTCCCGAGGGCATCGACAAGGGCATCGACTTCACCGCGGTGCGCACCTTCAGCGATTCGCCCTACACCACCCCCAACCAGTTGGTCGAATACGCGATGCGCAATCCGCACGTGCCGGTGGGTTTCTGGCGCGCGCCGGGGCTGCAGAACTCGTTCTACCGTGAGTCGTTCATCGACGAGGTAGCGCACGTCGCCGGCAAGGATCCGCTGGAGTTCCGGCTCGCGATGCTGAAGCCTGGCGACAGGAACCGCCTCGTGCTCGAGGCCGCGGCGAAGAAGGCGGGATGGGGCACGCCGCTTCCCGCGGGCGTCTTCCGCGGCATCGCGCAATCCGACGGATTCGGCAGCTACACCGCGATGGTGGCGGAGGTGAGCGTGAAGGACGGCGCCATCAAGGTGCACCGCGTGGTGTTCGCGATCGACTCGGGCTACGTGGTCAATCCGGACGCGTGCCGCGCGCAGGCCGAGGGCAACGTGATCTTCTGCATCGGCCAGCTCTACGAAGCGCACACGATCAAGGACGGGCGCATCCAGGAGTCGAATTTCCACGACTTCCCGCTGCCGCCCATGACGCAGATGCCGGTCGTGGAGACGGTGTTCGTGCCTACGGGCGGCTTCTGGGGCGGGCACGGCGAGCCCGGCGGCCTCAACGTGGCGCCGGCGATCTGCAACGCGGTGTTCGCCGCGACCGGCAAGCGCATCCGCTCGCTGCCGTTGAAGGATGGCAAGCTCGCTTAAGGCGACCCCGTGGCTTGCGCTGCTCGTCGCGGGGTGCGCCGCGGCGCCCGTGGCGCCGGATGGCATCGATGTGCCGTTCGCGGCAACAGGCGACGCGGCGCGGGGACGTGAGGTGTTCGTGACGCGAGAGGGCGGGCATTGCGTGCTCTGCCACGCGGTGCCGGGCGTCGAGGTCGCGGGCAACGTTGGCCCGCGGCTCGCCGGCGTCGGCGCGCGCTTCTCGCGCGCGCAGATCCGCATGCGAGTGGCCGACATCACCCGCGTGAGTCCGGATGCGGCGATGCCGGCGTTCCATCGCAGCGAAGGCCTCACGCGGGTGGCGCCGGAATATCGCGGCAAGCCCGCGCTCTCGGGACAACAAGTGGAAGACCTGGTCGCATGGCTTTCGACTTTGAAATGAAACGCCGCGGCCTCCTCGTCGCGGGATTGGCGCTGGCGGGTTTTCCCGTCCTGGCGCAGCGCTTCCAGCCGCCGCAGGACATCACGCCGCTCCTCATGAAGATCACCGGCGGCGTGGTGGCCGACAAACGCGGCGTCGAGGTGGTGCTCCCGCAGATCGCGGAGAACGGCAACTCGGTCCCGTTGAACGTGAAGGTCGCGAGCCCCATGACCGAGGTCGACTTCGTGGCGGCGATCCACGTCTTCGCCGAGAGGAACCCGCGCCCGCTGGTGGCGAGCTTCCATCTCGGGCCGCAGTCCGGGCGCGCGGAGATCTCCACGCGCGTGCGCCTCGCCGGGACCCAGACCGTGAACGTGCTGGTCGAACTTTCCGGCAAGCGCTTCCTCCTGGGCTCGGCGTACGTGCTGGTGACCGCGGCCGCCTGCCTCGACGAGTCGCTGCTGTGATGCTTGGCCGCGTGCAGGTTCCCCCCACCGTGAAACGCGGCGAGCCCTTCGAGGTGCGCGTGTTGGTGCAGCATCCGATGG
>JBBRQA010000027.1:0-23389 GCA_038227085.1 Burkholderiales bacterium | reverse complement strand
GCCAGCGACAAGTTAATGAGCGGAAGCCGCGCCTTCAGGTAGGCGGACTCCGTAGCGGGGTCGGCGCCCGCTTACGCGCGGCGATGCGAGTTTGGGACATCGGGAGCCGGTCGCCTCCGGCATATTCCGGCCGCCCAGCGGAGCACGATCGCTTCCATATCGGCGCTTTCCGACACCGTCGCGGCTAACGAGCCGCAACGCAAAACGCCCCGGAGAAGTGAATGAAGCTCCTGATCTTCGCGCTTGCCGCCGGAATCGCCGCCATCCCCAAGGTCGCGGCGGCGTTCGAGGCGAAGCCGCTGCTGCTGCGCCCCAAGGCGGCGCTGGTGGCCACCTCAGGATTGCCGGGTCACCAGTCCGCGCCGTTCGTGACCCCGGCGCGCGCCCCTGAACCCGAGCTCGACCTGGTTCCTCGCCGCGAGGCGCGCCAGCAACGAAGCCGCTCCTCCTGCGACACGGATCGCATGCTCTGTTATGACGCGGGTCACATCGTCTACAAGCCGGCGCGCCAGATCATGCCGGACATCCCCGGACTCACGCGCGAAAACGTTTCCGTGAAGCGCGACCGCATCATCCTGAGATACTCTTTCTGACCCCGATTGGCGTAGGATCAGTCCTACAAACGAATCCGTTGTTACCGACGGTCCCCCGCTGGGGGCCTCATGCTGTAATAACCGTTACCAACCGGTTAGGAAAACAAACAATGATCCGGCTACTGATCGTCGATGACCATGATGTCGTTCGGATGGGACTGAAGCAGGTCTTCTCCGGGCGCGTCGACATGGAGGTCGCGGGCGAAGCGCGCACCGGCGAAGAGGCCATCGCGCAGGTTCGCGCCAACCCTTTCGATGTCGCGCTGGTGGACCTCTCGCTCTCGGACATGTCGGGCGTCGACGTGCTGAACCGAAGCAAGGCGATCCGCCCCGAGATGGCGGTTCTCATCGTGAGCGGCTATCCGGAAGACCAGTACGCGATCAACCTCCTGAAGGCCGGCGCGTCGGGCTTCGTCGCCAAGGACGCGCCTTCGGAGAACCTGGTCTCGGCGGTCGTTGCCGCTGCACAGGGCCGGCGCTACGTGAGCCCGCGCATCGCGGACAAGCTCGCGCAGGGGCTGGCGGGTCCGGCGGCCGACCAGCCATCGCACACGCAGCTTTCGGAGCGCGAGTTCCAGATCTTCTGCAAGCTCGCGTCGGGCCAGAGCGTCTCGGAGATCGCCAAGGAGCTCTTCCTCAGCGTGAAAACCGTGAGCACTTATCGCTCGCGGATCCTCGAGAAGATGAACTTCAAGTCGAATGCCGATATCACATATTACGCAGTGAAAAACCAGCTCATCGCCTGAGAGTGAAATGTCCACAGCCGAGTCCATCCGCCAGCGAGAAAGCGCGGCGCCCATGCCTCCCCCGCCTCCCCAGGAAAGCGGACAGAAGGGAAGGACCCGGCCTGTGGAGTTCCAGCCGCGCCACCTCGAAGAGGAGATGATGAACGCGCTCGTGGTGGAGGACTCCCCGCAGATCGCCGAGCGCCTGGTCGAGCTGGTATCGGTTCCCAGCCGCGTCGAGGTCGTCGCCACCGCCGCGACCGAGGACGAAGCGCTCGCCGCGTGCGACCGCTACACCATCGGCCTGGCCATAGTCGACCTGCAGCTTGCCCAAGGCACGGGATTCGGAGTGATCCGGAGGCTGCGCGCCGCGGCAGGATCCAGCCCGGCGTGCATCGTGGTCCTCACCAACCACGCGGTGCCGGCCCTCAAGGTCGCCGCCTTCGAGGCGGGCGCCGACTACTTCCTCGACAAGAGCAAGGACTTCGCGACCATCCCCCGGCTCATCGGGGAGTTGCTGAACAGCCGCGAGAACTAAGCGGCGAGCGGCAGGAACGCTGCCACGCGCGTCCCGTCCCCGGCTTTCGAGCTCACGTCCAGCGTCCCGTTGATCGCGCGCATGCGTTGCGTCATTCCCGCCAGGCCATGGGCTTGTTTGCGCGCGTGCTCCAGGTCGGCGATGCCGATTCCGTCGTCGCGCACCTCCACACGCAGGCCCGACGCGGTGCGCTCGATCACCAGTTCCACGCTCTTCGCCCTGGCATGGCGGATGATGTTCGAGACGCTTTCCTGCACCACGCGGTAGAGCGCGATCTCGAGATCGGAGGGGAGGCGCTCGAGCCGGGAGATGGTCGTCTTGCACGAGATACCCGCGTTCCCGCACGCTTCGTCGAGATACCACTGCACCGCGGCGGCGAATCCCAAGTGGTCGAGGAGAGACGGGCGCAGGTTCTCGATGATGCGGCGCTTCAGGTCGATGCCTTGGTCGATCATTGCCGAGAGGCGGGCGAGGCGGGTGCCGTATTGCGGATCTTCGCCCAGGCGTGCCTGCAGCCACGCGAGGTCCATCTTCGCGGGCGTGAGGATGCCCCCCAGCTGGTCGTGCAGCTCGCGGGCGAGACTCTGCTTCTCGCGCTCGTAATGAGTCTGCAGAAAGGCCGAAAGGGAAGAGAGCTCCTGCGTGCGGCGCGCGATGTCATCGAGCATCGCCTTCTGCTGGCCGGCGAGGGCGACCAGCTCGCGCCATTGCTCGCGGAAATCGTCGTCGAGCGGCGCCCCGGACTTCACGAGCGTCTCCATCGCGACGATCTTGCTCGCGAGCCGCCCGGAGAGCTGGACGAGCTGATCAGCCATTGGCGAAATCTGAGGAGGGTTAATGGAAAGCGGGGAATGCCCGAGGGATGGAAATCTTACCCCAAGACACTCCCCCGCCGAACTGCGAACTGCTAGTCGCGGAAGAGACGGCCTGCCTCGACATGCACGCGATCGCCAACGCGCAGGTCCCCGACGGAGTCCTGGGTGAACGAAGCATCGCGGCCGTCGCGAAACTGCACTGTGACGCGGTACTGCTCGTCACCGTTTCGCCTCTTCTCGACTTCGTTGCCGACGACCGCGCCGCCGATGGCGCCGGCGACGGTGGCCGCGTCGTTGCCGCGGCCGTTGCCGACCTGGTGCCCGAGGACACCGCCCAGCACGCCGCCGATGACGGCGCCCGCGCCCGAGCTGCCTCCCGAGCCGCGTACCACGTCGATGGCGACCACGCGCCCGGAGTCGGAGGAGGCGGCATCGCGGTAGGACGGGGCCGAGACATAGCGCGGCTCGCTGTAAGACGTCGGCGCGCTGCCGCACGCCGTGAGGGCGAGGGCGGCGGCGGCGGCCAGGTGTTGAGGCTTCAGCATCGAAAGAACTCCTTTACACCGAGCGGCGGAAGACGCCCATCAGCAGGGAAACGACGAATGCCACGAGGAAGATGAAAAACAGGATTTTCGCGATGCCCGCAGCGCCGGCAGCAATGCCACCGAATCCGAGAACCGCGGCGATCAGCGCAACGATGAAAAACACGGCAGCCCAGTACAGCATGGTGATCTCCTTGAGTGGGTCAACGGTTGAGAAACTTCAGTACGGGAAACATCTTGAGCACCGGCAGGAACCTGAGCGCGGGCAACACTCTCGACAGCAGCGAGGAGCGTGCGCGCCGCGCGACTTCTCGCGCCTTGCGCTTGCGCCTTCCTACGCGGCCCAACACGAGGGCGCCGAGCTTGAAGAGAAGCGGCAGGCTCGCGACGCTGGTTACCAACCCCAGGACCGCCTGCGCCGGATGGCGACTCACGTTGTCGAGGCGGCGTACGACGGTCGCACGCTGCAACTGCGCGGAAAGCAGCACCAGCTCCCGGCGCCGGCGAAGGATTTCGAGCTCAGTCACCGGAGCCTCGCAGTCCCGCCCGAAGTGCTTCCTCGTCGCCCTTCAGCACGGCGATCGTGTCCTGGAAGAGAGGCGTGCGGCCTTTCGAGGCGGACATGATGTAGGCCACTCCGGCCGCGCCCGCGAGGAGGAAAATGCCCGCGAACGAGGCGAGAATGAGGGGACGATTTTCCTCCGCAGCCCACACGACGAGCGCGAAGATCGCCAGCAGGAGTCCAAAGGACAGGAGGTAGAGCGCGGCCACCGCGATCACGAGGAATCGCACCGCCCACGCCTTCTCTTGCTTCAGCTCGATGGCGATCAACTCCAGGCGCGTGCGCACCGCGCGCAGGCTCGTCGAGGCGAGCCCCTTGAGGTCGCCCACGATTCCGGTCGCTTCGCGAACTGCGGCCACGTCTTTAGCGTCGCGCGGCCAGGAAGCCGATCAGCGCACCCAACGCGGCGCTGATGCCAACCGCGCGCCACGGGTTGCTGCGCACGTAGGCGTCGGTGGTGTCGATGGCGACCTTCGCGCCGTCGTTCACGGTGGTCTGGAGTTGGCCGAGCATCTGCTTGGCGGAATCGAGCTGCTGCTGGACCTTGACCTTCACTTCCGAGAGCTTGCTGCCGCCTTCGCTTTGCACGGTTTTCAGCAGCTCCTGGGCGTCGGTGACGACGTTCTGGATGTCACGGGCGATCGGGCTGGTCATGGTGTCGGTCGAGCTGTTGGTACGCATGTTGGGTCTCCTTGTTAGTCTGGCATTCCGGCGATGGCGCGCAGCGCCCCGCTTGCGGGGCGCGTTCCTACTTGCACAGATTAGGCAGGGGCCGGGGCCGCGCCTGTCGGCGCCGGAGCGAGCATCCGCAACGCGATGTCCGATTCAGGCGTCAGACTCGTCCGACACGCGCGTGTCAGTGCCGACCGACACAGGCATGCGAGCGGCGCCGACGGTGCGTGCGCCGGGTGCGGACTACGATGGTCGGTCAAGTTTAAGGAAGGGAATTGCCATGAATGCGAACATCCTTCGCGTGGCGCTCGCCGCTGCGCTTGCCTCCCTCGCCCTCGCCGGTTGCCAGCGCGATCCGGGCGAGCGCACTGTGGGCCAGAAGCTCGACAGCGCCATCGACCGCACCCAGGAGAAGCTCGCGTCCGCGGGACAGACGACCTCTCAGGCGGTGTCCGAGGCGGGGGAGAAGACCTCGCAGAAGCTTGCCGAGGTGGGCGACAAGACTCAGGCGGCCATGAACAGCGCCGCGGACAAGGTGGTCGAGAAGACCGGCCAGGCGATGGCCGCGGTTTCCGACGCGTCGGTGTCGCCCGCGGTGAACGACACCGCCATCACCGCCTCCATCAAAACCGACTTTCTCAAGGATCCGGACCTGAGCGTGCTCAAGATCGACGTCGATACCAAGGGCGGCGTGGTCACGCTGAATGGCTTGGCGGGCAATGAGGCGGCGCGCATGCGCGCCGAGAAAATGGCCGGCTCCATCAAGGGCGTGAAGGAAGTGCGCAACTTCCTGGTGGTGAAGCGCGCCTAGGCCCATGTAACAAAGCGTCACTCGGGGGGCGCCGTGGGCTGGGGTATCCTCGCGATATCCAGGTCCCGAGCCCCACGGATGCACGCTGACACCAGTTTTGCCCGTGAGCCTGGCGCCGCCCCGGTGGCCGCCCGGCGCTCGCGCGTGCTGCTGGTCGAGGACAGCGCCCGCCTTGCCGCGTCGATCCGCGATTATCTCGAGCGCCACAATTTCGAGGTGTTCATCGAAGGCGACGGGCTGGTCGTGCCGGAGCGCTTCGACCGGCTGAAGCCGGACCTCGTGATCCTCGACCTCATGCTGCCAGGCAAGGATGGGCTGGCCATCTGCCGCGAGCTGCGCGGCGCGGCCTCGGTGCCGATCCTCATCCTCACCGCGAAGGCGGAGAACATCGACCAGGTGCTCGACCTCGAGATGGGCGCCGACGACTACGTCGTGAAGCCGGTCGAGCCGCGCGTGCTGCTCGCGCGCGTGGAGGCGCTCTTGCGCCGAACACGCGTGGCGCTTCCGGAAACGCGCGAGGTCACCCTCACCGCGGGGCGCCTCGCCATCGATGGCTCGCGCCGCTCGGCGACCGTCGACGCGCGCCCGGTCGAGCTCACCACGGGAGACTTCGACATCCTGTGGCTGCTCGCCTCGCGGCAGGGCAACGTCGTCACGCGCGACGAGATCCTGCGCGTGGTGCGCGGCATCGACTACGACGGCCTCGACCGTTCGATCGACGCGCGCATCTGCCGCCTGCGCAGGAAGCTCCAGGACGCGGGCGGAGCGGAGTCGATGATCAAGACGGTGCGCCTGCGAGGGTATCTCTTCACCGGCGACGCCTGAGCCCTCCGCGCCATGCTGAGGCTCTTCCTTCGGCTGTATCTTTTCCTCATGCTGCCGGCCACGGCCGCGTTCGTGATCTTCATGTACGCGACCGACCAGGTGATGGCGCGCATGGACGCCGAGCAGCAGCGCACGCGCGTGGGTGTCGCGTTCGACCGCGCCGAGCGCATCATCTCCGACCAGCGCGTACCCGACTGGCAGGGGCGCCTGAAGGAGATCGAGAAGACCTTCCGCGTCGAGCACCAGATCGTGCCCCTCGACCGCGCCCTCAACGATTTCTTCATGTCCGCCTCGGAACGCGAGCGGCTCGGCACCGGCGGAATCGCGTTCCGCGACCGGCCGGGCGGAGGCATGGTCTACCTGCGCCGCCTGAAGGACAGCGATCGCGCGCTGCGCATCGAGTGGGTCGGGCTCTACGAGTACCAGATGATCTACTACACGATCATCCTGTCGCTGATGACCGCCGCGATGTGCGCGATCCTGTGGCGCTGGACGCGGCCCCTGTGGCGCGACCTGGAGAGCCTCTCGGCGGCCACCGCGCGCGTGGGCGAGGGCGACTTCGGCGTGCGTGCCTCGGTGGCGAAGGATTCGCTCCTCAAGCCGATCGCCACCGCGTTCAACGTGATGGCGAGCCGCGTGCAGGCGCTGCTGCAATCGCACCGCGACCTCGAGCAAGGCGTGGCGCACGAGCTGCGCACGCCGCTCGCGCAGCTCAAGTTCGATCTCGAGCTCGCCCGCACCAGCGCGGGCGAGGCCGAGCGCGACGAGCGCTTCGCGGCGATGGGGCGCGACGTCGCGGACCTCGAGGATCTGGTAAGCGAGCTGCTGGTGCTGGCGAGCCTGCGCCACGCTCCGCCCTACCACCCGCGCGAGATCCCGGCGCGCGCGCTGCTGGACGACGTTCTGCGCCGCGCCAACGACGAGATGCGCGCCGCGGGCAGGGCGATCGCCATCGACGCGCCGCGCGAGATGCCGCAGACGCTCTCGTGCGACGCCAAGTACCTCGCGCGCGCTCTCGCCAACGTCCTGCGCAATGCCGTGCGCTATGCGCGCTCGAAGGTCGCCATCACCATCGAGCGCGACGGCGCACGCACCATCATCTGCGTGGACGACGATGGCCCAGGCGTGCCGGCGCGCGAGCGCCACCGCCTGTTCGAGCCGTTCACGCGCGTCGAGGACAGCCGCGGGCGCGACAGCGGCGGGGTGGGCCTGGGCCTCGCGATCGTGAAGAGCGTGGCGGAATGGCACGGCGGCGAAGCCCGCATCGGCGACTCGCCTCTTGGCGGCGCTCGCGTCTCCATCAGCTGGTGATCGCCTTGATAGCGCCAGCGGAAATGAGATCAGCGGGTGCGAGTCGTCTTGCGGGAAGTCGTACCTGACACCACCTTTTTCTTGGCGGCGGGCTTGCGCCGGCTCTTGAGCCAGGTCTCGAGCTCGGCGGCGGGGAGCGGCGGGCAGAGGAGGTAGCCCTGCGCCGCATGGCAGCCCTCGCGCGCCAGGAAATTCAGCTGCGAGCGCTTCTCCACGCCCTCGGCGACGACCTGCAGGCCGAGGCCGCGTGCCAGGCCGATCACCGCGGAGACGATCGCGGCGCCGCCGGCGTTCTCGCCCTTGCGGGGGCTCCCGGTATCGATGTCGGCGACGAACGCCTTGTCGATCTTCAGCACGTCCACCGGCAGGTGGCGCAGGTGCGACAGGCTCGAGAAGCCGGTGCCGAAGTCGTCGATCGCGATCTTCACGCCGAGCGCGCGCAACCTGGCGAGAATCACGCTCGCGCCTTCCACGTCGCGCACCATGCTGGTCTCGGTGATCTCGAACTGCAACCAGCCGGGCTCGCATCCGGTCTTGGCGAGGAGCCGCTTCAGGTCCGCGAGCATCGACGAGTCGCGCAGCTGCCCGGCGGAGAGGTTGACGCACACGGTGACGCCGCCCAGGCCCGCGTCGCGCCACGCGCGCGCCTGGCGGCACGCGGCCTCCATTACCCAGAGGCCGATGGCATGCCCCAGGCCGGATTCCTCGGCGAGCGGAATGAATCCCTGGGGCAGCATGAGGCCGCGCTCGGGGTCGTTCCAGCGGATCAACGCCTCGACGTGGCGCACGTCGCCCGAGGCGATGTCGACGATCGGCTGGAAGTGCAGGGTGAGCTCTTGCCCCTTCAGCGCGCGGCGTAACGCCGTCTCCACCTGCATGCGCTGCGCGCGGCGCGAGGCGAGCTCGGCGGAGAAGGTGCGGAAGCCGTTGCGGCCCAGCTCCTTGGCGTGGTACATCGCCGCGTCCGCGTTCTTCAGCAGCGT
This sequence comes from Burkholderiales bacterium, assembly GCA_038227085.1. GTDB lineage: Bacteria > Pseudomonadota > Gammaproteobacteria > Burkholderiales > Usitatibacteraceae > Usitatibacter. The sequence continues at coordinate 15,012 of JBBRQA010000027.1, read as the reverse complement.
CTCCGCGTCCTTGCCGTCCTCGGGATGGATCGCGAGCCCGAGGCTGCCGCTCACGTGGATCTCGTTGCCCTCGACATGGAAGGGGCGGCGCACCTCGTCGAGGATCATGCGCGCGACTCGTTCCGGTGCGCTCTCGTCGGGCAGGTCCTCGAGCACCACCACGAACTCGTCGCCGGAGATGCGCGCGAGCACGTCGGACTGGCGCAGGGCCCCGCGGATGCGCCTCGACAACTCCTTCAGCAGCAAGTCGCCGATGCGGTGGCCGAGTGTGTCGTTCACGTCCTTGAAGTGGTCGAGGTCCAGGAACATCACGCCCACGCGGCGGCGCGCGCGGTGGGCGCGCGAGAGCGCGGCGCCGAGGCGGTCGTTGAGGAGCACGCTGTTGGGAAGTCCCGTCAGCCCGTCGTGAGTCGCCATGTACTGGAGGCGCTCCTCGGCCTGGATGCGCGAGGACACGTCCTGCGCGAGCGACAGGATCGAGATCACGCGCCCGGTCTCGTCGCGCAGCGCCGAGTTGTGCCACTCGACCCAGATCACCGAGCCGTCCTTGCGGTAGTTGCGGTGGCGCAGCGTGGCGTGGCGCTCGTGGCCGCGCATGAGGTCGTCGATCATGCGCTTGGCCGCGGGCTCGTCCTCCTCGTAGATGTGGCGCCAGCCGTCGAGCGAGCGCCCGAGGACCTCCGCAGCGCTGTAGCCGAACACCGCGTGCGCCTGCCCCGACCAGCGCACGATGCGCAGCTCCGTATCCCACTCGATCACCGCGAGCGGCGTATTGTCGAAGTGCGCGGAGAGGATCGTATTGGTGCGGCGCAGCTGCTGCTCGACGGTCTTCTGCTCGTGGATGTCGCTGGTGGTGGCGTAGTAGCCGAGGTATTCGCCGTTGGCGATGCGCGGCGTGAGGCGTACCGTCATCCAGCGCCGGCGCCCGTCGGCGAACTTCACCAGGCGCTCCACGGCGAGCGCCTCGCCCCCGCGCACGCGCTCGAGGTGAGGCTTGAGCAGCTCGTAGCGCTCCTCGCCGAGCACGTCCTTCACCGAATGCCCGACGATCTGCTCGGAGCGCAGGCCCACGTAGCCGAGGAAGGCGTCGTTCACATAGCTATAGCGCTCGTCCGCGCCGACATAGCACATCGGCGTCGGGATGGAATCGATCACCTGGCGCAGCTGCCGCTGCTTGTCCTCGACCGCGGCCTGCGCGGTCTTCAGGTCGTGGATGTCGGTGGACACAGCGTAGTAGCCGAGAACCTTGCCCGCGGCGTCGTGCCGCGGCGTGAGGCGCACGCGCATCCAGCGCTCCTCGCCCGAGGGCATGCGGAAGTAGCGCTCGTAGCTCGTCTCTTCGCCGCGCACGACGCGCGCGAGGTGCGGGCGCAGCTCCTCCATCACCTCGGGCGAGTAAGCCGCCTCGGGGAACCGGCCCAGGGCATATTCGCGAGTGAAGCCGCGGCTTTCCAGGAAGAGCTTGTTCACGAAGGTGCAGCCGCGCTCGAGGTCGATGTAGGCGATCGCCTCGGGAATGTTCTCGGCGAAGAAGCGCAGCTCTTCCTCGCGCGCGGCGAGCCGCTCCTGGGCCTGCTTCACGTCGTTGATGTCATGACTCACGACGTACATGCCGACCACCGCGCCCGCGCCGTCCAGGTGCGGCACCGCCTTCACGTGGAACCAGTGCTTCTCGCCGTCGGGCAGCGTGATGAGGCGCTCGTAGGTCGCGGTCTCGCCACGGTCGAACACCTTCTGCGTGCGTTGCGCGATCCAGGCCGCGGTCTCCGGCCCCAGCACCTGCGCCGTGGTGCGCCCGACGACGTCCTCGGGGCGCAGCCCGCGCATCTCGGCGAAATGCCGGTTGGCGAAGAGGATGGTGCGGTTGCGGTCGAGGTAGGCGACCGAATCCGGGATGTTGTCCGTGTAGAGCCGAAGCTGCGCTTCCTGCGCGGCGAGGCGCTCCTGCGCGAGCTTGATGTCGTGGATGTCGGAAGAGACGATGTAGTAGCCGTTGAAGCGTGAGGTGCCGCCTTCCTGCGGGACCATGATGGGAGCGAGCTGCACCAGGTGCCAGCGCGCCTTGCCTCCGGGCGGCCCGACGAGGCGCTCGTGCGTGCACGATTCGCCGCGCTTCAGGCGCTCGGCGTACGGCTCGAAGAACTGCGAGGAGCCTTCGTGGCCGAGCACCTCGTCCACGCGCCGCCCGACGATCGTCTCGAGCGGCATGCCACGGCTCTCCTGGAACATCTTGTTCGCGAAGAGGTAGCGGAAGTTCTGGTCGACCACCGCGATCGGCCCGGGAATGTTCTCGGCGAAGTTGCGCAACTGCTGCTCCTTCGCCTCGAGGGCGGCGCGCAGCTGGTGGTCGCGCTCGATGTCGATCAGCACGATCAGTACGCCGAGCACGGCGCCGGTGGCGTCGCGATCGGGAATCATGTGGCCGCGGATGTGGCGCCTCTCGCGGCCGGGCCAGAGCGCCTCGCGCTCGTAGGTGATCGGCTCGCCGGCGAGCGCGCGCTCCATGAGCGGGGCGGCCGCGGCGGCCACGTCCGGCGTCATCACCACGGAGATGTGCTGGCCAAGCATCGTCTCCGCGTTGCGCCCCGCCCATTCGCGGCTCGGCCGGTTGGCGAAGCGGATCATGCGGTCGCGATCGACGTAGGTGACCGGAAAGCCCACCGAATCCATGATGAGCGAGAGCTGGCGCTCGCGGTCCGCGAGCGCGGCCTCGGCGTCCTTCAGCTGCTGCACATCGACCAGAGCCACGAGCACGCCGAGAACTTCCGGGCCCTCGCCGCGCAACGGGAAGTAGTGCGCGCGTACCCAGCGGCCCGCCGTGGGGCCCTGCGTGATGCGGCGATTGAAGGCCGTGGCCTCGCCGGCGAGGGCTCGCATCAAATGGCTGCGGCGCTCGTCCTGGGGGACGTTGTGGAACACCTCGTCGGGCGTGCGCCCCTCGAGGTCGCCGCGCTTGCTGGAGGAGAGCGCGGCATAGGAGTCGTTCACGTAGCGGTAGCGCAGCTCCGAATCGAGGATGCAGGCGGGGAGCCCGAGCACGTCGAGACCCGGAGCAAGCGCTTTCACGCGCGGCTCCAAGCCTCCGCGGACGATGCTATCCCTGCTGATCACAATGCATTTTCCTCTCCAGTGACGGTAAACTGCTAGGCCGTCCGTCGGCAAGGGCCTACCGTATGAACCTCCACCGCCTTTTGCAGGGCAGGGCCGCCCAGAAAAACCCCGTGCGCGTGGTCTTGATCGGCGCGGGAAAATTCGGCTCGATGTACCTGTCCCAAGCGCAGCGCACGCCGGGATTGCAGATTCTCGCGGTGGCGGACCTTGCCCCGGAGCGGGCGCGCGCCTCCCTCGCGCGAGTCGGCTGGCCCCAGGAACGATTCTCCGCGCCGTCGCTCGACGCTGCCCAGCGCGCGGGCACTACATTTGTAACCGACGACGCGATGCGCGCGATCGCGCATCCCGCCGCCGAGGTCGTGATCGACGCTACCGGCAGCCCCGCCGCGGGAATAAGCCATGCGCTCGCCTGTTGCAGTCATGGCAAGCACGTCGTCATGGTGAACGTCGAGGCCGACGCGCTCGCCGGCCCGCTCCTCGCGCAGCGCGCGCGCGAAGCCGGCATCGTGTACTCGCTCGCGTACGGCGACCAGCCCGCGCTCATCTGCGAGCTGGTCGATTGGGCGCGCACCGCGGGCTTCACGGTGATCGCGGCGGGCAAGGGTACCAAGTACCTGCCGGCCTATCACGCGTCGACCCCGCGCACGGTGTGGGGCCACTACGGCTTCAGCGACGAGATGGTGGCCGCGGGCGACTTCAACGCGCAGATGTTCAACTCGTTCCTGGACGGCACCAAGAGCGGCATCGAGATGGCCGCGGTGGCGAACGCGACGGGGTTGACGCCCGCGCCCGGCGGGCTCGAGTTCCCGCCCTGCGGCGTGGACGACCTGGCGCGCATCCTCAAGCCGCGCTCGGCGGGCGGGCTCCTGCACCATCCCGGGCAGGTGGAGGTGATCTCGAGCATCGAGCGCGACGGGCGCCCGGTGTTCCGCGATCTTCGCTGGGGCGTGTACGTGACGTTCTCCGCCGAGCACGAGTACGTGCGCCGCTGCTTCCAGGAGTACGGCATCGTCACCGATCCTTCCGGCGAGTACGCGTCGATGTACAAGCCCAGCCACCTGATCGGCCTGGAGCTGGGCATCAGCGTGGCGAGCGCGGCGCTGCGACGCGAAGCCACCGGCTCGGCGAGCGGCTGGCGCGGCGACTGCATCGCGACCGCCAAGCGCGCGCTCCGGGCCGGCGAGACGCTCGACGGCGAGGGCGGCTACACCGTGTGGGGCAAGTTGATGAGCGCCGTCGATTCCGCCGCCAAGCGCGCGCTACCCATCGGCCTCGCGCACAGGGTGAAGCTCAAGCGCGACGTCGCCGCGGGCGCGACGCTTGGCTGGGATGATGTTGACTGCGATGAATCGTCTCAAGCGGTACAGGTGCGCCGTGAAATGGAGAAAGGCTTTGGGTCCGCGGATGAACGCAGATCAACGCAGGCGAAAGTCGACGCCCCTGCATGACGTGGTTCATACGATGATGAGGTTTTATCTGCGTTCATCTGCGTTCATCTGCGCCGGCTTGGCCTTTTGCTTGAATGCGTCCGCGGCGGTGACGGCGACGGACGCATGGGTGCGGGGCACGGTGCCCGCGCAGAAGATCACCGGCGCCTTCGTCACTCTCGAGAGCAGCGAGGACGCGAAGGTGGTCGGCGTCACCTCGCCGGCGGCGAAGATCGCGGAGATCCACGAGTCCGGCATGGACCACGGAACGATGCGCATGAAGGCCGTCGATTCCCTGGCGCTGCCCGCCGGCAAGCGCATCGAGCTCAAGCCCGGCGGCTATCACGTGATGCTGGTCGACCTCACGCGATCGCTGAACGTGGGCGACGTGGTGCCGCTCAGCTTCACCGTCGAGGACAGCCGCGGCAAGCGGAGCACCTTCGAGGTCAAGGCCGAGGTGCGGCCGCTCGCGCGATGAAGCTGCGCACGCGCCTCGCGCAGCTGGGCAGGAACCCCGGGTCGCGCCCCGGCAGCGTGAACCTCCCCGTGACGCGCGCCTCGACCGTCACCTTCGCTTCGCTTGCGGAAATGGAATCGGCGCAGCAGCGCTTCGAGGCGGACGAGGTCGTGCCCACCTACGGCATCGTCAACATGCCGCTGCGCGCCGCGTTCGAGGAGCTCATCGTCGAGATCGAGGGCGGCCATCGCGCGGTGACGCTGCCGTCGGGGCTCGCCGCGGTCGCGGTGGCGCTGATGGCATGTCTCGAGTCGGGCGATCACGTGCTCGTCACCGACAGCGTGTACGGGCCGACGCGGCGCTTCTGCGCGCGCACGCTCGCGCGCTACGGCGTCGAGACCACGTTCTACGATCCGCTCGTCGGCGCCGGCATCGCCGCGCTGATGAAGCCCAACACGCGTGCCGTGTATCTCGAAAGCCCCGGCTCCCTCACTTTCGAAGTGCAGGACTTCCCGGCGATCGCGAAGGTCGCGCGTGCGCGCGGCGCCGCCGTCCTGCACGACAACACCTGGGCCACGGGCGCCTTCTTCCGCTCCTTCGACCACGGCGCCGATCTCGTAATCCAGGCGGCGACCAAGTATCCCGCGGGACATTCGGACCTCCTCATCGGCGCGGTGGTGGCGAGCGAGGCGTGGTGGCCGCGGCTGCGCGACGTGTCGCGCGACCTGGGACAGACCGCGAGCCCCGACGATCTGTACCTCGCCATCCGCGGCATCCGCACCTTCGAGACGCGCCTCAAGCAGCACGAGGCGAGCGCGATCCAGATCGCCCAATGGCTGAAGTCCCATCCGGCGGTGAAGCGCGTCCTGCATCCTGCGCTCCCCGAGGACCCGGGGCATGCGCTGTGGAAGCGCGATTTCCTCGGCTCGGCGGGACTGATCGGCGTGGAGCTGGCGCCGTGCTCCGCGGAGCAACTCGCCGCCTTCATCGATCCGCTCGAATGCTTCGCGTTGGGCTACAGCTGGGGCGGCTTCGAGAGCCTCATCGTCCCAGCCAACCTGCGCGGCGCGCGCAGCGTGCGTCCTTGGCAGGGCGGGCCGCTGGTGCGCCTGCAGATCGGCCTCGAGGACCCGGCGGACCTCGTTGCCGATCTCGCGAAGGGGCTCGACCGCATGAAGGCGGCGTGAGCGCCGATCCGGTCGCGCGCGCCTTGGGCGCGGCGATCTCGGAAGCGCTCGGCGCCCGGTTCGAGGTTACCGCGCTCTCTCCCGTGGGCGGGGGCTGCATCCACACCGCGCTCGATGTCGCCGGAAGGTCCTCGGCCACCGGGGCGATGCGCTATTTCGCGAAGGTGAACGACTCCGCGAGCGCCGCGATGTTCGAGGCCGAGGCCGACGGCCTCGCGGCGCTGATTGACGCAGGCTGCGTGACGGTGCCCGAGGTCGTCGCGCGCGGCCACGACGACGAGCGCGCGTGGCTCGTCCTGCAGTGGCTCGAGCTCACGCCGCTCGCCGATCGCAGCGCCGCCGCGCTCGGCCACGCGCTCGCGGCACAGCACCGCGTGCCGCGCGAGCATTTCGGCTGGGCGCGCGACAACTTCATCGGCGACTCGCCGCAGGCCAACGGCTGGAGCGACGACTGGCACGCGTTCTGGCGCGACCAGCGGCTGCAACCCCAGTTGCGCATCGCGGCGCGCAAGCGCCTGCCCTCGCGCATGATCGACCGCGGCGAGCGGCTCGTCGCCGATTGCGGCGCTCTCCTCGCGAACCATCGCGTGGAGAAGTCGCTCCTGCACGGGGACCTGTGGGGCGGCAACGCGGCCGCGCTCGAAGGCGACGTCGCCGCGCTCTTCGATCCCGCGGTGTACGTGGGCGACCGCGAGGCCGACGTCGCCATGACCGAGCTTTTCGGGGGCTTCCCGGCGGGCTTCCTCGCCGCCTATCGCGCAGACTGGGGCCTCGACGACGGCTACACTGTGCGCCGTGAACTCTACAATCTCTACCATGTCCTCAACCATGCCAACCTGTTCGCGGGCGACTACGTCCGTCAGGCCACGCATTCCATCGAGAGGCTGCTTGCCGAAATCGCATGAGCTCCGCTGAACGCGAATCGCGCCGCATCCTGGTGGTCGACGACAACGTCGACGCCGCTGACAGCCTCGGCATGCTGCTCGAGGTTCGCGGCGACCAGGTGCGCATCGCCTACGACGGGCTGGAGGCGATCGCCGCCGAGGAGGAGTTCCGTCCCGAGGTGGCGCTCCTCGACATCGGCATGCCCAAGCTCTCCGGCTACGACGTCGCCAAGCGCATCCGCGCGGCGCGCGGCGACGCGGTGCTCATCATCGCGATCACCGGCTGGGGGCAGGAGGACGACCGCCAGCGTGCGCGCGACGCGGGCTTCAACCATCATTTCACCAAGCCGGTGGATTTCGAGATGCTCCTCGACGTGATCGACCGCAGCGCGGCGCGCGTTTCCTAGGATGGAGCGCGAAGTCGGATCGGTCGAGGTGCAGGGCCGCGCTCTGCGTTGCCTCATCTGCAGCCACGACATGTTCTCGCAGCGCGAGATCGACGTGTCCGCGCCGGGCCTTGCCTTCTTCACGCAGCAGGACACGCGCGCGCACTGCGCGGTGTGCGCGCGCTGCGGCTACGTGCACATGTTCATTCCACCGGCCACGGTCCCGGTCGAGTCGGATGCTCCCGCCGGCGGGCCCTTGCCGGAAGCGGCCGCATAGGCCGGCGTCTTCAGCCCAAAGGAGGAACCATGCGTACGACCATCGTCATGCTGCTGGCCGCCGCGTTTGCCGCTCCCGGGTCGAGCGCGGCGCAAGCGGTGGTGAGCGAGCCTTCGATTTCCGCGGACGCCGCGCTCGAGGCTGCCACGGCCGCGCTGGTGCAATGCCGCAAGGAAGGGCAGAAGGTGAGCGTGACCGTGGTCGATGCCGCGGGCCGCCCGAAGGCGATGGTGCGCGACGACGGCGTCGCCCCGCACGCGGCGGAGCACAGCATGCGCAAGGCCTACACCGCGCTCACCTACAAGACCACCTCGGCGGAATACGGCAAGCGGGCAGCGGAGCGTCCCGGCGCGATCGGCCCGCTGCTCCTTCCCAACATCACGACCGCGGCGGGCGGGGTGCCGATCCGTTCGGGCAACGCCGTGATCGGCGCGGTCGGAGTGTCCGGCACGCATTCCAGCGCGGGCGGATGCGAGGGTGACGCGAAGTGCGCCGAAGCCGGCATCGCGCGCATCGCGAAAGACCTCTCTCCTCCGCGCTAGGTGGCAGCGATCGCATTCCGCCCCCTCGGGCGCGACGACCTTCAGCAGGTGTTCCTCTGGCTCGGGCGTCCCCACGTGAGCAAGTGGTACGCGCCGGCGCCTTCGTCCTTCGCGGAGGTCGTCGCGAAGTACGTGCCGCGCACCGAAGCGGGGAACACCGTGCGCGCATTCGTAGTGATGCTCGACGGCGCCGATGTGGGCTACATCCAGACCTATCCCGTGGATCGGTTCCCCGAGTACGCGGCTCAACTGGGCTGCGGCGCGGGCACGGCGGGAATGGACCTCTTCATCGCCGATCAATGGCGCATGAACCACGGGCTGGGCAGCTCCGTGGTGCGACGCTTCGTGGACGGTGTGGTATTCGCACAGGACGGCGTAAGCCTGTGCCTCGCCGGCCCCAGCGAAGGCAACGCCGCCTCGATCCGCGCCTTCGAGAAGGCCGGCTTCACGCGATGGAAAGTGGTGAAGGCTGGCGGCGCGGAGCCCGAGTGCGTGTTGCGGTGCGAGCGCGCCGCTCCTGAATTCCGCCTCGCGCCCATCGACCTTGCGCGCAACGCCGCCGAGTGCGTCGCGTTCCGCCGCGACGCCTACCTGGCGAGCTTCGGCACGCCCGAGGGCATCGACGAGGAGATGGGCCAGGACAATGCGCGCTATCTCGAGAGCCTCGCCGCGCGCGTCGCCGAGCTCCCAGCGGGCAACGCGCACCTGTGGCACGGCGAGCGCATCGTCGGGCAGACCGAGATGCGCTTCGTGAAGGAGGAGGCCTCGGTGGGCTACGTGAACCTCTTCTACGTGCTGCCGGAGTTTCGCGGCCGCGGACTGGGGCGCAGGCTGCACCAGCACGCCGTGGACGTCTTCGCGCCCCTCGGGCGCCGCACGCTGCGCCTCTCGGTGAGCACGCAGAACCCTGGCGCCATCGCCTTCTACCGCAAACTGGGCTGGGTTACGGTGGGCACGCGCCCGAACCGCCAGACCATGGAGATCCTGGAGTTCACGGCGTGATCCGCATGGCCACGCCGCGCGACGCCGCGGGTATCCACGCCATCTACGCGCCGATCGTACTCGACACGTTCATCTCATTCGAGCTCGAGCCTCCCGGCGAGTCGCAAGTCGCGCAGCGCGTCGCCGCGACGCTGCGCAAGTATCCGTGGCTCGTCTATGAGGACGTGGGGGGCATCGCCGGCTACGCGTACGCGAGCGAGCACCGCGAGCGCCTCGCCTACCAATGGTCGGTGGACGTTTCCTGCTACGTGCACCCGCGCGCGCGCCGCCGCGGCATCGGCAGGGCGCTCTACCTCGCGCTCCTGCGCGTGCTGCGCGCGCAGGGCTTCGGCAACGCGTTCGCCGGCATCGCGCTGCCCAACGATGCGAGCGTGGGCCTGCACGAAAGCGTGGGCTTCACGCCGCTCGGGCGCTATCGCAACGTGGGCTACAAGCTCGGAGCGTGGCGCGATTCCGGCTGGTGGCAGTGCGCCCTCGGCGAGCTGGCCTCGCCGCCGCCCACTCCGCTCGCGCTGCCGGAGCTGGAGGGCGAGGTCCTTGCCGCGGCGCTGCGCGTGCCTTCAGCTTAGAAAATCCAGGACGGTGAGAATGTCTTGACCTCCCGAAGGGGAAGGCGAATCAATCTACAGCCGGATCGGGCCGCGGATACTCGACCAGCCTCGAAGCCCGGCGCTCGAAACGGTCGCGCTTGGCGAGGAGCTTCTCCTGGCGCCGTGAGATGAGCGCGAAGTGGCGCAGCTCCACCAGGCGATCGTGCGTCTCCCAGCAGGACTTGGTCGCGGTCACCCATTTCGCCGTGTCGATGCGGCGCATGTCGAACGACGTGGAGTAGCTGCGCAGCGTCTTGTGCCCGCGCCGGTTCGAGTATTCGTGGAAGTATGAGAGTGCCAGTTCGCGCAGCGTGCGGTAGATCGGGTCGCGATAGCGTAGCGGCGCGCCGTTGGTCTTGGAGATCGCGCCCCACGCGCCGTGGCGCCGGAAAAGCGTCACCACGTGGGGGTAGTCGCTCTCGTCGCAGTCCAGGTGCATCAACAGGGGCGGCTCGCCGTGCACCCACAACGCCGCCGCGGCGACCATCGCGCCCTCGATGCAGTGGGCGCGGCGCTGGCGCAGCACCTCACGCACCGAGAGCACCGTCTCGCCGCCGATCTCGTGGTTGATCGGGATCGCGTTGAGGAACGCCTGGATCTTGTCTGGCGAAGAGAGCCGCCTCAGGATGGCGAACTCCCGGGGGCCGAGGCCGAGGTCCTCGGGCCGCGCGAACCGCCGGGCGGGCGTGGAGGGCTTGAGGGTGCGCACGTACGCCGCCCCATTGGACTTCTTGGCATTGCGGGTCCCTGCGGTCATGAGCGTGCGCTCTCCCCTGGTCGCTGGCGACAGCTTAATTCAAAGGCGGCGCTTGCCGCGCGACGCAGGTGCGCCCGCGGGTGCCGTCCGGCGAGACTATGTCGAGCACGTCGACAGGCCGTCCGTACAGCGCGGAAAGATTTTCGGAATTGAGGGTGGCGGAAGCCGCGCCGGCGGCCAGCACCGCGCCCGCGCGCAGCATCACGACGCGGTCGGCGATGCGCAGCGCGTGGTCGGGGTGGTGGGTGGAAAAGAGGATGCCGGCGCCCGAGGCCTTGAGCCGCGCCACCTCGTCGAGGATGAGCGACTGGTTTCCGAAATCGAGGTTGGCGGTGGGCTCGTCCATGACCAGGTGCGTGGCTTCCGTGGCGAGCGCGCGCGCGATGAGAGCCAGCTGGCGCTCGCCGCCGCTCACGCTGTGGATGGGACGTTCGGCCAGGGTGGCGATGCCGAGGCGCTCGAGGGCGGCGCGCGCGAGGGCGCGGTCGTGGCCGTCGGGGGCGCCGAAGGCGCCGCGATGGGCCGTGCGTCCCATCTCGACCGTCTCGGCCACGCTGAAGTCGAAGTAGCTATCGGCCGCCTGGGGTACGTAGGCGAGGCGCACAGCGCGCTCGCGAGCCGGCCATTGGCGCAGGGGGCGATCGTCGAGCAGCACCTCGCCGGCGAGCGGCGCTATGAGCCCCAGGAGGGTGCGCAGCAGCGTGGTCTTGCCGCTCCCGTTGGGACCGAGGAGGCACACGACCTCGCCGCGCGGCAGCGCCAGCTCGACGCCGCGCCCGATGGTTCGCGAGCGGAACCCGAAGTCGAGCGCGCGCGTGGCGATCGTCAAGTGGAACGCCGAAAGGTGAGGGCGAGCAGCACGATGAAGACGGGCGTGCCGACGAACGCGGTGGCCACTCCGGGCGGAATCTCCGTCGCGAACAGGGTGCGGCACGCCGTGTCCACCACCAGCATGAATCCCGCGCCCAGGACGAGAGACAGCGGCAGCACGCGCGCGAACGAGGCGCCGCTCACGAGCCGCGCGGCGTGGGGAATGAGGAGGCCCACCCAGCCGATGGTTCCCGCCAACGCGACCGCGGATGCGGTGATGAGAGTCGCGGCGGCGATCACCACGAGGCGCATGCGGCCCACGTCCACGCCGAGCGTGCGCGCCTCGTCGTCGGAGAGCGCGAGGACGTCGATGCGCCAGCGTAAAAGCCAGATGAGCGCGACGCCCGCCCCGATCGGGATGAGCGTGGCGGGCAGGTCGCGCGGCAGGGCGCCCGTGAAGCTGCCGAGGAGCCAGAAGGTGATCGCGGGAAGCTGGTTGTAAGGATCGGCCACGTACTTGACCAGCGCGATGCCGGCGCCGAAGAGCGAGCCCACCACGACTCCGGTGAGGATCAGGGTGAGGACCGGATCGCGCCCGCGGATCCACGCGCCGATCGCCACCACGAGGCCCACGGCGGCGAGCCCGCCGGCGAAGGCGAATGCCTGGACCATCATCATCGAGAGCGAGCCCAGCACGGCGATCCCCGCGCCCAGCGCGCAGCCCGCCGACACGCCGAGGATGTCCGGGGAGACCAGCGGATTCTTGAAGAGGTTCTGGTAGGCCGCGCCCGCCGCCGAGAGCGCGGCGCCCACCGCGAGCGCCGCGAGCACACGCGGGGCACGCACCTGCAGGACGATTGCGTCGACGTTGCGCGCAAGGCCGCTTTCCGTTCCGGTCAACGCCGCCCACAGGGCGCGCAGCACGTCGCCGGGAGATACGGCGAAGCGCCCCACGGTGAAGCTCCACGCGACCAGCGCGAGGAGCGCGGCGAAAGACACCGCGAGCGCGGTGCGACGAACCGCGGACATGGAAGCGCTCAGGCGTCCGCAGCCGTCACGGCCGCGCCGATCGATTCCACGATCTCGCCGGAGCCCTCGGCGCAGTAACCCGGGAGCGAGTCGATGAGGGCGAGGAATTCCTCGCTGCGCAGCGCGGCGAGAAGGCGGTCGATGGCGGGCGTGCCGATCCCGGCCGAGCGGCACGCGAGGTAGTAGCGCTCCTTGCAGAGCGGCAGGAAGTCGAGGCGGTATTGGGCGGCGGCGGCCTGCACGCCGAAGCCCGCGTCGGCCTGGTTGCCCGCGACCAACGCGGCCACCGCGCCGTGGGTGCTCTCCTCGATGTCGTAGCCGCGCATGCGCGAGCGGTCGAGGCCTTCCGCGGAGATGAGGAACTCGAGGAGCGCGCGCGTCCCCGATCCCCGCTGCCGATTCACCATGCGCACGTCCGGGCGGCACAGGTCGGCCACCGCCCCGATGCGCTTGGGGTTGCCGCTCCTCACGATGAGGCCCTGGGTGCGCGTCACGAAAGAGATCAGGCGATAGTCGGCGAGAGGCAGGCATTCGGCGTAGCGCTGCGCCATGAGGACGCCGAGGCGCCCTTCGGGCACGTGGAAGCCGGCGACGTCGCACTCGCCGCGGCGCAGCGACGCGAGCGCGTCGAAGCTGCCCTTGTACTGCAGCTCCAGGGCGCCGGGCGACGCAGCCTTCAGCTCGCGCAGCCCCGCGATGGCGAAGTCGTGGCTCGCGTGGATGATGAGGTGGGGAGCCTCGGACAGGGACTCGTCCAGCGAGCGCGCGAATTCCGCGGCCAGGTTGTCGAGCTCCGGGGCAAGGCGCGCCTGGGCGCGCTGGCCCGACCACAGCAGGCGCTTGCCGAGGGGCGTGAGGCGCGTGCCGCGTCCCTTCAGCTTCTCCACCAGGGCAGCCCTGAAGAATTGCTCCCATTCGGCGACCATGTTCCACGCGTGGCGATAGGAGGTGCCCGCGCTTTCGGCCGCCTGCGTGAGCTTGCCGGTGGCGTCGATGCCCTCGAGGATCGCGACCAGCCGGAAGTCGAACTCGCGCTCGGTTGTCGCCGAGCGGAAGCGCCAGACCGGGCGGATGTCGATGCGGATCATCCGCCCATTATCGCAGCTACCGGATGAGCTTCCCCCCGCGTCCGATCATGGTGATCTCCACCAGGCGCGTGCCGTTGTGGCTCTCGGGCGAGAAGCTGAGCTTCATGCCGCCCAGGTCTTTCTCGCGCATCTGCTCGAACGCGCGCACCAGGCCTTCGCGGGTGGGCTCCTTGCCCGAGGCGCGCAGCCCCTCCACCAGGGACTTGGCGAGGATGTATCCCTCGAGGCCCGCCGGGGAATAGTCCGCCGCGCCTTTCGCCTTCACGGCGTCCTGGTACTCGCGCACCAGCGGAATGCTGCGGTCCCAGGGAAACGGCACGATCTGCGTGACGATGACGCCGCGGGAATTCTCTCCGAGCGCCTTGTAGAGAGAGTCGGAGGCCACGATGGAGAGCGCGAAGAACTGCGGCTTCACGGTCGCCGCCTTGTTGAACTCCTCCACGACCTTCGGCGCCGGTCCCGCCAGCGTGAGCAGGAACACCGCGGGCGCATTGAGCTTCGCGATCGACTTCACCGCCTGCGCGATGTCGGAGCCGTCCTCCTTGTGCGCCGCGATCCCGACCACCTCGAGGTTGTTGTCCTTCGCCGCGACCTGCGCGGTCTTCAGCGCTTCGCGCCCGAACCCGTTGTCGAGATAGACGATCGCGACCTTGGTGATGTAGGTGTCCTTGAGGTGCTGGGCGACGCGGCGGATCTCGTCGCCGTAGCCCGCCTTCATGTTGAAGAGCATCGAATGCGTCTTGGCGTAGAACGGATCCGCGCCGGAGGTCGAGCCGATCAGGGGAACCTTGCGCTCCTCGAGGTACGGGAGCGCCACCGCGACGTTGCCGGTGCCCGAGATCGCCCACATGGAGAAGACTTTCTGGGTTTCCACCAGCTTCTTCACGTTCTCCTTCGTGCGATCGGGCTTGTTGCCGCTGTCGGTGCGAACCACGCGAATCTGACGGCCGTTCACGCCACCCGCCTTGTTCACCGTCTCGATGTAGGCGTCGGCGGCCTGCAGCAGGGTCTTCATGCGCACCGCGATCGAGCCCGTCATGTCGACGTCCTGGCCGATCACGATCTCACCGGGACTGATCCCGGGCGCCGAGGCCCATGCCTGCGCGACGAATGCGACCGATGCGGCCGAAAGAATGGAGCGTATGGCTCTCATGAGGTCCTCCTGGACATAGAGCGCCCCCCGTGGCCGGACGGCATGGGGACGGTGCATTCTCCGCAAAGCGGGCCGGATCGGTTGTGACGCAGCTCACAGCGGCTGTTACAGGCGCAAGAGTCTTGACCCCCGTCACGGCCCCGGCTTGTAGTTGGGGAAGAAGAGCTGCTCGCCTTCAATCTTGTACGCGGCGATCGACGACTGGCCGGCGGGCGACACCAGCCAGTCGATGAATTTCTGCCCGAGCGCCTTCTTCACGTGCGGGTGCCTGGCGGGATTCACCAGCATCACGCCGTACTGGTTGAAGAGCTT
>JBBRQA010000026.1:0-23484 GCA_038227085.1 Burkholderiales bacterium | reverse complement strand
GGGATGGGGCGCGCGCATCGGCTACTACGGGCGCATCACCCCGCAGATCGCGGTGGGCGCGGCGTATGCGACGAAGATGAACATGGGCAATTTCGACAAGTACAAGGGCCTCTTTGCCCAGCAGGGCGGCTTCGACATCCCCTCGCACTGGGTCGTCGGCCTTGCATTCGAGCCCATGCCGGGCTGGCAGATCGCCGCCGACTACGAGCGCATCAACTACGCCGACGCGCACTCGGTGAACAACCCGAGCGCCAATGTCCTGCAATGCGGCGCGGGCGTGGCTTCCGCTTGCCTGGGCGGATCCAACGGAGCGGGCTTCGGCTGGCGCAACATCGACGTGTGGAAGATCGGCGTGCAGTACCAGATGAGCCCGGGCTTCACGGTGCGCGCCGGCTACAACCATAGCGACAATCCCATCGCTCCGGCCGACGTGACCTTCAACATCCTCGCGCCCGGGGTGATGCGCGAGCACCTCACCCTCGGCGCGACCTGGGCGCTAGACCGCGACAGCGCGGTCACCGGTGCATTCATGTACGCCTTCAGCAACGACGTGCACGGCGCGAGCCTGTTCAACGCGTTCTCGCCGGGCCTCGCGATGCAGGAGAAGATCCAGATGTACGAGTACTCGATCGGGGTGCAGTACTCGCGCCGCTTCTGACGTTGCGGCTGATCGTCGAGCTCGAGAGCCGCATCGCGGGGGAGGAGAGCCTCTTCCGCGCGCAGTTGCTGCGCGAGGACGTGGCGCGGCTGCGCAAGCTTCGCGAGCTTGCCGTCGCGGCCGCCGATCGCGAAACCCTGGAGGTGGCCGCCCGTCGCCTGGGGTGGACTCAAGGCGAGCAGCGCACGCACGAGCTGCACGCGGCGCTCGGTCCGTTGTTCGACGCGGTCTTCGCCTTCGAGCATGGCGATACGGGCGAGGCTAGCGAGCAGCGCATCCACGATGCCTGGGTCGCGCTCACCCGCGAGCGCGTGGAGCGGCTGGTAGGATGCCTCTCGACTCCCGTCCCCAAGCCATGACATGCCGACAGCGTCCGGCGCCGCCATCGACTTTTTCGAGCGCCAGTTCCGCCGGCAGATCGAGTCGGCCGAGTACGCGCTGAATCCCTTCGAGGCCGCGGCGCTGCCGTGGCTCCAAGGCGAGGTGCTCGACCTGGGCTGCGGCCTCGGCAACCTCTCTCTCGCGGCGGCTGCACGTGGCGCGCGCGTGACGGCGATCGATGCGTGCACGGTCGCGATGGACGATCTCGCACGCCGCGCCTTCGCGTTGCGCCTGCCGGTCGAGGCGCGCGCCGCGGACCTGCGCTCGTGGCGCCCCGAGCGCACCTGGGACGCCGTCGTCTGCATCGGCTTGTTTATGTTCTTCCCACCGCAGCAGGCGCGTGCGGGGCTCGTGGCGGTGCGCGATGCGGTACGCCCCGGCGGCATAGCGGTGGTGAACGTGCTCGTCGAGGGCACCACCTATCTCGAGATGTTCGACGCCCGGGGCCATTGCCTGTTCGGCCGTGGCGAGCTCGCCCGCGCCTTCGACGGCTGGGAGGTGCGCTTCGACGAGGCGCGCGAGATTCCGGCGCCCGGCGGAACGGTCAAACGCTTCGAGACGGTGATTGCTGTGCGGCCGCTGC
This sequence comes from Burkholderiales bacterium, assembly GCA_038227085.1. Taxonomy (GTDB): domain Bacteria; phylum Pseudomonadota; class Gammaproteobacteria; order Burkholderiales; family Usitatibacteraceae; genus Usitatibacter. The sequence continues at coordinate 21,862 of JBBRQA010000026.1, read as the reverse complement.
AGGCTAGGCGACGGCCCTGAGCTTTGGCCGCGCCGACTTTGCCGGCTTGCAGAAGACCTTGTGGAGGGTGGCCATGAGCGCCACCACCTCGGCGCTCGCGAGCGAGTAATACATCGTCTGCTTGTCGCGGCGCGTCATCACCACGTGCTCGCGGCGCAGGATGGCGAGGTGCTGGGAGATGCCCGATTGGCTGAGGCCCACTTCCGCCTCGAGCTCGCCCACCGAGCGCTCGCCCTCGGCGAGCTGGCACAGGATCACAAGGCGCGAAGGGTTCGACATCGCCTTGAGAAGCGGCGCGGCGCGGCGGGCGCTGCGCTGCAGCTCACCCATGCGCGCGGCGATCTGCGGCGCGACGGTGGCCTTGCGGAGAGTGCTTTGCCTGGTCATGCCGGCATTTTACCCGCAAGGCCGGACACGCACCCCTCAGGTCTTGCATGCGCACCCGGCGAACCCGTCCGCCGCCATCTTCGCCTCGTAGGGCGCGGCGACCGCGGCGCCCGGAACGAGCGAAGGTTTCACGGCGGCCCAATCGGCGGGCTTGATGATCACCATCCACCCGGCGCCGTAAGGGTCGTCGTTGGCGAGCGAGGGCGTTGCCACAAGCTGCTCGTTCACCGCGGCCACCTCGCCACCCGCCGCGCTCTTCGCCGGGCCGACCCACTTGCCGGATTCGACGGTGGCGCAGGACTTACCGGCCTGCACCTCGCGCCCGACCTTCTTCGGCGTGAAGGCCACGAGCTTGCCGGCCATCGCCGTTGCGACGGTCGTCATGCCGAGTTTCACGGTGCCGTCGCCCACCTCCTTGAACCAGATGTGGTTGTCCACGTCGTAGAGCAGGTCGTCGGGCAGCGGGCAGCCTCTCACGTCGGGCATAGCGGTTCCTTCTTGTTCAGTCCGGGGTCATCCCTTCGGCCATGGTGGCCGATTCGGCGCGCAGCGGCTTTGAGGCGCAGCAAAACTCCCCCAATCCCTCGACCTGCATCTTGCCGCCGACGAAGAGCGCGAGGTGGCGCACCAGCAGGCCCATCATCTTCAACTGCTGCCCGGCGTCGCCGGCGGCATCAAGCGTAAGCAGGTTGTAGTGGTAGGCGATCTCGCGGCAGGTCTCGCGGCAGGCGTTGAAGCTGGCGGCGCCACGCGCGCCCTGGTGATGGAGGGCGAGCAGGCGGAAGCCCTCGCGCTCCTCGGCGGTGGAGGTCTCGCCGCGCGCGTCGACCCAGGCCTCGAGCACCTCCTCAGCGAGGCCCAGCAGCCGGCGCGCCGCATCGCGATGCGCCTCGGCCGGCGGCGCGACGTCGAGCTCGAGCTCGAGCGCCTCGATGGTCCTCACGCGAGCGCCTTTTCGCGCATCCGCTCGAGGGCCAGCGAGGCGTTCTCGTGAACGCCCAGCGCGCGCGGCGCTATCCCGAGCGCGAGGCCGAGGAGCTGCGTGAAGTAGAGCATCACCACCTTCGTCTTCTTGCCGAGCACCTTCTCCGCGCGCATCTGGTGCATCTCGAGCCCCGAGTGGCAGGTGGGGCACTCGGTGGCGATCACCTCCGCGCCGGCGGCTTCCGCCGCCTGCAGGATGTTCAGCACCAGCTTGGTGGAGATGTCGCTGTCGGAGAGCGTGTGCGCGCCGCCGCAGCACGCGGTCTTGAGCGGGAAGTCCACGTTCACCGCGCCGGCCGCCGCGAGGAGGTCGTCCATGAAGTGCGGCTTCGAAGTGGATTCGGTGCCCGCTCCCTTGTCCTTCTCGGGAAAGATGTGGCGCGGGCGCGTGTACATGCAACCGTAGTAGTTGGCGACCTTCAGGCCCGCGAGCGACTTGGTCACGCGCTTGCGAAGCTCGTCCTCGCCCACGCCGTGCTTGATCCAGTCGAGAGCGTGGATGGTCTCGAGGGATCCGGCGCGGTAAGGCTCGTCGCCCGCCTTGCGCGCGATTCTCTCCACCACCTCGCGCGAGCCCGCGTCGTTCGCGAGGTCGTATTCGGCCTTCTTGAGGTTGTGGTAACAGCCGTTGCACGGCGCCATGACGGTCGCGGCGTGCATCTGGTTGGCGGCGATGGCCATCACGCGCGAGGAGAGGTAGGTCTGCACCTTGGGATCGACGTTCTTCACTTCCATCGCCCCGCAGCAGTTCCAGTTCTCGACCTCGTCGAGCTCAAGGCCCAGCTTCTTCCCCACCGCCTTGGTGGAGGTGTTGTACGCGTGGCCCGTGCCCTCGAGCGCGCAGCCGGGGTAGTACGCCACGCGCTGGTACTTCGCCTTCTTGTCCGCAGCCGAGTCAGTCATCGTCAATCTCCTGTGTGCGCGCCGAGGCGGAGCGCCTTGCGATGCTTCGCGTCCTGTTCCGCGACGTATTCCTCGATCGCGGCCCCGGTGCGGCCCCAGCCGCGCGTGCGCGGCCGGAAGAGCGCCGCGAATCCCATCTTGAGGCCCAGCAGCACCGGCATGCGCCGCGCCACGCGCCGGGCCATCGCCACCAGCCAGTCCTGCAGCAGCGGCTGGCCGGTCTTGGCGAAGAAGTTGCGAATCACGCGCCCGTCCTCGATCTTGCCGGTCTCCATCACTTGCTGCGTGAACTCTTCGTCGAAGATCGTGGACTTCGACTTCGGCGTGAACCCCTGCAGCTCGAGCCAGTGGGCGGTGGCCTTCATCACGCCCTCCGGGAATACGTCGCGCGGGCAGGCGTAGGTGCACTTGTTGCACGAGATGCACTGCCAGATGATGTCCTTGTCGCGCAGCAGCTCGGCTTCCATTCCCACGCGAATGAGGTAGATCCAGTAGCGCGGGTTGAAGTCGGGGTTCACCGCGTTCACCGTGCACGAGTTGGTGCACGAGCCGCACTGCCAGCATCGGTGGATGTATTCGCCCCCGGGCAGCGCCGCGATCTCTTCCTCGAGCCGCTCGTTGTAGTCGGTGACCACCCGCGTCTCGATGAACGTGCTCCAGTGACCGGAGACGTCGATCCCGTCCATCACGAGCTTCTCGTGGGTCTTGAGGTTTTCCGGGCGGATCAGGGAGACTTCGTGGATCGGCATGGGATCGCCCTAGTTGAGCCGCCTGATTTCGTCGACGACCACCGCGGTGCCGTCGGCGGCCTTCACGCGCGAGCGCCCGTCGCGCGTGACTCCATCCAGCCCCAGCAGGCGGCGCACGTGCATCATCGGCTCCTCGGCGTGGGCGAAGTCGGCGCGCAGATAGCTGCCACCCTGCTCGCTGATGTAGCCCGCGTAGACCTGCGCGGCGAGGAGATCGACGAAGAAGATCACGTCACGGTAGACTCCGTGCCCGGCGAGGAATTGCGCGAGCTCTTCGCGCAGCACGAGGAAGGTCTCGTAGCGCGCGGGCACCTCGATCGTGAGGTGGTCCACGTCCTCGGCGTGCCAGATCTCGCGCACGACGCCCATGTTGGTGCGAGCATCCCAGAGCCAGCGCGACATGAGCGGATAGCGCTCGGGATCGACGTTGTGAAGAACCTCGGCGGCAAGGTCGCGCACCCAGCGGTGGTTCCGGTCGTCGGGAAAGCCCGCGCAGAATTCAGCCACGCGCTCGTCGGCCGTGGCGGTGCGCTCGGCGCCGTGGAGGAGGGTGGCGAGGCGCTCGCGCATCGTGTCGAAAGCCTGCGGCTCGACGTGCGGGCCGATGCGCCGGCGCACGGTCGCCATCCAGGAGCAGACCGCGCGGAACTCGCCCACCTGCAGGTCGCGCACCCTGCCGTTGCCGAGCGTCTCCACGAAGAGCGCCGACTTGAGCTTCAACGCATCGACGTAGCGCTCGACACCGCCGGTTTCCTCGGCGCCGGCGGCGAGCGCCTCGAAGGCGCGCGCGAGCTTGGGGCCCGAGAGCTCGAGGCGCGGGCGCTCGGGGGCCTGCGGCGGCGCGGCGCGGAAGGGCTTCAGGGACGGCACGGGAATCGCCGCCTCAATCCGCGGCCAGGGCCGGCGAGCGGGCGTTGGCCAGAGCGAAGGCGGCGATCGCGGCGGCCTTGCCCTGGCCGATCGAGTCGTCGATCGTCTCGGGGCCGGTCGCCGCACCCGCCACGAAGACACCCGCGCGCGAGGTCTCGCCGAAGGTGCCGTAGGAATTCTGCTTGCCGATGAAGCCCTGGGGCTCGAGCTCGATGCCGAATACCGAGGCGATCGTCTTGTTGTCGACGTTGGGATCCATGCCGATCGCGTGCACCACCATGTCGAACGGGATCGTGATCGGGCGCTTCACCAGCGTGTCCTCGGCCTTGATGACGAGCTTCTCGCCGTTGGAGGTCACCTCGGCCACGCGCGCCTTGATGTACTTGACCTTGTGCACTTCCTGGCTCGCCCAGTAGTACTTGGTCTCCATGAGCCCGTAGGTTCGGATGTCCATGTAGTAGATGTAGACGTGGCAGCCGGGCAGCTCCTCGCGGATCTCCATCGCGATGTTGGCGGAGACCGTGCAGCAGATCTTCGAGCACCATTCGCGCCCGATCTGGCGGTCGCGCGAGCCGACGCAGAGCAGGATCGCCACGCGCTCGGGCTTGCGCCCATCCGAGGGGCAGCGCACTCCCTTGCCCGACGAGATCATCTGCTCGACCTGCGTCGTCGTCACGACGTCCGGATAAGTCCCGAAGCCCCACTCGGGCTTGTTGACCGAGTCGAAGTGGGTGAAGCCCGTGGCGAGGATCGCAGCCGCCGCGGGAACGCTGGTGCCGTTCGAGAGCTTCGCGACGAAGTCGCCGGGGGTTCCGCCGAAGGCGCTCACCGTGCATCCCGTGTGGCGCGTGATGAGCGGGCTATCCTCCACGCGCTTCACCATTCCGCCGATGGCGTCGCGGGCCCATTCGCCCGAAGGCACGAGCCTCGCGTAGCCCGACAGGATGGGCGCGCCGCCCAGGCGCGGCTCTTTCTCCACGATGAGGGCTTTCTGGCCCACGCACGCGAGGGCGTGCGCGGCCGCGAGGCCGGCGGGGCCGCCGCCGACGACGAGGATGGGCTTGCTCATGGCTTGCTCGCGATCCGGATGTATCCCGGCCCGGAGGTGATCATGCGCCGCGGGTCGTAGAGGTTTTCCTGCCGGCCTTCCTTCACCTCGTCCAGGTACGAGACGAACTCGGCCTTCTTCGCCTGCCAGTCGATGCCGAGCTTTTCCATCAGCGTCTCGGTGGAGGAGGCGTGCCAGTGCGACTGCACGATCTTGTACGGATGCGCCCCGCAAACGAGTGCGGCGAACTGGCAATCGGCGAGCACCGCGAGGTCCACGGGCTTGCCCACCGCCTTGCCGATCCACTGGTTCTTGTCGAGCGTGGTGATGCAGCCGGTGTCGTGGCCGATCATCACGTCGGCGTGCGCTTCCTCGACCGCCACGCGGATCTTGCGGTCGATCGCGAACGAGCGCGTGAACTCGCGCTCGGAGATGATGTGGCGGAAGCCGAAGCCGCAGCAGTCGTACCAGGTCGAATAGTCGATCACCTGCGCGCCGAGGGTGTCCATGAGGCCCGTGGACACCGCCACGCGGTTGCCACCCAGGACAGTGTCGTCGTAGATCACGTCCTGCGGCACCATCTTGTAGACGTGGCAGGCCGGGTGGATGGTCGCGCGGATCGCGCTGCAGTCGATCTCCTGGATCGTCTTCACGCGCTCGCGCATCACGTGCAGCCACTCGGAATAGTGCACGACCTCCTCGGGGATCAGGAGCTTGCCGTCCACCAGGCGCCCGAGCTTGGCGAGGATCTTCTTCACGCGCTCGCGCAGCGTGGCCGAATGCAGCAGGTAGCCGCGCACTTCCTTGTAGTTCCCGAACGAAGTCCCGCAGTGCACCAGCGGATAGTAGTAGCCGTCGGGCAGGCCCTCGGCCTTGGCGGCGACATAGGCCTGGTGGAAGTTGCGCAGGAAGACGGCCGCGAGGCTTTCCAGGTTGCCGATGCCCGAGCCGTGATAGTTCCATGCGGTGCACGAGGTCTGGTCGGTCTCGTCGAGGTACTCGACGCCGAGCCGGTTCATGAGCCACAGGAGCGAGGCGGGATATCCAGGGATGTTGCCGCATTGGCCGCACGACTTGTGGTGCCACAGGCGCTGCGTCGGGATCTTCTTGTCCCAGCCGTAGAGTGTCTTGGCCATGACCGGCGCGTGCCCGTCGGCGACCCGGTGCACGACGATCTCGCCGTCTTTTTCCAGCTGCCACATGATGTCGCGCACGTCCTCGACCCGGTCTTTCTGGGTGAGCATCGAGCGCTTGTCGATCTTCTGCTCCACCCACGCGGTCGCGACGCGCGCGTCCTCGCTGGAGAGCTTCGCGTCGCGCCATTCGGAGCCGTGGCCGGTCAAATGTTCGCCGGGATTGCCGCTGCCTTGAATCGTCATGTCGGTCTCCTCATGTCTTCGCTTCTTCCTGCTCGTCGAGGAAGTCCTGCCAGTCCTCGCGCTTCTCGTCCATGATGTCGGTGATCACGTCGAACAGGTTCTCGTCGATGGTCTCCAGCTGCTTCAGCACGCCGGTCATCTCCCAGATCGTGTAGAGCTCCACGGAAGTCTTGAGGTTCACCTCCCAAGCGGTCGCGGTGGTGTTGAGCGTGGGCATCGGGATCGCGCGGCGCAGTATCTTCAGGGGCGCGTCGACCTTCGAGATGTTCGGACCCCAGTCCGCGAAGTGCTCCGGATTGATCATGTCCGGGGCGAGCTGGTTGCCCGTGGAGATGAGCTTCAGCATCACGCGCGAGAAGGGGCGCAGCACGTTGCGCGCGGACTGCATGTCGTGCTTTATGGCGGTTTCGCGCATCAGCATGATGAGCCCGCCGGGCGAGTTGCCGAACGGGCAGCGCGCGGCGCACGTGTAGCACTGCGCGCAGGCCCAGATCTTCTCCTGCATCGCGTCGTAGATGCCCTCGAGGTTTTCGGTCCAGAGCAGCTGCACGATCTCGCGCGGGCTGAAGTCGTAGTAATGCGCGGCGGGACAGGTCGCCGTGCAGATGCCGCAGTTCAGGCACCCGTTCAGCTCGTGGTCGTAACGCAGGTCGGCCTGGATATCCTGGAAGATCTCCTCGAGCTTGGCGCGCGGGACGGCCGGAGCGTCCGAGACGGGGTCGCCGGCGTGGTCCTGAACCCGGGTGGTCGCGTGCATCGTCGCGCTCAGTACGTGAGGACCTTGCAGTCGCCTTCCATGACCTCTTCGATGAGGTGCGCTCCGCCCACGATGCCTTCACATTCCGGGATGAGGTCCTCGGTCGTCATGTCGAAGAGGTCGAGGTTGGGCGAGCAGCAGTAGAACTTGGCGCCCGCCTCGTGGGCGTCCTTGATGAAATCGTATACCGACTTGGGCGAGCCTGCCTTCACGAACAGCTTCTCGGCCACGCCCTTCTTCATGAGGCGCCCGGCCGTGGCCGTGCAGATGACGTCGACTTCGTATTCCATGGCCGCGGCAACCGAGGCCTGGAAGATGGGCGCGCCGAGCTCCTCGCCGTTGCGCGGGTCGGTGTTCGCCAGCACGATCACGAGCTTCTTGGCCATCACGTCCCCGGCGGCTGCCCGCGTATATCAGTAATGGCTAATATAACCCCGCGCGAATCGCGGGCGCAAGCCCTGTTACGCGCGCCGCACCGGGATGCTTTCCAGGCCGGTCCGCGCATCCATCCAGCCCAGCGCCTGCACCAGCCCGGTCATGATCGGGACGAGGGCGTCTTCCAGCGAGCGCTGGGCGGCGCGCAGCGCGGCGAGCCCCGCTTCGAGTCCGGCGGGCGCCTCCTCGAACTCCATGATGAGGTCCTCGACCATCGCGACCTTCAGCCCCGGATGGCCGGCGAAGCCGAAGGTGCGGTCGCCCAGCTGCCAGAGTGCCGCTTGCCCCTGGAGGTCCTCAGAGAGGATCACCGCGCCCGGGGGCGGCAATGCGCGATCGCGGCCGTAGATCGCCAGCGGATACGACTCGGGTAGATAGCCGCGGAGCGCGTCGTCGCGCACGCGATGGGCGCGCGTCACGGCGAATTCGAGCGGCGTGGCCTGCGATTTCCCGCCGGCGGCGAGCGCCACGATCTGGGCGCCCAGCCCGATACCTACGAGCGGCCAACCCCGGGTGAATACCGCGCGTGCAAGCGCAACTTCCGCTTCCAGCGTCGGCAGGTCGCGCGCCCCCGCGCTGCCCCACGGTCCGCCGCCCAGTAGTACGAGCCCGTCCCGAAACGATCCCGCGAGCGGCAGCGCGCCGTCGCTCGTGAACGGCCGGCTGTACTGGAACCGCACGCCCCGTCCCTCGAGGTGGTCCTCGATGAGGCCGAGGAACTCCGCCGACGTGTGCTGCACGACATGGACGGTCTTCATCCGCGGCGCTATTCCTGGACCGCGTGCGGCGCTGCCGCCATGGCCGCTTCGATCGCCCGCCCGAAGTCGGCGGGCGCAACGCTGAGAAGCCCCACGCCTGCGCCGGCGAAGAAGCGCTCGACCGTGGCGCGGGCGTCATCGGCTCGCACGCTGCGCAGGGCGCTTTCCAGGTCGTAGAGGGTGCGCGGAGGCGCGACGAAGAAGTCGCCGGTGAGGAGCACCTCGCGGATTCGCTCCTCGCGTTCGCCCTCGAGGCGCACGTACGCCGTGATCGTGCCGCCCGCGGTGGCGAGGCTTGCGCTGCGCACGCCGTCGCCTTCCTCGGGATGGTCGATCTCGGCCACGAACTCCTCGGTGCCGATTTCCTCGTCGTGGTGGCGGTTGGCGATGCGCTCTTCCTCGGCGGTGATCGCGCCGCGCGTGGGCGCGATCCCCAGCCGCTCGGCGAATCCGTCGAGGAGCGCCTGCTGCACCGCCTCGATCGAGGGCGCTTCGCCCAGCAGCGCTTTCAGCGTCGTCACGCGCTGCGCCGCCGAATCGAGCCCGCGGCGCGCGAGCTTCTCCTCGGGCACCTTGAGCGCGGCGAGCATTTTCGCGGGATCCATGTCGATGAGGACGGTGCATTGGTAGAAGAGCACGTCGCCGTCGAAAAATCCGCCCGTGCCGCTCAGCTTGCGCCCGTCGACCTCGATGTCGTTGCGCGGGCGATAGCGCGCCGCGACGCCCAGGCGCGCGAGGCCCGCCGCGGCCGCCTCGCAGATCTCTCGCGCGAGGTCCGCGAGCGAAGCGATGCCGAGCGTCCCGCGGCGGAACACGAGCGACCAGCCGAGCTGGCCCTCGTCGAAGTAGATGGCGCCGCCGCCGGTGATGCGGCGCACGAGGCCGATGCCGTTCGCGCGGCAGTAGTCGACGCGCAGCTCGCGCGAGAGCGACTGGTGGCGGCCGATGAGCGCCGTCGGCGGGAAGCGCAGGAAGCGGATCGTGTCGGGGATCGCGCCAGCCTTGCGCGCATCGATGAGCGCCTGGTCGAAGGCGATCTGGCGGCGCCCGTCGCGGATGCCGGTGTCGATGACGCGGAAGGCCCGCGGCACGGCTAGCCCTTCTTTTCGACGATGCGCAGCTGGCGGCGGATCTTGCGCACGTCGCCCTTGTTCGGCGCGAACGGGTAGCTCGCGATGTTGCTGGGCGGCGAATCGCCATAGGGCCGGTCGCAGGCGGAGATGTCGTCGGCGAACTTGCCGGGACACCCCGAGGTGCGGAACGCCGTGCCCGCGTCGATCACGGCGTCCAGCTCGGCCTGCGGCAGGCCGAAATCGACCACGCGCCCGGCGCCGTCGAACTTCATGTGGTCCACGCGCAGGCCGCGATAGTCGATGAGATAGCGGCCGAGCTGCACGCGGCGCCACTGGTCGCGCGGCGTGGCGGGCAGGTGGTCCATGAGCGAGCCCTTCTCTGGGAAGAAGCAGAACATGTGGCTGTGGCCACCCAGGTCGACGAGGCGCTGCACCAGCACGAGGACGTCGTGCTCGGTCTCGCCCATGCCGACGATGATGTGCGCGCCGAACTTCTGCGCCCCGAAGATCTCGCGTGCGTCCATGAGGATCTCCCAGTACTTCTTCCATGTGTGCGGCGACTGCACGCCCTTGCCGCGCGTGCGGTCGAAAATCTCGGGGGTCGCGGCATCCAGCGCCACGGTGAAGATGTCGGCGCCCAGCTCGTGCAGGCGCGCGACGTCCGCGCGTTTCATGGTCGTGGGGTTGGACAGGATCGACACGGGGATGGTCTTTGGATCGATGCGCTCGGTCCATTGCCTGAGCACCGTCACCGTATCGGCGTCGGAGTTGGGGTGCGTAATCATCGAGATGCACATGCGATGGAAGGGGCTCTTGTCGCCGTCGCGCGCCACGATGTCGATCGCCTGCGCGAGCGGCACGGCGGGCCAGTCGACGCGGATGAAGTTGCGGTCGGCGTAGTCGCGCTCGGCTTCGCGATGGCGCGCGAGGCCGCAGTAGGCGCAGTTGGCGCGGCACCCCTCGGGGTAGGTGAGGAGCAGGTTCAGGCATCGGGTGCACTCGCAGCGATGCATCCTGCCACTCATGATGCCGAGCGTGAGTGCCGCGGCCGTCGACATCTGCACGTACTCGGGCGAACGCATGGAGGGCGTGAGCACGTTGTAGTTCGGGCGGTAGACGCCCTGCGGCGCGACGTTGTTCACCTTCACGCGTGCGCCGTTGCGCGCCTCCTTCGGCGTGGCGATCGGGATGCGCGGGCGCATCAGCTCCGGAGGATTGTGGTCCAGCCCGTTCACGCCTTGCGCCGCGGGGCTCGCGCCTTCGGGACGGGTGCAGCTCATGGGTTCACTCCCTGCGTCCAGTACTCGGGGTAGGCGATCCAGCCGCGGCGCAGGGCCGCCGGCGAAGGCGCCGCGCGAAGCAGTGCCTCGCGGCGATGCAGGGCGCGCGCGAGCGCGGGGCGGAATAGCGCGTCCACCTCGTCCTCGTAGTCGTCGAGCGCGGTGGCGTGGCCCTCGAGAAAGAGCGCGGCGGCTTCGCCCGCCAGCGTGCCCGAGTGCACCGCCGAAGCGATGCCGGCGCCGGTCACAGGATTCGCGAGGCCGGCCGCGTCGCCGGCGAGGAGCACGGGGACCGATCCGAGGAGGCCGCGCGGCACGAGAGGCCCGCCCACGGGGATCGCGCCGCCGGTTCGCGCGAGGATCTCGCGGCCCACGCGCCTCTCCGCGGAAAGGCGCGCGTGCAGCGATTCCACGATCGCCTTGAGCGCGAGCTTGTGCCGCGGATCCACGCCCGCGCCCACGTTGGCGATGTCGCCCTTGGGAAAGAGCCAGCCGTAGCCGCCCGGGATCGAGGCCGAAAGGAAAATGTCGGTCGCATCGTGGGTCGCGTGGAGCGGCACCGTCACCTGCCGCGTCTCCACGAGCGAGCGGTTCACCTGCCCGATGGCGCGGCCCGCGATCGAGCGGGGGCCATCGGCGCCGACGATCAGGCGCGGCGCGATGCTTCCGCCGTCGGAAAGGCTCACCGTGCCGTCGCGTGCGATCGCGCGCACCGTCGTGGCGAAGCGGCATTCGGCCCCGGCGCGCGCCGCTTCGGCGACGAGATGCGCATCGAACGCGGCGCGGTCCAGCATCTGCCCGGGAAAGGGCGCAGTGAGGTCCGGCGCCTCGGTCTCGACGAACGTGTGCATGGCGCCGATGCTCTGGCGCACGCACTGCGCGAGCCCCTCGACCTCGGTTGCGACGAGGGCCGGCACGAACTCTGCGCATTGCACCGGGATTCCGGCCACCTGCTTGCGATCCAGCGCCACCACGCGGCAACCATGGACCGCGGCGGCAGCGGCCGCGCGCGCGCCCGCGGGACCGAGACCGATGCAGAGCACATCGACGGCTTCGGACCTCATGGCATCGCGACGCTCGCGCGCGGATGGATCTTGATCGTGCGTCCGGTCTTCATCGAGCAGCACGCATGCTCCTGCACGGCCGGGCGGCCGAGCGCTTCGGCCACGGCGAGCGTGCCGTCGGCGGGGAACGCGATGCCGTCCAGGCCCGCGGCCACCGCGTAGGCGTCGGTCACGCGCCGGTGCATGCCCGGGGGGCGCGCGCAGCCCAGCACCACCTCGCGGTCCGGCAAGCGGCGGCGCGCTTCCAGGAAGATGCGTCCCACGTCGGAAGTGTCCGGCGTCGCGAAGGTGCCGGGGCGGGCGTAGAAGGGCATCACCACCACGAGCACGAGAGAGTGCACGCGGTGGCGCGCGACGATGTCGAGCGCGCGCGTCTCGCCGAGGATGCGTCCGTAGTGCAGACCGATCACGATGTGCGGAACGACTTGCATCGAGGTGGCGCACAGGGCCTCGAGCGTCGCCTCGAAATCCTCCACCGGGCGGTCGAGGTGATAGACCTCGCGGATCGTCTCCTGCGCGCCGATCACGTCCATCATCGCGGTGTCCACCCCCGCCGCTTCCATCCCGCGTGCGCGCGCGGAGTCGAGGAGCGCCGAGTGGATCGCGATCTTCAGGTGCGGGAAATCGCGCTTCAACCCCTCGATCACCGGGAAATACGGCTCGTAGCGGATCTCGTTGGAGCGGTTGGATCCGCCGGAGAGCAGGAAGCCGCGCAAGTCCTCGGTCTCGATCATCGCGCGTACCTTGCGATCGAGGGTCGCGGGCTTGGTAGCCGGGATCATGGGCTCGAGGATCTTCGCCTGACAGTGGTCGCAGTCGAGCGCGCATCCGCCCGCGGTGACCGAGAAGGCCGGGAAGGAATTCTTGCCGCATCCGTTCATGTCGCAGCTCGAGTAAGACTTGAAGGTGGGCGTGGAGAAGCGGATTTCGCGCCGGCCGAAAACGGCACTCGCGCTCTCGAACTCCTCGACGAGGCGCGCGTCGAGCGGCGCATCCTCGAGCTCTTCGATCGCGGCGAGCCGCTCGATCCAGGCGCTCATGCCGCGGCCTGCGTGGCTTGGCGGGCGAGTGCGGCGTTGCGCAACGCGACGATCTCGGGGCGCACGGCGTCAGCGTTCGGGCGGTCGGCGAGCGTGGCGATCCATTCGGGTCGCACGTCTTCCTCGTCGATCAGGTCGCAGGACAGGCGCTCGAGCACCGCGCGGGCCTCGCCCTCGAGCGCCCCGGGAATCGCGCGCCCCGACAGCCGCCCCCAGAGCCCCGTCCAGTAACGCGCGAGCGTCCACGGGTTATATCCGCCGCCGCCCAGCACGACCGAGGCCTTGGCGAGCGCCGCGATCTGCTCGACGGCGCTCCACAACGCCGAGTTGGTGAGCGCCATGCGCCCGAGCGGGTCGCCGGCGAGGGCGTCGGCGCCGCAGGTGATGACGACCGCCTCGGGGCGATCGCATGCGGCGAGCGGCAGCACCACGTCGTCCATGAGGAGCCGCAACTCGTTGTCGTTGAATCCACGCGGCACGGGCAGGTTGCACGCGGTTCCGCGCGCGGTGTCGGTGGCGGCCCCCGTGTGGGGCCAGCGTTGCGCCTCGTGGATCGAGATCGTGCGCACGCGGCCATCGCCCTCGAAGGCGTCCTGCACCCCGTCGCCGTGATGCGCGTCTAGGTCGACGTAGGCGATGCGCTCCACGCCTTCGCGCAGCAGCCGCAGGATCGCGAACACCGGGTCGTTGAAGAAGCAGAACCCGCTCGCCCGTCCCGGGCGCCCGTGGTGGGTGCCGCCGGCGGGATGGTAGGCAATGCGGCCTTCCAATGCGAGCTCCGCGGCGCGGATCGAGCCGCCGACGCTCGTCGAGGCGCGCTCGAAGACGCCGGGGAAGAGGGGATTCTCCATGGTGCCGATGCCGTAGCGCTCGCGCGACTCTTGGTCGATGCGCCCCGACGCCGACGCCTCGCGCAATGCCGCCACGTAGTCGACCTGATGGAACCACGCGAGCTCGGTTTCGCTCGCGCGCGGGCTCACGTGATACTCGCCGGGCTCGAGCCAGCCGAGGGCGTGGCACAGATCGACGACCGATTCGACGCGGGGGATCGCAAGGGGGTGCAGACTTCCGTAGGCGGCCTGGCGGTAGATCTCGTGGCCGACGAACACCGCATCCCGCGGCTGGCGCGCCACGGCGGGCCTCACTTCTTCTTCATGAAAAAGACGAATTCCTTTGCCTGCGCCTCCTGCGAAAGCAAGTCGTTGCCGGTCTGCTTGCAGAAAGCCTCGAAGTCCCTGACTGATCCGGGATCCGTCGCGACGATGCGCAGGATCTCGCCGGTCTTCATCTCGTTCAGCACCCTCCTGGCTCGCAGGATGGGCAGCGGACAGTTCATTCCGCGCGCGTCGAGTTCCTTGTCGAAATTCATGGCGCCTCCTTCTTTCTTCAATATTATATTAGAAAGATCTAATATGAGCGCCTGTCTGTCAAGCGCTGTGCGACTGCGCTCTCTGGACGAGGCGCTCGGCGACGAGCTCCAGGAGGCTGCCCATCTTGCGGTCCCAGTGGAAATGGGACTGGCCGTCGTCGAAGCTCTGGCGGCAGTTGGCGCAGCTCGTCACCGTGAGCTCTGCGCCCGTTGCATCGAGCTGTGCCATCTTGATCTCGAACGCCTTGTGTCGCAGCGCGTCGGCGCGGCGGTTGGCGATCACGCCGCCGCCCCCGCCGCAGCAGAAATTGAGGTCGCCCGCATCTTCGGTCTCGCGCAGGTCGAGGCCCAGCGCCGCAAGCACATCGCGGGGCGCTTGCGTGGCCCCGCCGCGGCGCGAAACCTGGCAAGGATCGTGGAACGCGACCGATGCGTCGAGGGGCTTCACGCGAATGCGCCCGTTTGCCACGTTCTCGGCGAGGAACTCCGAGATGTGCAACACGCGGAAGGGCAGCGGCTTGCCGAGCATCTCGGCGCCCTGCCAGCGCATTGCCGAGTACGCGTGCCCGCACTCGGGCAGCACCACGATCTTCGCCTCGCAGGCGATGGCCGCGTCGATGAGCTTCATCGTCATGTCGCGCTGCCACTCCCGGTTGCCGGAGAGCATGCCGAAATTGGTGGCCTCGTAGCCGCGCGTGGAGACGGTCCACGAGTAGCCCGCGTGCTCGAGCACCTTCGCCGTGGCGACCAGCGACAGAGGGTACTTCATGATCTCGATCGAGGAGAGCGTCACCAGCACGTCGGCCCGGGGCAGGTCGAGATGCATCGGCACCTCGTGCTCGTCGGCGAGCCAATCGAGGCGCTCGCGCAGCACTTTCGGGGTGGCGCCCAGCGGGCTGCCCTCGCGCTCGGCGCGCTCTGCGACCGACCACAGATCCTGCGGCGCGAGCCCCGCCTCGAACATGCCGTGGCGCGCGAGGCCGACCAGGCTCGCGATGTCGATCGCCATCGGGCAGGCGAGCGTGCAGCGCCCGCACATCGTGCACGAGTCGTAGATGAGCTCCTGCCACTCCTCGAGCTCCTGGACCGTGACGGCGCGCTTCAGGTTGAGCATCCGGTAGGCCCACGAGAAGGGACCGGCCTCGCGCTTGTAAGCCTGCTTGAAAGGCTCTAGCTTCCAGATGGGCGTGTACTTCGCCTCGCGCGTCGCGACGTAGAAATGGCACGCCTCGGCGCAATGGCCGCAGTGGATGCACGACTCTAAATGGATCGCCGCGGTGCGGCCGAAATCGCGCATGAATCCGGACATCGCGCTCGCGAGTCGCTCGCTGTCGCTGCGCTCGCCCTGCTTGTCCCAGCGCGCGGGAGCGTGTGTGGCGAGCGGTTGCAAAGCGGGCACCGGCTGCGAAACGGGTTCGAGGTCGCTCATGCCACCGCTCCGCGGCGCGAGAGCGCGGCGCCGGTCGTCGCCCGGGAGACAAACACCAGGAAGGCATGCGAGAGCTTGCTGAACGGCAGCCACGCGAGCAGCAGCTCGAGCGAGAGCAGGTGCAGGGCGACCGCGAGCGGCCGGTCGGGCGTGAACGGGTAGCGAGATGCGATCGGCAAAGTGAGGAGCGCCATTCCGGTCACTACGGGGAGCGCCGTCACCACCCAGCTCGCGTAATCGTCGAAATTCGAGAGAAGCCGCAGCACGGGAGACGCGAGGCGCTCCATCAGCGCGTAGGCGAGCCCGACGAAGGTCACCGCCACGCCTGCGACGAAGAGCCAGCCGGGAAGCGCCGGCCAGGAGATCCCCGTGAGGCGGTCGACGAACGCGATGTGCGGCGCGAAGCCGAAGGCGATGATGGCGAGGCCGATGTGATAGGCATAGGCGTTGAGCGAGCGTGTGAGGCTGCGCCGGCGGAAGTTCTTCGCGTGCCACATGTGGGTGACGATCGCCCGCGCGGCGCCGGCCCCCGTGGCGGTGCTGCGCGGCTCCGACAGGAGGCGGGGCGCCGGGCGCCGGAAAATCCCGAAAAGTCGCCAGGCGATTCCGAGCCCGAAGACCGCGATGGCGATGGCGAGCGCCGGTCCGCGCGCGAATGCTAGGAACTCCATGGTGTTTGTCCTTGAAGAAACAAGCCCATTCTTGCATCGTGTTCGCCCGCCCTATTGATCGCAATCAACCGCAGGACGCCCGGAAGGGCGCCATGCCCGCGAGGTCGCCATTCGAGCCGGCGTTGCCATTCCAGACGAACGTTCTCGACGAACTCAAGTGGCGCCCGAGGTCCATTCGGCCCACATCGGGGTCACCGCCAAGAGTGGCAGTCGCCACGCTCACCGGCCGGTTGCGCACTATGCTGAAAAGTCAGCCGCCGAAGAGGCCGCGAAGGGCGTCTATGGCGTCAAGGGCCTGGCCAACGACATCGCCGTCGAAATGGTCGGCTCGCTCAAGCGCACCGACCAGGACCTGACCGAGGCGACGCTGAATGCGCTGAAGTGAGACTACGAATTACCCACGACAAGGTCAAGGTCAGGGTCATCGTGAAGAACGGCGTGGGTCACGCTGACGGGCACCCTCGATTGGCAATAGCAGAAGGACGCTGCCGCGCGCAGCTTGCGCAACCTGATGGGCGTGATTGGGGTGACCAACAGCATCACCATCAAGCCCGAGGCGAAGTGGATCGCCGTTAAGAGCAAGATCGAGGACTTGTTCCGCCGCAATACCGATTCTCCGGCTCGATGTGCACCGGCTCATGGCATGGGGTAACAGCGCGATGATCGCATGGGCAAGAGAGACGATGCGACATTCACAGCCCGATTACGACCGCGCTCGCGAGTGCGACATGGGCCGCCTGTCAGTTACTTTCTCAGTTCAGTCGACGCTCTCTTCAATGCCTTGTGCATCGTGTCCCATGCGGCATCCATTCCTGAGTGCATTCGCGCCCCTGCCACTTCGGTCGCGGCACGAATCTCGGACAGTCGCTTGTGTGCCGAATCGCGGCCAACGCGAAGCTCTCTAATTTGATCTATGTACATCGTGCGCGCCCTATCGGACGCTTTCTGTCCTGCGGCCGCAAGCTCATCCAAATCCGAGTCCCATTTTCTGAGTTGCTTTTCCATCGTCGCGAGATATTCGTTCTTGATCATTTTGGCTAATCCTTGAGTTTGTGAGCGTTGGCTGTATCAATCTCCTACGATAGGCCACAAGCAAAGCGCCATCTGTGCGCCAGCACTCTCAGCCCTTGCAAACCGCGACTGCGCAGAAGGTGAGATTGTCTTGGTGGTCATCCGCCACCGCTGTCGCCGATTCATCTTTCGCGCTGAATCCTCAAGGCGCCGACGGTCTGCTTCGTAGGTGCGACAACGAACAGACATCACGGTCGGCCGTTCGTATGCTGAGTTCCGGGGTAAATCGGTCCCGCGTGCTTTAGAGGCGTCGCCGCAGTGGGGCTTGCGACATAAGGAATCATCATGGAGTACAAACGAAGAACGTTTCTGATTGGCGCCGCTGGTGCTGCGTCTGCACTGTCGGCTTCGCGGTTCACTTTCGCTGATAGTGCCGCGAAGGTGTTGGAAACCGATCCGCAGGCGCAGGCCTTGGGTTATAAAACCGATGCCACAAGGGCTGACAAGGTTAAGTTCCCAAAATACGCGGCCGACCAGTCATGCGGCAACTGCCAGCTCTATCAAGGTAAGCCGGCCGACACCAACGCCCCGTGCACGCTATTTCAGAATAGGCTTGTCGCGGCCAAGGGATGGTGCAGCGCGTGGGTGAAGAAGCCCTGATGTCCAGGAGAAATCGAAGGCCATCACGTGCAGTCCCTGGCCGCGAGCCAGACGCTGTTGCGTCCCTCGCCGTCGGCGACGCAGCGCGCGCGCATGCCAGCTCTCAGGCGCTCGCGCTGGCTCGCGAGGAACGCGTTGGGCTCCGTGCCGAAGAGGTAGCCCTCGGCGCAGAAGCGCGTGTTCCATCGAAGCAGCCGGGCGGGGTCGAAGGAGAATTCCATCGCCGCTACTCGAGGCGGTACGCCGCGTGGCACGCGACGCATTGAGCGGTCACTGCCGACAGCGCCGCGAGCGGCGCCTTGAGGTCGCCGGTCGCGCCGGCGCTCGTCGCCTCGATGGCGAAGCGGCTCGCGGCCTTGTGCATGCCCGTGCCGATCTCCTGCATCGCGGGCGGCATGAACTTCGCGACGTCGTGCGCGCCGTGGGCCTCGAGGGAGCTCAGGCCCAGGCGGCTTTCCGCGAGCTCGGCGGCGCGCTCCAAGGCGCCGGATGCGAGCGCATCCTGGATGCGTTGCAAGGTGAGCAGGTGGTCGCGCATATTGGCGAGCGTGTGATCGCGTAGCGGCTGCGGAAAGCGCACCGCCTGGCGCGAGTCGGGTGGCGACGCCCCATGCGCGTGTTCGCCCGCGCCGGGAAGAGGGGTCGCGCAGGCCGCGAGGATCGCTGCCAGCGCCGAGGCTGCGAGGAAGCGCTTCATGATCAGCCGAACCTGGCCAGCAGCTCGGCGACGTGCTTCAGGCGCCGCTCGCCACCCGCCTTGCCGGCGGCGGAAGCGGGATCGGCCTGGATGGCACAGGCGAGCACGTTGAAGAAGGTCTTGTCGAGCGCGCGGCGCGCGGCCGAGATCTGCTGGACCACTTTCTCGCAGTCCTCGCCCGCTTCAATCATGGCCTGGATGCCCCGCAGCTGCCCTTCGGCGCGCTTCAGGCGCATCACCAGCTCGCCCTTTTGCTTCTCGTCCTGGATCACCGGCATGGTTGACCTTCCTCAACAGGCGCGCCTGGATGCGGCGCAGCATGGAATGGCAGCGTATTTGCATTAATATACTATACTCCCTATAGTATACAGTCAACTGACCGGAGCGACACCATGACCACCGAACGCATTGTCCGTATCTTCGCCGGAGCCTTCGTGCTCCTGGCCCTGGCCCTGGGCGTCGAGGCGAGCCCGCTCTTCGTGAGCAGATACTGGCTCTGGTTCACCGTCTTCGTCGGCGCGAACCTTTTCCAGAGCGGATTTACCGGCTTCTGCCCGCTCGAGACGATCCTTCGCAAGTTTGGCGTGAGGTCCGACGCTCCGGTGCCGAGCCGGGCGTGAACCGCGTCGCCTTCGCGGCCGCCGCGCTGCTGCTCGCCGCCTGCGGCGCCAACAAGCCCGCGGCGCCGGCGGCTCCCGCGCAGGCGCTCGCTGCCGCGCCCGTGGAGCTGCGCGAGGTCGAGCTCACGCTTTCGTCCGAGGCGGTGGTCGAGGCGGTGCACCAGTCGACCGTCTCCTCGCAGATCGCGGGACGCATCGTGGACCTGCGCTTCGACGTGGGCGACCGCGTCGAGAAGGGCGCCGTGATCGCGCGCATCGACGAGCGGGCCGCGACGCAGGCGCAGGCCGCGAGCGAGGCGCAGGTCCGTTCCGCTGAGGCTACGCTCACCAACGCGCGCGCCACCCTCGAGCGCTCGCGCCAGCTCTTCTCGCAGAAGTTCATCAGCCAGGCGGCGCTCGACAAGGCCGAAGCCGATTTCAAGTCGGCGGAATCGCAGATGAAGGCTATGCTCGCGGGCGCGGGCCAGGCCGCCACCGAGCGAAGCTTCGCCACGATCGTGGCACCCTTCAGCGGCGTGGTCGCCGCGCGCCACGTCCAGCTCGGCGAGATGGCCACGCCCGGCAAGCCCATCATGACCGGCTTCGATCCCGCCACCCTGCGCGTCGTCGCGACCGTCGCCTCCGGACAGGTGGCATCCATCCAGGCGGCATCGCGCGCCCGTATCGAGATCCCCTCGGCTAACCGCTGGATCGAGGCCAAGTCGATCACGGTCGTGCCCTCGGCCGATCCGCGCACGCACTCGACGCAAGTGCGCATCGACTTGCCGCAGGACGTGCGCGGCATCTACCCCGGCGTCTTCGCGCATGCCCACTTCGTGGTCGGCAAGGCGGCGCGCCTCATGGCGCCGCGCGAGGCGATCCTGCGCCGCAGCGAGCTCACCGCCGTCTACGTGGTGATCGAGAATGCCGCCCCGCAGCTTCGCCAGATACGCTTGGGCAGCGTCTCCGACGAGCGCGGCATCGAGGTGCTCGCGGGCCTGAAGTCCGGCGAGCGCGTGGCGCTCGATCCGGTGAAGGCCGGCATGGGCGCGGGCGCGCACGCCCAATCCTGATTTCGCTTCGCACATCGCTGTCCACAACGGAGGAGAAACCATGGCACACATCGTCATCCTGGGCGCCGGCATCGGCGGATTGCCTGCCGCCTATGACCTGCGGAAGGCACTCGGCGCGGAACACCGCATCACCGTCGTCAATCGCGGCGACACGTTCCATTTCGTGCCTTCGAACCCGTGGGTGGCGGTCAACTGGCGCAAGCGCGGCGACATCGAGTTTCCCGCGGCCAAGTACCTGGCGAAGAAGAACATCGCCTACGTGGCCGCGGGCGCAAAGCGCGTGCACCCGAAGGAGAGCCGCGTGGAGCTAGAGGACGGCAACTCCGTCGCCTACGATTTCCTGGTGATCGCCACGGGTCCGAAGCTTGCCTTCGACGAGGTGCCGGGCCTGGGCCCCGAGGGCCACACGAGTTCCGTATGCCACGTGGATCACGCCGTGCTCGCGAGCGAGGCATGGGCGAGGTTCGTCGCCGACCCCGGACCGATCGTGATCGGGGCGGTGCAAGGCGCGTCGTGCTATGGCCCGGCCTACGAGTTCGCCTTCATCATGGACACCGACCTGCGCCGGCGCAAGATCCGCGACCGCGTGCCGATGACATTCGTGACCGCCGAGCCCTACATCGGCCACCTGGGCCTCGGCGGCGTGGGCGACACGAAGGGCCTGCTCGAGTCCGGGATGCGCGAGCATCACATCAAGTGGGTGGTGAATGCGAAGACCGAGAAGATCGAGCCGGGCGTGCTGCACGCCCTCGAGTTGAACGAGGACGGCACCGAGAAGAAGCGCCATGCGATCCCGTTCAAGTTCTCGATGATGCTGCCCGCCTTCAAGGGCGTGGACGCGGTCTTCGGCGTCGAGGGGCTCGTGAACCCGCGCGGCTTCGTGCTGATCGACGCTTTCCAGCGCAACCCGACCCACAAGAACGTCTATGCCGTCGGCGTGTGCGTGGCGATCCCGCCCGTAGAGGCCACGCCGGTTCCCACCGGCGCGCCCAAGACCGGCTTCATGATCGAGTCGATGGTGTCGGCCGTGGTCGCCAACATCCGCGACCAGATCGCCGGCAAGGAGCCCAGCCATCGTGCGACCTGGAACGCGGTCTGCCTGGCCGACTTCGGCGATTCCGGCATCGCCTTCGCCGCGCTGCCGCAGATCCCGCCGCGCAACGTGAACTGGTCGAGCGAGGGCAAGTGGGTGCACCTCGCCAAGATCGCCTACGAGAAGTACTTTATCCGCAAGATGAAGACCGGCGACGCGGAGCCGTTCTACGAGAAGTTCATCCTCGACCGCCTCGGCATCCGCCGCTTGAAGGGCTGAGGGCGCCGGGCGAATGGGGATCTCCGGGCGCATCGCGCGCTATTTCCAGGATTCGCAGCTCACGCCGCTCGCCGCCATCGTGGCGCTGCTGCTCGGCCTCTTCGCGATCCTCGTCACGCCGCGCGAG
Source organism: Burkholderiales bacterium (assembly GCA_038227085.1). GTDB lineage: Bacteria > Pseudomonadota > Gammaproteobacteria > Burkholderiales > Usitatibacteraceae > Usitatibacter. The sequence continues at coordinate 187 of JBBRQA010000026.1, read as the reverse complement.
GAGGAGCCGCAGATCGATGTCACGATGGCCAACGTCTTCGTACCCTTTCCGGGCGCCTCGGTGCGTGACGTCGAGTCGCTGGTGGCTACTCCCGCCGAGCAGGTGCTCGCGCAGATGCAGGGTGTCGAGCACGTCTACTCGACCTCGCGCCCCGGCATGGCGCTTCTCACCGTGCAATTCAAGGTGG